>JANLPY010000510.1:0-16168 GCA_031367505.1 Hyphomicrobiaceae bacterium | reverse complement strand
CCCGCGGGGCGGGGGGGGGGGGCGCGCCCCGACGGCTCCGGAGGGATGGGTGAGATGATTGTCCGGCTGGACGGGCAAACCTCCCGCGGCTGCCGTCTCGTTCCCGCTTTTTCCCGCGTTTCCCAATTGCCAGTCGGCCTGATGCGCACGACGATCGGGGCTCGACATTCAAGCGAAAAGGATGCCGTCATGGATCGACCGATCCCCAAGTTCTTGGATTATCTGATTGCGGCCAGCGCCGAGCCGATCACGCTCTTACCGCAGCGGGAGCGCGATCTTATGCTTCTGCGTGCCATTCGCCTGCAATCGTTCGGGCCAATGCGTTTGGACATGGTGCGCGGTGGAAGCCCTGAGAAGGGCGTGTGTACCGGCACTGACATTCCGCCATCGAACAACGTCGGCGCCAACATACATTGGACCGAACGCGTGCCGATCTTGCGACCACCAACCCCAAATTGTCGAGGTCATCCATGCAACCTCGCTTGATCCGCTTTCGCGATGCGCCGCGACACTGAAGTCCGTTCACGCGTCACCGAGGTGCGCATTGGGCGCCAGAGCGTCGCCTTCGACCGCCTTGAACTCGACGCGTGGGTGGACGACTATCTCGCCCGCAACGGGCGTCCCGCTCAGAAAGGAGCAATCTTATGGGACGCAAGACAATACCCGGCCTCATCATGCGCGCCGGGATCTGGCATATCGACAAGCGCATCGGCGGGCGGCGCGTTTGCCGAAGCACTGAAACAGCTGAGCTCCAGGAAGCGGAGCGATACCTCGCGAGAGTGATGGAACAGACCCGGCAAGCACAAGTGTACGGCGTCAGGCCTTCTCGAACGTTCGAGCAGGCCGCAGCAAAGTTCGTGCTGGAAAACCAGCACAAACGGAGCATCGGCGACGACGTCAGTCGATTGAAAGGGCTCATACCAGCAATCGGGCCGCTTCAACTGGACCGCATCCATACCGGCAGCTTGCAGCCCTGGATCGAAAAACGGCGGCGTGACGGCGTGGCGACCGCGACGATCAATCAAGGGTTACAAATCGTGCGCCGCATTCTCAATGTGGCCGCGGGCGAATGGGTCGACGAACACGGGATGACGTGGTTACACGCGCCACCGAAGATAAAGCTTCTCCCGAAGATGGATGCGCGCAAACCTTATCCACTGAGCTGGCAAGAGCAGGGGTCGCTCTTGCAAGCTCTTCCGGATCATCTCGCCGACATGGCATTGTTCGCCGTCAATACCGGCTGCCGCGACGGGGAGATCTGTGGTTTGCGGTGGGAATGGGAAGTCGAGGTTCCCGAACTTGGCACCTCGGTCTTTATCGTGCCCGGATCGCGGGTAAAAAACGGCGACGAGCGTCTTGTCGTTCTGAACAGAGTGGCGTTGTCGGTCGTCAACGGCAGACGTGGCAGACATCAATCCCACGTCTTTGACTTCGAAGGCCACCCGATCCTGCGGATCCTCAACTCGGGTTGGAAACGAGCGCGGCTTGCAATCGGTTTACCGCATCTGCGCGTCCATGATCTGAAGCACACGTTTGGAAGGCGGCTTCGGGCAGCAGGTGTCAGCTTCGAGGACCGGCAGGATTTGCTCGGGCACAAATCGAACCGAGTGACGACGCACTACTCCGCGGCGGAACTTTCAAGGCTCATGGAGGCAGCCGAAAAGGTGGTCGAACGGAACGGACAGCGACCGGAGTTCGTCGTACTCAGGGGTAGAGTAGGAACAGACTCACGCAAAACTCACGCAATCGCTTCCAGCGCTTCCGTGAAAAACACTCTAAGCCGTTGAAATAAATGGTAGCGAGACCCGGACTTGAACCGGGGACCTACGGATTATGATTCCGCCGCTCTAACCAGCTGAGCTATCCCGCCAACCACATAAACGCACACCATGCCGCGGCTGGAGCGTTCCAACCCACGGGATATATGATGGGAGCCCCACCAGTCAAGCGATCATCCAGATCAACTTCACCTCGCGCAGCATATCAAATCGACCGGAGGCTCGTTGATAGTTAAACGGGGTTGAATATCTCAGCTCGAATGGGATTTCTTGAATCTCATCAACGTGAAAATGCCCATTGGGCGGAGCGCCCGGCTTTCGACCAATTCGAGTTCCGGTGCAACCATTACGCGATCGACGTCAAACAACGGGCGCCAGCCCAGTTTGTCGCCAAATGGCGCCATTCGGCGCTCAACCCAACCACGCATGCCCTCCTCTTGGCTGAAGTGATTGACCAGCATCACTTCGCCGCCAGGCTTGCACACGCGCGCCAGCTCTTTCATCACTTTCTCCGGCTCCGGCACAACGGTCATGACGTACATTGCGACCACCGTATCGAACCCGCCATCCGGAAATGCGAGCTCACCAGCATCCATTTCATGAAGTCCGACGACGTTCTTCAGATGAAACTCGGCAACCCGCTCGTGTGCCTTCTCCAGCATCTCAGGCGACAGATCGATCCCGACAATTTCCAGATCACGCTTGTAGGTCGGCAGCGAAAGCCCGGTTCCGACGCCCACCTCGAGCACGCGGCCCGAACTGCGATTGATGATCTCCACCGCATGCTTGCGACCCTCAGCCGCGATCTTTCCGAACGTGTGATCATAGACTGGAGCCCATCGGCGATACGCAGTACGGATCGACGTTTCCTGCATCTGAGCGCTGCGGCCGTGAATGACCGCATTTGCCCGATCTGCGAAAGCAGAAGTCTTCTTACGAGAATCCATCGAACGAATAGGATCACCGGCCACTTGATCAACTCCATATGTTGCTGCGCACGTAGCGCATATTGATGCGTGCGATCACACCTGATTATGTTCAACAGATCCCGCAATCAAACCACTCGCAGCACTGGATTTGGTCGCTGTTGTATCGCCGCTACGCATAATCCAACCACCGCCCAGCACGGCCGATCGATCCGACCCGTCTGTATAAAAGACACATGCTTGGCCAGCTGAGATACCATATTCGGCCCCGTGCAACTCGACGATGGCCCTATCCGCACCGGTAAAATGCAGCGTCGCCGGTCTAGGATTTTGCGACGAGCGCAACTTCACATGGATGTCCATTGAGCCGAGACGTTCCTTGTTTGAAAGCCAGTTCACATCTCTAAGGGCAAGCGCGGTCGTGCTCAAGTGCTCACGCGAACCGACAATGACTTGTGCGCGAGCCGGATCCAAGCGCACCACGAACAAAGGCTCAGCATTGTCGACACTAGCGTTCACATTCAAGCCGCGTCGCTGACCAACCGTAAAATGAGCAACACCCGCATGGCGCCCGAGTACACGACCATCCACGTGCACGATCTCACCATCGGTTGCAGCATCCGGACGCAAACGCTTGATCACATCCGTATACCGCCCAGCCGGTACGAAGCAAATATCTTGACTATCGGCCTTTTCCGCTACTGGCAGCTTGAGCTCGGCAGCTAGCGCCCTCACTTGCGGCTTGCGTAGGTCGCCGAGCGGAAAGCACAGCATACCAAGCTGTTCGGCCGTTGTGGCGAACAGGAAGTAACTCTGGTCGCGCTCGCTGTCTGCCGCCCGCACGATCTGCGGTCCGGCGGGCGTGTCACGACGCGCGATGTAGTGCCCAGTCGCCAATAGATCCGCGCCCAAATCTTTGGCCGTTTCTAGCAAATCCTTGAACTTGATCTGGCTGTTACAAGTGACACATGGTATCGGCGTTTCGCCGGCGAGATAACTGTCAGCAAACGACTGAACGACCGCTTGCTCAAAGCGCTTTTCGTAGTCGAGCACATAATGCGCGATGCCGAGATGGTCAGCCACACGGCGCGCATCATGAATATCTTGACCAGCACAGCAGGCACCCCGGCGCTTCGTGGCTTCGCCGTGATCGTAGAGCTGCAGCGTCACGCCAATGACTTCGTGCCCCTCAGCCTTCAGCAAAGCCGCAGCGACTGCGCTATCGACCCCGCCTGACATTGCCGCAACGATCCGCTGGCGTCCGCGCAAGATGGCGGGGCGACTGCTCGTCGAATTCTCTGGCAATGGATCGATGCGGACCATGGCGGCGGCTAAAACTCTATTCACCATGCAAAAATTGCCTGATGCAGCGTTGGATGTGGCCTGAAACATTGGCTAACACAAGGCTATCGCGGCCCGATGGCAACAAAATGCGCGTTTTGGAGTTGCTTGAACACAATGGCCCGCTGGTCTCCAATACGAAATTCTGCCGCAATCTATTGACACTAAGATCTTGTTAAAACAAATTAGTGTGCAAAGTGAAGCAGTTGATTGCAGTATCTTTACCTAAAACATTAGATCAAAATTCATTGCGTTCGGCTATCCTGAAGTCTGGGTCTTGAACCGTGTTGTGAGTACTATGACCGAACAGCAGTTTAGAGCGCGCGTGCGTTATGTAATCGGACCCGATGGGAGCCCGCTTACGGTTGCCGACCTGCCTCCGCGGGAAACCAAGCGGTGGGTCATTCGACGCAAGGCAGAGGTCGTGGCAGCCGTTCGCGGCGGCCTACTCAGCCTCGAGGAAGCCTGCGACCGTTACAAATTGACGGTTGATGAATTTCTCAGCTGGCAGCGCTCGATTGATCGCCATGGTTTGCCTGGCCTGCGGGCGACCCGCATCCAGGAATATCGCGGCCCCTGAGGGTACGAGCTGGATCCTGGCGGGCGGCCGGAACTAAGGCTTCGTCACGCTTGATCTGACCGGCTTCTTGGCCTTCGTGAGCGTTGGTTGCGGGATCACGACCTCTGCGGGCTTCAACTTGCACCCCTTGCCGCCCTGCGCCCAATCAAATACGTCATCACGCATCGCGTCGGCTACCGCTTTGGGAAGCTTGAGATTTTCTACGGCAAGTTCGGTCTGTTCACCTGACGGCTTGAGCGCGATCTTGAATACTCTGCTCCCCCAGGTCTGCCCATTGGCCAGATCCCGTTCATGAACGGCGATTTCAGCTGCTCCGCCCTTGGTTGGCGGCTCTGCATCCGCATGAAACACATGAGTTTTCTTTAATTGGCCCGTCGGTGCGAACCAACACGACATGGCGCCACTTGCGATCAGTCCGTAAACATCAGCCGGCGTGCCCGCAACTTGGCTGGGTTCGCGCTGGACATTTACTTGCGAAAGCGTCGCACTAAGGTTTTGCCCGGAGCATCCTGTTAGCGCGAGCAAAGCAACCGCAATGATTTTCATTGCTGCAAATTTGACGAAGGGTGTCGTCATCTTTCGCGTCATGAGCCTCTGCCGTTTCCAGCATCAGACCTGTCACGCGTTGAGTTCTCAAGCAAGCCTTGAGCGAGATAAACTGCGGCGTACTGTGGACGAGTTAGCCGTTGGACGACTTAGCGCATCGTCGCGCTGACATTTCGGTCCATCCGGCGACGCCCGCGATCCTGATCGCGCGAATCCGGGATCGCCGCTGCAGCTAGATCAGCTTGGGCTGTATCGCGGTCGCGAATGGCAGCATCGAGTTTCGCGGCCAATCCCTCGATTGAAGCCTGCAAGTTCATGCGCCGCTGTCCGGCTGCTTTGGCGAACGTGGAATAAGCGAAATGGGTCACGTCTTTAACGCCCGTGCGATCTTCTTCAGCCGAAATCTGCCGGTCGAGGTCCAACGCCATCTGCTCGAACTCGCGAATCATGTGCTCGAGGTCGCCAACCTTGCGTGCGGTCTCGCTCGCCTCGAAGCGCTTGGCGCGAAGGAGAGTGTCACGTGATTTCATGTCCGATACCCTTTACTAATTCGAACAACAGCAAACTTTATCAGTTCACATTTCGTGCCAGTTCTAGCTCACCCATTGCTGGCACGCGGTTTAACGAGTGGTCTGCTCTCAGGTGGTGCACGACGAACAGTCTACGCGTTTATCGTTACTTTGTTCCTGACAGCAGTATGGCAAGTATCGCTTAAATTGCTGTAAATTCTTGCAATCCTATGGCGGATCAGAGTTCTAACCACTTTTTCTCACATCAGGAAGTAGCAATGATGTTTTTGAACCTGCGCCATAGCAAAATCGCACGACACATATGCGAACTGCGATATGGGCCCTCATAGGTATGGCTGATTTCTGTATCTGAGCTTTGCGACCCGGCGACGAGGCTTAGCAACTCCTACAATCACTTGCGGCTGCGCAATCCGGGCCGGCATCGAAAGTACCAGATCCAACCGATTGCTTGGTATTTTCATGAGGTTAGCCCGTCGCTGCGTTCGACTGCTGACTGGCAAGACCAACCGCGATCCCCTCCCGCGTGAAAGCCACCCCATCAGCGGCTTGCGTAACGCAATTGCTGGGCGTTCAATCATTTCCCAAGAGAAAACCGAGAGTGGAAGCGCAATCGAGAGTGCGTGCAACGAGACAGCAGTAGGTCCATATTCTGGCAGCAGGGCGATCACAAGTTGCTGGATCGGCCCTGCAAAGATGTAGATGCCATATGAATAGTCATTCTGGTTGGTAAATGCGCGCAATCGGCCAAATGAGAAGGTCGCCATCCATAATGTTGCGTAACCAATCAACGTGCACGAGGCGAGCTCTCCGAACCGCGTGCCCAGGGCTGCGATGAAAATGGCAGCCAACGGCAGAAGCATCAACCCGGTTATCGGCAGGCGGTCGCGGAGCAGATAGGCCAGAACTCCAGCGTAGAAGTAGAGCGCAAAATATCTGAGATTATCTACAAAGGTGTACGTTTCGAGCGGCTTCGGTTGCCCGATGAATACGATCACGACCAGCACGCCAATAAGCGCCGTGGTAAAAGTTCTAGTCCGTTCGTTAAGGAGGCCGACGCCGCCAATGAGCGCCAAGCCCATATAACAGAGCACCTCATACTTCAGCGTCCACAATGATACATTGACCATCTCTGGCAACGCCTGATTATGGAACAGATGGGGCAGCGGCGCCGAACCGGTGATCAGCAAGATGGTCTTGATGACATAGATCGGCAGTTGCTTGTCGGTGAAGTACTCGCCGAGCCGGCCCTCGGTCATCAGCGGCCCTAACACAAGCGCTGTAAGCAGCACGCACACGATCAGGGCGGGGAAGATCCGCAGCGCACGGGCAACCGCGAAATTCAATACACTCCGGCTTCGAAGCAGGCTCTGCGAGACCAGTATGCCCGACAGGAAGAAGAAGACCTGGACCGCGTGTTCGCCGATTGAATGGCCCGTGAACCGCACTAATGGATCGACGATCTTGGAACCAGTCGTGAACCAGTACGAATGCGAGAATAGCACCGCCAAGGCCATCGCTAGGCGAATGACGCCGAAACTGTTTTGATCTGGCGCGAGAATTTCACTCAAGCGCTGAGGTTTCGGTAGAGCGAACGGGCGGTGGAGGACCATGGCTTTGCAACGTGGCTCGGGGTTAGCTTTCAACCCACCGCGGTGCATCTCGTGTGCCAGCTTCGGTCACCTGAACCGCCAGCCAATTGCTTGGTTAAATGAACACTAACGCCCAAAGAAATCGTTTACGGTGTCGACTTCTTCGGGACTGCCGGAGCCGGCATGCCTGGATTGGACGGGGGCGACACCCGCTCATCGAGTACCGGCGGCGTTTGATACTTTTGCAAGGCACCTCGCACGCGCTCCTCAATTCGGCCCTCGATCATCCGCGATCTTTCGATCAGTTTGTCATCAAGGTCGCGAATTTCGCGCAACCCATCGTCAGTGCTGGCCCATACGATCCCAAGCAGAAGCGCTGCAATTGGCGCGAGAAACAATGCAGTTTGCGAAGCCACGCGCAAAAATCCGGTCCAGAACAGTGCGAACAGCAAACCAAGGAGAAGGACCGGCCAGCGTCTAGTCGTATCGGAGAGGACGAAAAGAAACGTCAGTACCAGGGCCGCTAATCCGATCAACATCACTGCCAGCGGATAATTTTTCTGTAGCG
Source organism: Hyphomicrobiaceae bacterium (assembly GCA_031367505.1). Lineage (GTDB taxonomy): Bacteria > Pseudomonadota > Alphaproteobacteria > Rhizobiales > Hyphomicrobiaceae > JAKFWF01. The sequence goes on along the minus strand of JANLPY010000510.1, from coordinate 8,310 downwards.
CCCCCATGGGCCAACCGAACCGCGCAGCGACTGCCCGGTAGAGTGCCAAGCTCAGTCCCCAGCCGAATGCCGCCGTCGCCAAAAGAAAGAGTGGATTTACCGTCATGCTTCGTCCCAACCGCTGTCCAGGCGCCGCCTGGCTCGGACAATCATCCGTTCCATGTCAAATGACCAGTGTCGCGCCACACTCTAGGTTAAGAGCAGTTATCATCCCTAGTCACTGGGGCAATTCTACTGAGTTCAATCGAATAGCTTCGCGTCAAAATTGCGTGCCGGATCCATTTCTGACTGCAGCCGGCCCGATGGTCTGGCCGCTTCGCCGCCGCTCCGAGGCAAGAATCGTCCCGAGCCGGCATTGGCTGTGCATCGACCGTCATCGACGATGACCTCGCCTCGACGCAGCACCATGACCGGCCAACCCTTTATGGTGCGGCCAGCGAACGGCGTGTACCCGGTCTTATCATGCATCACAGCGTCGGTAAGCGTTACCGCGCAGTTTGGATCCCAGATCGCAATATCGGCATCGGCACCAACAGTGATGGCACCTTTCTTTGGGGCCAAGTTGTAGATCCGTGCGGGCGCAGTGCTCGTGAGCTCGACGAATTTTGATATTCCGAGTCGCCCCTGTGAGACCATCGCATCGAACAGGAGCGGCAGGCGCACTTCGAGGCCCGGCAACCCGTTTGCCACTTGCTTGAAGTTCGGGTTTGGCCCAGCGCGCAGTTTGCCCGTCGCATCGAAGGCATACGGCGCATGATCCGACGACACAGTTTGTAAGTCGCCAAGCTCGAGTGCACGCCACAATGCTTCTTGATCGGAGGTCTCGCGAGGCGGCGGCGAACACATCCATTTGCCTCCCTCGGCGCCCGGCCGATCGAGATCGTGACGGGTGAGGAACAAATATTGCGGGCAGGTTTCGGCAAAGACCTTCACACCTTCGCCTCGCGCCCGGCGAATAGTCGCGACGCCTTCAGCTGTCGACACGTGAAAAATCATGATCGGCTGATCGACCAACGTCGCCAAAGCGATCAGCCGCTCGAAAGCTTCCTTCTCGGCCAATCTGGGATGGCTGATTGCGTGATACTTCGGCGCGGTATAGCCCCGCGTTAGCAGCCGCTTCACCATCCATGAAATCATGCCGTGGTTTTCGGCGTGCACCGCCACTAGCGCGCCGTTTTCCCGCGCAGTCATGAGGACATCGAGGAGCGGTTCGTCGCGAACCTGCAGCAGATCGTACGTCATGAAAACTTTGATCGATCCGTGGCCTTGGCGGATCAGCTCCGGAAGGTGCTCTTTGATGGTTACTTCGGTCGCATCGGCGACGATCATGTGGAACGTGTAGTCGATCACCGCACCTTTCGCCGCCAATGCACTATAGTCGGCGACGACCTTCATGAGATCGGCGCCGACGTGTTGGGCTGCGAACGAAATCACGCTCGTCGTGCCGCCATGGGCCGCTGAAATTGTCGCACTTTCCCAGGTGTCGGCATTCATGATTCCGGCAGCCGATAGCTGCTCGATGTGCGCGTGACTATCGATGCCGCCTGGCAGCACGAACCGCCCCGTCGCATCGATCTCGCGCTTGCCTCGGGGCAGTACGCGCCCAATCGCCTCGATCGTCTCGCCGGCAATGGCAACGTCGGCCTTGAAGGCTTCAGCAGCGGTCACGACGGTGCCGCCGCGAATTACACAATCATAGATCGGATCGGACATCAGCAGCACCTTGACTGGACAATGGAACGGACTTGCCCACACATTGACGTGAAACTCATAGGAGCGCCAGATGAGCCGCCGTCCGCGCATTCTCGTCATCAATCCGAATTCGAACGACGCTGTCACCAAGGGCCTGGAAGCAGCGCTGGCTCAACTAGCGTTCAAGGATGGCCCCGAGATCGCTTGCGTAACGTTGAAGGAAGGCCCCTTCGGCATCGAGACACAGGCCGATGCCGAAAGTGTCACTCTGCCACTCAGACGCCTCGTGGAGGCCGACAAAACATCGGCGGCGTTCGTTATCGCCTGTTACTCGGACCCCGGACTACACGTTTGTCGCGAAGGCACAACACGGCCAGTGTTTGGCATCGCCGAGTCTGGCGTCCTGACGGCCCTTACGCGAGGCGGCCGCTTTGGCGTTTTAGCGATCAAACAACGCTCGATCCCGCGTCATATCCGTTATCTTCGCCAGATGGGACTGATGGATCGGCTTGCCGGCGAGCGTCCACTCGAAATGAGCGTCGCGGAAACGGCGTCAGGCGACGGCACTCTGGTGAAAATGATCGAGGTCGGGCTCGCTCTAAAGGATCAGGACGGCGCCGATGTCATCGTCATGGGTTGCGCTGGAATGGCGCGTCATCGTCGACCGCTGGAGGAAGCACTCGGCATTCCGGTGATCGATCCAACGCAGGCAGCCGTCGCCATGGCGCTCGGGACGGTTGCATTCGCGTGAAGGCCGGGATCAACGCCGGCGCCGAATTTTCGCGTCCCCATTAACGTCCGGCTACGACGCGCTCTTCGGCACGCTTCAACCTCGACAGCTCACTTAAGCCCGAACGAAATTGACCGGCGGGCACCGACTGCACAAGGACGATACCGGGCGCCGGCCGCATCTCGATGTGAACGCTCCCGCCGTCCCAAAGGCGCGTTGCGATCCGCGCACTGATTGCAACATCGGCCTCCATCTGGCAGCCGAAACGGCCGCAATCATCGAACCGCTTGTGGATCAACACGGCGCCGGAGTGTACCCGCACGGTCTCCGAACTTGCAGCTTTGCCAGCCGCGGCGTTCGTGCCCTCGAACCAAACCGCGTCGGACTTCTCAACAAAGACGCGCCAAAGAACTTGCTCCTGCCCGCCAATCTGATCGATGACGAAGTGGGTGATGATGCGGGTCGTTTCCGAAGCACCGATTGCTGGAGCGACATTCACCGTCGCCTCGTGAATAAGCGCACAGCGTTCGCGACGACCGGAATTCCCGCACCGAATGGTCCAGCCAGCGAATACGGCGTGCAGGCGCGGTGGCAATTCTGCGTCGATTTCCGGCTTGGCCCAAGGCCACGACCATGCGGTTTCCTCTGCCGGCGCCAGGTCGGCAAAGGCGCAGGCGCGTTCGACGATCGATTGGCGAAATCGCACTCCCGCATACGTCTCACCCAGACGAGCCGCAACCCGCCGCCACTTTCCGCAATTCGAAGCTGACGTGGCCGATGGACGAGACGGATTGGCGATCGACGGATCGAATTGAGGGCCAACGCCCAATCGCATCGGTGCTTCGGTCCAAGGCGATGACGCCTGCGCATGGCATGCGGACGAGATCGCCAAACATGCGATCCCACTTGCCGTCCCGGCAATTAGCCCCCGCCAATTCACTCGCTTATAATCCCCGCTCGTTGCGAATCACATTGTGGAGATTTTTGGGCACAGAGCGATGGCCGGAGCGCAACACTTAAAAAAAGAGTGAATTCAGTTGCGCTGCAGCAATTTGTCGAGCTGATCGTCGAGAAAACTTCGCGCGCTCGGGAAATCATTGGCGATCCACCACGCTTCGAACTCACGAAGGATCTCACCCACTTGTGGCCCTGAGGCAACGCCGCGCGCCAAGATGTCTTTTCCGGAAAATGGACATACCGGCGCTTGCCAGCCGAGATTGAAATCCAGCAGCCGCTTCCAATGGAGATTATCGAGAGGCTGCGAACTCGCGGCCCAACTCATCAGGCTCGCTTCGGCGAAGTGCGCTTCGCCGATACGATATAGCTGCGCGCGCAGTGATCGGTCATCTGACGCCGGATCGAGACGCGGAGAAGCAGCCGCCCGTACCAGAACATTTCGCTCCGCTGTCGATAGGCGAAGGTGATCAGCCAGACGCGCTGCGTCCTCAACTACCGCCACCGTGAGCGCCGCCAATCGCAATTGCGCGTTCGGCGCGAGGCTATTGGCGGCCTCGATCGCCACGAGTTTGGCGAAGATTCCTAATCGTGGCGCGATCGGCAGAAGAGCCGTCAACAACCCGTGGCCGGCCATCGCATCGATCGCCGGCACCGCACGCGGAGCAATCAGCAGACGCACCAGCTCGGCACGGACACGTTCAGCAGATAGGGCCAGAAGCCCATGCCGTTCAGCAAGTGAAGCGTCGAGCCCGGCCTGATCGGGCGCGCCATCGGCATACTCGGCGGTGAACCGGAAGAACCGCAGAATCCGCAAGTAGTCTTCGCGAATACGCGCTCGGGCGTCGCCGATAAAACGAACGCGCCGCGCCAGCACATCGTCGATACCACCCAATGGATCGAATATCGTGCCGCCTTTATCGCAATAAAGTGCGTTGAGCGTCAGATCCCGGCGGCTTGCATCCTCAGCCCAGTCGTCGGTGAAGGCGACGGTTGCATGCCGGCCATCGGTGACAACGTCGCGCCGCAGCGTCGTCACCTCGAAAGACTTGCCTGTAATGATCACCGTAACCGTACCGTGTTCGATACCGGTCGGGATCGTTTTAATGCCGCGGGCATTGGCACTAGCGATCACCTGCTCCGGTTTAGCCGTGGTCGCGATATCGATGTCGCCAACAGCGCGGCCAAGAAGTGCATTGCGGACGGCGCCACCAACGACGCGTGCGCCGAAACCATTGTCGCCCAGAAAACCAAGGGCTGCCTGCGTGGCCGGCGCCAACAGCCATGCCGCCGTCGCAAGAGACGGTAACGCTCGATCCGGATGTGCTCGTCTATCCATATATCCTATCGGCTGACACGACCTGGCTCGATCTTTCCGTCCCTATATACTGGCGGCTGATACGGCGCGCCCGGCTCCCAACCCGAAGTCGAGCCAAAGAACAATAGCGTTGCGAACATCAGGATTACCCCCGCGGCGAACAACCATAGCAGCGGCGCATCGTTGAGCACGGCCGGGTTCTCACCATCGCTGCTGCGTCGAAAAAAAACATACACGACGTAAATCAACGTCGGCATGAGAAACAGCAGCAGATTTTCTATGATAATTCGGATCATGGCAGTTCATTGTGCCTTCAACTGGCGAGCAGGCACATTCACGCAAACATCCGCATGTGCAAGTTTTTGAGCATGCCAGCGGTTGCCCCCCAAATATAGCGCTCACCGTAGGGCATTGCATAGAAATCGCGTTGCCGCCCGCGCCATTCGCGGCTGTGGCGCTGATGATTGCCCAGATCCATCAAGAAACTCAGTGGCACTTCGAACGCATCGACGACTTCGTGCGGATTGAGATTGAGCACGAAGCCCGGCTGCACGAGCGCCACCACCGGTGCAATCCGATAGCCGGTACCTGTGCGATAGCAATCGATGAACCCCAATGGCTCGACGAACCGGCGATCGAGGCCGATCTCCTCTTCAGCCTCGCGCAACGCGGCGTCCATGACCGTCGCATCCTCATCGTCAACGCGACCACCTGGAAAGGCGATCTGGCCGGCGTGCGTGGAAAGGCTTTCTGTGCGTTGGGTCAACAGCACCGTCAGTTCAGCACGCGCGACCACCGGAATTAGTACGGCCGCTGGTCTGGCGTGATCCATGACCGCGAAATCAGCGACCATATCCGGATTGAGATCGAAATCACTCGGGCTCCACGATTTCTCACTGCGCGGATCGAAGATCGCGTCCGAAGGCTCGGCCAGCAAACGCGACCGGCCGAGCGCGCGAAATTCATCGGCTGTCAGTTTCATTAGTGATGACATCGTATCGTCTCTATTCCGCTGCGGCTTGGCTGGAACTAGCGCCGAGCCAGCCATCGAGATCGGCCAGGGCTCGCCGGCTCATCGCCCGCTTCTTGGCAAATCCACGATCCTTGCCCTTGATCGGCTTACCATTGGCGTCGTGCGTCGGCGGATCGAGTGGCGGCAGCAGACCATAGTTGATGTTCATCGGCTGAAATGCATTCTTCGCGTCACCTGCGTCATCTGCCAAATGCCCCCCCGTAATATGCCCGATCAGTGCCCCCAAAGCGGTCGTCGCTGGAGGCGTAATCATAGCACGATTTTGCCGATCCGCGGCGGCAAACCGTCCGGCTAGTAAACCGATGGCCGCGCTTTCGATGTAGCCTTCCACACCGGTGATCTGTCCGGCGAACCGCAGCCTCGGTTGACACTTCAACCGCAACTGACCGTCGAGTAACTTCGGTGAGTTGATAAACGTATTGCGGTGCAACCCGCCGAGCCGCGCGAATTCGGCGTTCTCGAGCCCCGGGATCATCCGGAACACCTGGGTTTGCTCGGCATACTTCATCTTGGTCTGGAAGCCGACCATGTTCCACAGCGTCGCCAACGCGTTATCCTGGCGGAGTTGCACGACTGCGTAAGGACGGCGGCCACCATCATGAGGATTGGCCAGACCGACCGGTTTCAATGGGCCGAAGCGCAACGTCTCGCGGCCACGTTCGGCCATGACCTCGACCGGCAAGCAGCCGTCGAAATAGGGCGTGTTCGCCTCCCACTCCTTGAACACGGTCTTTTCCGCCGCCAGCATCGCATCGATGAAAGCTTCGTATTCCGGCTTTGACATCGGGCAGTTGAGATAGTCGGCGCCGGTGCCACCTGGCCCCACCTTGTCGTAGCGCGACTGTTTCCAGGCCCGCGATTGGTCGATGGAATCGTAGTGGATGACCGGCGCGATGGCATCGAAGAAGGCAAGTGCTTCGGCACCGGTCTGCTCAATGATCGCGGCGCTCAACGCGGGCGATGTCAGCGGCCCAGTGGCGATGATCACGCTGTCCCAATCGGCGGGCGGCAATCCGGCGACTTCTTCACGGGCGATGGTGACGAGCGGGTGGGCGTCGAGCCGTGCAGTCACTTCGGCCGAGAAGCCATCGCGATCGACCGCCAAGGCGCCGCCCGCCGGCAGCTTATGTTTGTCGGCGGCCAACATGATCAACGAGTTGCAGCGGCGCATTTCCTCATGCAGCAGGCCAACGGCGTTGTTCTCCCAATCGTCCGACCGGAACGAGTTGGAGCATACGAGTTCGGCGAGCCCGTCGGTGTGATGCGCGTCGGTCGCGCGAACCGGCCGCATCTCGTGCATCACCACCGGCACCCCGGTTGAGGCCGCCTGCCACGCTGCTTCCGAGCCCGCTAGCCCACCGCCGATGATGTGAATAGGATTGTTGTTCGTCATGCCGAAGGTGTAGGACAATCAAGCGTTTGAAACAATGTCTGCGTGCTTGCGGTTTTTGTGCAGCGCAGTGAAAAAGTCACGCCGTGCCGGTATAGTTTGAGCTGGCGACGAATCGAGTGGCGTGTTGCCTTCATCAGGCTCTATTTGAGCGTCGATCATCGGCCGTGCCAGAAGCAGGCCCGTTTATGTGGGGACGAATGCGCCTTCCATCTGCATTATTGATAGCGGCGGCCCTCTTGGCCAGCGGATGCACGCACGAGGGCTTTGGCACCTCGGAGAAGCACTTTGCGACCTTTTCGGTTCCTGAACCGAAGGGCACCACGGTGCACGTGTGTCACGCCTACGGCTGCCAGATGCGCACCAAATTCACGTTCACCGATGCCGACATCGCCGAGCTGACGGCGATCATGAAGAAGTGGCGCACCAAGGCCGACACCGCCGAGGACGAGCGTCGTGGTATCGCCTACTCGATTGGCTGGATGGAAACGCGCGTCGGCAATGTGATCGGCACCAAGGACGACCGCCCCGGCATGGACTTCGCAGCGTCCGGCGATCCGACCCAGCAGGATTGCGTCGACGAGGCGACCAACACCACGAGTTACATGACGGTGCTGCAGACCAAGGGCCTGATCAAGCACCACAAGGTTTCCACGCCATTCGCCAAAGAGAACTATTTGCGCGGCGTCGCCGGCTGGACCCATTGGACCGCGGTGCTCGTCGAAAACTCCAACAAACAGCGTTGGGCGGTTGATAGTTGGATCTACGCCAACGGCGAAAACCCCGCGATCGTGAAAGCCGAGGAGTGGTATATTTCAAGCTTGGATAACTTGCCGAAGCCGGCGAAGTAGCCGGTGGTGCGCGAGTAGGCTTGGAGTGGTGCTTGTTTTATCCGGGCAGCTGTCGCGTCGTGTGAACTCTGATTTTAGCTGCGACGCACACCTCCACCGCCCGGCAACGCTTGGCGCTCCGGGGTGTGCGTCCGTTCATTCGAACCCCGAGACAAAAGTCCCGGGAAGCGGGACGGCGATCAGCCGCCTGGTATAGTTGTGGGGATGGGCTCATCGCCTACCGGGATTTCGAGCCCCGATATCCAGACGCTTGCGCAAGGTTGCCCTCGCACTCGCATCCGCGTCCCGCTGCGATGACGTGTTGTGGCCCGCACGTCCCGCCCATCCGAAGCGGAACAGAGC
>JANLPY010000473.1:0-2813 GCA_031367505.1 Hyphomicrobiaceae bacterium | reverse complement strand
AGCCGAGCCGAGCGGCGTCTTACCGCTCGCGCAACGACCGCTGCATCTGATCTGCAAGCGGCTTTACCAGATAGCTTGCCATCGTCCGCTCGCCGGTCTTCACGAAGGCATCGGCCGGCATGCCCGGCACGAGTTTCAATTCCTTCAGTTTGCGCAATTCGCTTTCATCGATGGAAATGCCGCCGGTGAAATATGATTGCCCTGTCTGCTGCTCTTTTGTGATATCTCCGGCGATCCGGAACAGCGTCCCCATCAACTCCGGTGTCGTGCGCTGATTGAATGCGGTGAACCGCACGCGTGCAGGCTGGCCGATGTGGACCTGATCGATGTCCTGGGGTTGAATGCGGACCTCGACGATGAGGCGGTCAGACTCGGGCACGATCAGCATGATCGGCTCCGTCTGATTGATGACTCCGCCGACGGTGTGGACTGCCAGCTGATGCACGATCCCCGAGATCGGCGCCCGGATATCAATCCGCCGCAACTGGTCCTCCGCCGTGATCCGGCGCTCTTGCAGCTCCCCGATCTTCGTCTCCGCTTCACGAAGATCCTTTGCGACCTCGGACGCCTGATCCTTGTCGAGTTGGAGGATCTGGAGTTCCGTTTCGGCGATCTTGCCGCGGGAGGAGGACATGCGCGAAACAGTGTCACCGAGCGCGCCGTCGTTGCGCGCAATCTCACGATCGAGCGCCGAAATACGCGGAATTGTCGTCAGGCCTTTCGCTTTGAGGCCGCGCAGCCCATTCAGTTCATCGCGGGCGACCCTAAGTTGAATTTCCAGCGACTTCTGCTGATCGGCAAGTCCCTTGATTTCCTCCCGCAACTGGCCGATGCGCTCGGTGAGCTGTGCCTTCTGTCCATTGCGCGTGGTGATTCGCGAGGCGAACAATTGCATTTCGCCCTCGATTACACCTTTCGCCTCGAGATCGGTCAGTGCGCGTGTAATGATATCAGGAGGGAAGGTAATGCGTGTTGCGCCAAGCCTTTCGGCCGTCAGCCGGGCGACTCGCGCCCGGGTCGCGGTCAAATCGTTGATCACGATTCCGAGCGCCGACCTCGTAGCCGTCTCGTCCAGGCGCACGACGATATCGCCCTCGGTGACGCGCTGGCCCTCCCGCACATTGACGGCGCCGACGACGCCGCCTGTCGGATGCTGGACCTTCTTGACGTTGCTTTCGACGACGACCGTTCCCTGGGTGACGACGGCGGAGTCGAGCTTCACGGCCAAGCTCCACGCGGTAGCGGTGCCACCGAGAAGCAGGATGGCCGCCAGTCCGAGTTTAAGATGGCGTGCGATGGCCGCATCTGTATCGAGCATCATTCGGCTCCATCGGTGGTCGCGCGAGCCCGCGTTACGTCACTTCGCGCCGCGGGATGTGCGATAATGTTCGACGCATTCTGGACGGTCTTGGCAAGCACCTCGTCACGGGGACCAAATGCCACGACCTCGCCTGCCCGCATGACGGCGAGGAGGTCCACCGCGGCGATAGCGCTTGGCCGATGTGCGACGACGACGGCAATTCCGCCTCGCTTGCGGACCCCGCTGATGGCTTCGCTGACAGCTGTCTCGCCCTCGGCGTCGAGGTTGGAATTTGGCTCATCGAGAACGATCAGGAACGGTCGGCCATACAGCGCCCGTGCCAAGCCGACCCGTTGACGCTGGCCGGCGGAAAGCTGCACGCCGCCCTGGCCGATGCGCGTATTATAGCCGTCTGGAAAGGCGATCACCGATTTATGGAAGCCGGCGAGGGTTGCTGCTTCGATGACGAGCTCCGGATTCGCGTCAGGCTTGAATCGAGCGATATTCTCCGCGATCGTTCCGTCGAACAATTGTACGTCCTGAGGCAGATAGCCGATCGAGCTACCGAGCAACTCCGGATCCCATTGATCGATGCTCGCACCGTCCATGGTGACCTTGCCGGCCAGCGGTTGCCAGACGCCGACCAAGGCGCGAATGAGGGATGTCTTGCCGGATGCGCTGGTGCCGATGATGCCGAGGCCCTGTCCGGCATTCAGCGCGAACTGCGCCCGTTTGACGATGGGTTGTCTCGAGCCTGGAGCTGCGATGACCAGGTTTTCGACCGCCACGCTCTTGCGCGGTGGCGGCAACGCGAACGGTGTCTCTTTCTCGGGATAACTTGCAAGCAGCTCGTGCAGGCGCACGTGTCCTTGGCGTGCCGCGATGAACCCCTTCCATGAAGCGATCGCCTGGTCGATCGGCGCCAAGGCCCGCGCGCTCAGGATCGTCCCCGCGATAATCGATCCGGAGGAGATATCGTTACGGATGGCCAAATAGGCGCCAAGACCCAGCATCGCCGATTGCAGGATCATTCGGAACGTCTTTGCCAAAGCAGAGAGAGCGCCCACGGAAAAGTTCAACTGCCGCTGGGCGATCATGGCGTTGCCATGGGCCTTGTTCCATCGCTCGGACATTTCCTTCTGCATGCCCATTGCGCGCACGGCCTCGGCACCGCGCTGGGCAGAGTCGGCAAGCGCGTTACGAGCGGATTGCGCTTCGAGCGAGTTCTTGCTTGGGGAGCGCCCCTTGTATTCGGTGGTCACCGTCAAGCCAAGGAGTACGATTGCACCGAGTACTGTCGTCAGCCCGAGCAGTGGATGCAGCAGAAAAATGAAAGTCAGATAAATCGGCATCCACGGCAGGTCGAACAGAGCTAAGGGCCCCGGTCCTGCCAGAAACATCCGCATTGCGTCGAGGTCGCGAAAAGGCTGCAATGTCTCGCCGGGTGAGCGCTGCGTCTTTAGGGGCATATCCAGAACGGCGGCATGCAACTTCGGACCAATGACAGCCTCGA
>JANLPY010000432.1:0-7173 GCA_031367505.1 Hyphomicrobiaceae bacterium | reverse complement strand
CGCAAACCGCTTCTCGAATGCCACGGCGGTCTTCGGGAAATCCCGCCACAGATCGTCTTTGTGCTCGTCCGACATGCTCTATCTCCTTGATGGACAAAGCTGACGACATCATTGCGCCGTAACTAAGGAGACAGGTATGATCTTGGTATATGCCAGCGCCATTTCCCTTCGAGAATTTATATTGAACAATGTCACCACTCGAGACGCCGGTAATCAAGCGGTCGACCTTGCCGTCACCATCAAAATCACCAGCAAAGCACTCTGGTGTTGAGTATCCAACCCAACAACCGACATGTGGCAGCGCCGACGGCGTCGGAGAATCCGTGTAGGCGAAGGTGGTGGGCGGCAGACTGGTGCCACCGGTGACCGCACCCGTTGTGGTATTCACCACCGCATCGCGGCCGTAGTTGTTCACGCTGGTCAAACGGGTGAGACCCGTCGATGGGCTCTGCGCGTAGGCCATCGCGTACACTTGATCGCGCACCCCGCCGGTCACGATGTCGATCGACACCAGCCGCTTGCCATAGGTCGACAGCACCGTCGCGCGGCCGCTGGTCGGTTGATCAGGGCGAGCCTGATAGCGCAACGTAAGCACCGTGCCGTTGTAGGCGATCGTCGACGGCCAGCACACCGGCAACTGATCGCAGGTGTACGTATAGGTCACGGTATTGCCATGCGTGTCGGCCACCGAGGTCAACAGCCACCTATAGTTGGTCTGCACATTCACCGGCGTCGTCCCGGCAGTTCCCATCGGGCCGACGGATGAGTAGGTATGCAGTACGCCGTTGCGATGCGTGACCAGCCATTTGTTGGTGGCGGTGTCGAACTTGAAGCGTTTGTAACTCTCGACGCGGGTGGTGTGGGTGCCGCCACTGGTGCAACTCGGGCTGGTCGATGGCGTCGGGCAAGCGATCAACTCTTGATCATCAACCAGATAGACGTCGGTGGTGTCGAACCGCGGCGCACCGCGCACGCGGGACGCACGGGCGATCTCGGACAGACCATCGATATGCCACCCCGTTCCGAGCATGCCTTGGGTGGCACCATGCGGCCGGAGACCTGTCGTCGAGTCGAACACCAGCGTCAGCTTCGGCTCGATGCCACGGAACTTCGGCGTGTCAATTGGGTACTCGTACGTAAACGTGCCGTTGCCGGGCGCTTCCTGCGCTTTGGCGAACACGCGATCCTCGGGCTTGCTCTCGTTCGAGCCAGGATCGCCAGGGGCTGTCGCCGCAGCAGCGGCGGTCGCAGCCTGACCGCTAGGAGCCGGCGCGGCTTGCGGTTTAGCGGCCGGCGCGGGCTTGGCCGTCGCCGGCAATTCGGTAGCGGGGTCGGTTGGTGCCTGAAGGCTGCTCGCTGGTGGCGAGCCGAAATTGGGTAACTTGTCCAAACCTGCAGGCGGTGACTGCCCCGACTGCCTCCCGGTTTGATCGGTTCGCGGAACGGCAACGACCGATGGTGGCACAACACCAAGGCCAAGTGGCGTAATCGCCGGTGCGGGATTTGCGAGGGAAGGCGGAGGTGGGGGTGGCGAGGCAAAGCCGCCTAACCCGCTTCCAGTGTTCTGCTGGCCAAACGCCGGCAGCGCGCTCAACACTGCGAACCCGAAAAAAACTGCGCTAAAATGCAATCGCTTACGATCGATCAGAAAGTGCTTCCTGACCGCCGTTGTCAGAACTCGCATGCTGATACTCACCAACTAAAGCGCAGGCTGGTAAACATGGTAAATGTCAAAATCCAAACCCCGCAATAGCAGAGTGGCAGCTGCATTACGATGTTCAATGCAGTGTGCTGAAGAGAGCTCACCGAAGATCGCGCGAGCGACTTGCGGCTGCGAGACACCGTCCTTCAGGTTGAATGATTGGCGCCGTCAAATGAAGCAGACGAGTAAAACGTGAGATGCGTTCCGCACCAACGCATTGCCTTCAACTGCGCCCCGGCAATCCTCTTCCGCGATCCCTGGTCCACATTATCTGGTTGGATCTGGCCACGCCAGTGACGGCCATACCGCGCAGCGGTTCGAGCGCCGGTTTCCAGGGCGCCAAGGTAAAAGTGTCGGCATTTCGGATGATGGCGAGTTTGACGGTCGGCGTGACGATCGCGCGTTCGTAGACGCCGGACACGCGACTGCCTTGGTCATTCGGGACGTAAATGGACTTGAACTCACGTGAGAGATCGTCGACCAGCCGGCCAGTCTCGACAACGCGCAGCAACGCCATCATGTCGCGGTTCGGCACGATCTTGCCGTTAAGGCCGATGTCTGCAAGTTGCCGTTCCGTCAGCCACTGGCCGCGCTCAGCAATGGCGGCGTCAAGTTGACGGGCAAACCCGGGACGATCTGGCTGCGGCCGCCAGTTGCGGACGATCGCCTCGTCGAGCCAGGTCGGACCCTCATAAGTCGACAATTGTGCAACGTCGACCGGCGATAATACCTCCAGCCGCGGAACAGCACTCGGCTTTTCCGTAAGCCCATCGCCGGCCAAGGCGGCAAGGTTGCCGCGTGCCGGCACCGCCTCGGATTGCAACCGGCCGAGCTCGGCGTAGTGGATGCGGCCGTCGATCGCATCGAGCACGACCCAGGTGCGGTCCGTGATCTCATCGACCATCCCGACGCCGACGACTTTACCAACAAGTGGCACCTTGCGCGGAGCCTTTTCGAACAGCGCGAGTTCGGACGCGGCACGGTCGATCCCGGCTTCCTGCAAGGCGCGCTGCATCATCTTGAACTTGTCAGCCCGTTCGCCGAGGCGGCGCAACTTGCCCTCGAGCCCGCCATCGAGCTGCCACACCCCGGTCTGCCGCTCTTCGGCCAAGCCCAACCGCTGCAAGGTCCGCAATCGTCCGATACGCGTCGAGCGATGAAACGGTTCACGCTCCTGCGCTGTCGTGACCACGAGAACGCCATCGGTGGCGCGCGCGAGAAGGGCTCGGTCGATCCGTGTCAGGCGTTCCTGGCCCACTTCGTCGATCAGCTTGCGCAAGCGTTCGAGCTGGCTCTCAGGTCCGAGCTAGAGGGTGACGATGGCCTGGGCGCGGGCCCGGCCCCCGTGACCGATGTAGTCCCGGGCCATTATCAGATCGCGACCTTGGTCGTCACGGCCGCGAATGACGACATGGCTGTGCGGATGGCCGGTGTTGAAATGATCGACCGCAACCCAATCGAGCTTGGTATCGAGGTCGCGTTCCATCTGCCCCAGGAGATCGCGGATGAAAGGTTTGAGATCGCCGAGCCGGCTGCTGTCGTCGGCAGAGACGATAAAGCGGAACTGGTGCGGATCACCGGTCGAGCGGTCGAGGAAAGATCGACCATCGGCATCGTCGCGCGTGGCGTCATAGAGTTGACCAGCCTCACCCTGGCGGGTGACGCCATCGCGCTGGATGTATTTGAGATGGGCCCGCGCGGCACCCTGATGGCCCGCCGCCACTCGCGTGTAGCGCGCCTTGACGATGACGCGACGGCTGCCCGGCGCGATCAACCCGGCGGCCGCGCGCACGCCGGTGCCCATGCCGCGCCTGAGCGCGCCCGGCGTGATGTGGCTCTTCGACCACGTCGCGGTGAGGGCCGAGCTGCCGGCCTGGCGGAAGATCTTCGCCTTCAGGCGTTCGGGTCGTAGTCGGCCGCTGTCGCGGATACGCCCGAGCTTCGGTTGGAGTTCGTCGTCGGCCATGATCGCTTCCTCCGCGTTTTGTTGATCAGGCGAAATGCGATCAAAACGGTAGCGTTCAAGACGGGGCGCAAAACGACCTTGAAATCGCAGGCGAAAACCCGGCCTTAACGCCATGCACGATTTTTGACGTGCCGGCATTGCCGGCGAATAGGGACGCCGACGTCACTCTGACGTCGTCCTTTTATCCTGTTGTCCAAAAAACTACTTCAAAACCTCCCGCACCTTCCCATCACGGCAACACCTCTGCACGATCCGAGGAGGTCCGCCGTTCAAGCCGAAAGCATGTCAGCCAACGGATCGCCGATGAAGTTTCCGATCATCAAGCTTGACCCGAAACTCACACCGATAAGCGCTCAGGGCTCACTCAATCCGTACTCAATAGACTGATGTCTCCGGCGGTTGCCACACTAAAGTGTGACCTGAAACCAGCATTCATTTTAGGGCGGCCGCATTGGTACTTTGCTGGTTGAAGCACTCGAAACCTGGCGTCACCTTGACGTCAGTGGGGTGGGCGGGTGGGCTCTTCAGGTAATCGGAAACCGCGTCGTGAAAGGCGCAAGAAAAAGGCCTCCGCACCGCTGGGGTGCGAAGGCCAATGACGTCAGTCTTGCGGATTCCAAATCAGGGCATAGACGTCAGGATCGGCTTGTCCGGCGGCCCGGCCGAGGTTGGCGTAAAGGGTCTTCGGTCCAAGCTCTGGTGCCGCGATCGAAAGAGCAATGTACTTCTTGCCGGAGATCTGCCCGGTGCGCAGCCAGCCCGCGCCGATTTCGATGCCCTGCGACATCACCCGGTAGTCGGGCTGGGTCGGCGATGCCTTCTCGCCGACGGGCAGAATGGCGATTTCAGCCCGAACCGAAAGGGTCTTCAGCTCGCCTGCGTAGTGGCCGTCGTCGTGCTTGGTAACGGATCCGATGGTAGCCATGAGACTGCTCCTTGTAGTACCGGCTGGGACCATCCCCGCCGGCGTGCGCGGAAATGCGGCCTGCGGCGGCTGGGACACCTGTAAGGCCGCAACGCCAGTGGAGGACCCGGCGCTTTGCCGGGTTGTCGCAAAGACGGCGCTTGCCGCACCGTCGCACATCAACGGACGGGGTCACCCAAGCCCGGTATGGACAAGCAATCATGGCGCCGGTTGGAACAGGTGAGACGGCTGTCCCGAGCGATGATGCACGCTCCTGGTTCGACATGAACATCATGACCCAAGCGCTTGCAGAGCCGGCTGCCGCTCGAGCTGGTGTCGCACAACGTGGAATTGGGCCGCACACACCGGTACCGCCGAGTCGTGTTGCCTGTCGCGTCAGTCGCGCGGGACGCGATCGTCGCCCGCACGGGCCGAGACGCACCGGCGGCTCGGTGGCGCGGCCAGGGTTGCCGCGCGACAGAGCGCGTTTCGTCCGAGCGCGATTTAGCGAGGACGGACCCGCCCGATCTCTTTTTCATCGTCAAGGGTCGAGAACTGACGTCAACCATAGCGATGTTCGAACACGTCTTTTGACGTTGACGCGCGGGCTTCTTTATCTTGTTCAAGAGGTTCTTCAAGAGGTTCGCTGCTGTAGTGCGGCCGCGCGAGCGGCTGCACTACAGCCGTCAAAGGTCTTTTGCTTCTTGTTATCGGCCGGGCATCCACAACAACGTGGCAATGCCAATGACGCGATCACTTTGGATCGGGCCGAAGTATCGCGAGCCGGCCTCAATAGAACTGTCGATTTTGCGTCGGTGAGCAATACTTGGTGATGAGCGGTCGTTTTAATCTGGGTGGTTGATTTCGACTCAGCTTTGTCACATCCCGAATCCGTCACGTAAAGCACAGAAGCTTGGAAACAGCCTTCTATCCGAACATTGCAATGACTATTGGTTCAACATTCCGTTGTTCTCCAGCAAGAACGTGCTCCACAACTGCATCGCGACTTTGCGGTCCTCGAAGAATGTGGTGCGCCGGTAGGCGGCACGCACCTTGTCGGGATCGCCGTGAGCAAGCACGCATTCGCTGACTTCGTCGCGCACCCCGTTCTCGCTGGCCCACACCTTGAACGACGTACGGAAACCGTGAGGCGTGCCGTCGACGCCAGCGTCGCGCATCAACTTGGACAGCGTATTGTCCGAGAGCATCGTCCCAACGCTTGACGGGAACACCAGGTCGGTGTCGTTTCGGCGAATGGATTGCGCACGGCCGAGCACCCAAATGGCCGCATCCGCAAGCGGTACGACGTGCGCGCGCTTCATCTTCATGCGATCGGCAGGCACCGTCCACTCGCGTGACGCAAGCTCGATCTCGGACCAACGGGCACCGCGCACTTCTTCGCTTCGGCACGAGGTGAAGACGATGAACAGCAACGCGAGCTTCGATGAAGGCGTGACGCGCGGCCGCGCCTCCAACTCGCGAACGAATTCCGGCACGGCAAGCCAAGCCAGAGCACGGCGATGTTGGACCTTCGGACGTGCCCGTCCGAGTTCATCGCGGACGCCCTGACACGGATTGGCATGCACGCGATCGCCGCGGACGATTGCCGATTGGAAAGCAAGCGTCATTCTTTGCAGGACGCGAGTCGCAGTCTCACGCTTGGTGTGCCAAATTGGTTGGAGCAGATCGATGATGTCCGCTGGAGAGATCTCTGCGACCGGTCGATCACCGATCTTTGGATAAACATAAACCTCCATCGACTCGGGCCACCGCTCCGCGAACCGGCCAGATTTCAACGTCGGCCGTTTGACCTCTTCGAAGTAACGATCAAAAGCATCGCGAAACGTCAGCACATGACGACGCTGCTCAATCTTGGCCTCGGTTGTCGCATCTTGTCCGTTGCGTGCCGCCCGGCGAGCGTCCTCCGCCTTGTCGCGCGCCTCGACAAGAGGGACGTCGGGAAACGATCCAAGTCCACGACTGACGCGTCTGCCGCCGATGGTAACCCGAACGATCCAGTGCTTGTGGCCGGTATCGGAAACCAGAAGCCGCAGTCCCGCGCCGTCCTCCAAAATTCCCGGCTCGGACGCCTTTTTGACTTCGATCGTGGTCAGCCGATTGGCCGCTCGGCTGCGACTGGTGCCCTGCACAGGACCCCTCCAGTTGACGTAATTTCCAATAGCCCTAATTGCCCTATTTCGTAGCGCTTGCCCAGCACAAAAACGGAACAAGATATACGTTACTGAACGGGTCTGATGATAGATAGCATAATATTTACGTGTTCTTACAGGCTCTTAAAAGCACTTCGTGGACGTTCTTGTTTCATACCAAAAGTGTCGACATGGGTCCCCCCAGGGGCACCATTTTCATTGATTTTGTTGATGAATTTCGTTTTTGTATTTCTATTGCCCTTTCGTCGCTAGGCGCGATGCCTTGTTCAAACCGAAGTTCATTACCTTCGATTCATACCTGTCTCCTTAGTTACGGCGCAATGATGTCGTCAGCTTTGTCCATCAAGGAGATAGAGCATGTCGGACGAGCACAAAGACGATCTGTGGCGGGATTTCCCGAAGACCGCCGTGGCATTCGAGAAGCGGTTTG
>JANLPY010000431.1:0-7353 GCA_031367505.1 Hyphomicrobiaceae bacterium | reverse complement strand
CGCAAACCGCTTCTCGAATGCCACGGCGGTCTTCGGGAAATCCCGCCACAGATCGTCTTTGTGCTCGTCCGACATGCTCTATCTCCTTGATGGACAAAGCTGACGACATCATTGCGCCGTAACTAAGGAGACAGGTATGATGGGCTTTCGAGGGCAACCGTCGCTTTACCCGATCCGAACATACTCGGACTGCTTTTTCTCCAGGGAACCATTTCACAGATGACAGAGGCTGGAAACGGGCATATAAGTTAAGCAAGCAGGTCGCAGCTGGACGCGACATGTATCAGACCAAATACATAAGCGTCTTGAGGTGTCGCGGCCCTAGCCACACCAATAGGAGAATTGGCAATGGCGCAGTTGGACATTATCCCGCCCGCATTGCCAACCGACAATTTGCCGGTGGTTCGATCACTGCGGGTCGAAGATCTCCGTGACGCCCTGAAAAAGGGCTTGGAAGACTTCTGGGCGATTCCGACACATGTCGTCTTTCTATGCATGATCTATCCGATTGTCGGTCTCCTGTTATTCCGCGTCACTTTTGTATACGATTTGCTTCCATTACTTTTTCCACTTGCGGCCGGATTCGCACTTCTCGGCCCATTTGCAGCAATTGGCCTTTACGAAATCAGCCGCCGACGGGAAGCCGGCTTGGATACTTCCTGGCTTCACGCCTTCGATATCATTCACTCGCCGTCCTTGGTACCCATTCTGGTACTCGGAGGTGTGTTGTCGGCCATCTTCGGCCTTTGGATTGCAGTCGCTAATGCAATCTATGTCGCGAACTTCGGTGACCAACCTCTGACGTCCCTGTTCGCATTTGCCCGCCGGGTGATGACGACGCCTGAAGGCAGTCGACTGATCATCATCGGGAATGCAGTAGGTTTTCTATTCGCCCTCTTAGCCGCCTCTATAAGCGTAATTTCGTTTCCACTTCTTCTCGACCGTAGCGTCGGTTTCGGGGTGGCGGTGCTGACCTCTATAAAAGTTGTCGTAAAGAACCCGGCCGTTATGGGGACTTGGTTCCTGATCGTCGCTGGCGGGCTATTGATCGGATCGCTACCGCTGCTCGTCGGACTGGCTGTTTTGTTACCGATCCTTGGGCATTCGACGTGGCACCTGTATCGCAAGGCCGTCGAACCGGATCTTAACCCACGCCCGGAATTCCATCCGCGACAGAAGCGCAAGCGTTATGCTGCTGATTTTCCAACTTCTTTGTTTGTTCCATCCAGTGACAAAGATGACCCTTCGTCGTGAGCACGGGGAAACTTGACCATGCCAGTCGTCATCATGCTTGTTCTGATTGCTGTCGGTTCTGTCGTATTTCACTTGTTGAGCCCATGGTGGTGGACGCCGATCGCCTCGAACTGGCACTACGTCGACGACACCATCACCATTACATTCTGGGTCACCGGGCTGGCCTTCACGGCAATCGTCCTGTTCATGGCCTATTGCGTGTATCAGTTTCGGCACCAAGAGGGGAGGCGGGCGGAATATGAGCCGGAGAACCGGCGGCTGGAGTTATGGCTAACCGTCGCGACCTCAATTGGCGTCGCGGCAATGTTGGCGCCGGGCTTGTTCGTCTGGAAACAGTTCATAACTGTTCCGGCCGATGCCACCAAGGTCGAGGTCGTTGGTCAGCAGTGGCAGTGGGGCTACCGTTTTCCGGGCAAGGATGGCCAACTGGGTACATCGAGTCCCCGCTTTATTGGTCCAGGTAATGCGCTCGGCGTGAATCCGAGCGACGCCAGGGGGCAGGACGACCTCGTGATTGAAGGCGATGACTTGCACCTGCCAATCGGAAAGCCGGTGAAGCTGCTCCTACGTTCCATTGACGTTCTGCATGATTTCTATGTCCCGCAGTTCCGGGCGAAAATGGATATGATTCCGGGACATGTCACCTACTTCTGGTTCATTCCAACCAGGACCGGCAAGTTCGAAATCCTCTGCGCCGAATTATGCGGTCAGGGACACGCTTTCATGCGCGGCAACGTAGTGGTCGAAGAGGAAGCCGCCTATCAAGCGTGGCTGCAGAAGCAGCAGTCATTCGCGCAGATATGGGCCCGCGCCGAGGAGCGTCGGAAAAAGAAACAAGCAACCGGGGTCGACGTTGGGCGCCCGCTATTGGCCGCTCAATGAGTTCCGCGGAGGCTTACGCAGAATAAGTCTCACGGACCAGAGGCGAGGAAGGATGGCCATGGCTAATCACACGACCAGCGCTGACGCACTTGCCCCACCTGCTGAAGTTGGCGACGTGGAACTCTACCATCCGAAGAGCTGGTGGACCCGGTATATCTTCTCCCAGGACGCGAAGGTCATCGCCATCCAGTACTCGATCACCGCCCTGGCGATCGGGTTTGTCGCATTAGCGCTGTCATGGCTGATCCGGCTGCAATTGGGATTTCCGAAGACGTTTTCCTTCATCGACGCAAGTGCCTATTATCAAATTGTCACCATGCACGGCATGATCATGGTGGTTTATCTGCTCACCGCTCTGTTCTTGGGCGGTTTCGGCAACTACCTCATCCCTCTGATGGTGGGGGCCAGAGACATGGTTTTTCCCTACGCAAATATGCTCAGCTATTGGATCTATCTGCTTGCCGTGCTCGTGCTGGTCGCCAGCTTCTTTGCGCCTGGCGGGCCGACCGGCGCAGGCTGGACCCTCTACCCTCCACAAGCCATCCTGGCCGGCACCCCAGGACAGGAGTCGGGTATTGTCTTGATGCTCATCTCGCTGGCCTTGTTCATCATCGGCTTCACCATGGGCGGTTTGAACTACGTGGTGACGGTGCTGCAGGGGCGCACGCGTGGCATGACGTTGATGCGCATGCCGCTGACGGTGTGGGGCATTTTCGTCGCCACCGTGATGGCGCTGCTGGCATTTCCAGCCCTGTTCGTCGCCGCGGTAATGATGCTGCTCGACAAGTTGCTGGGGACGAGCTTCTTCATGCCGAGTTTGGTTTCGATGGGCGAACAGTTGAAGTATGGCGGCGGCAGCCCGCTCATGTTTCAGCACTTGTTCTGGTTCTTCGGGCATCCAGAGGTTTATATCGTTGCCCTTCCGGCATTCGGCATCGTCTCGGACTTGATCAGCACACACGCGCGACGGAACATTTTCGGCTATCGCATGATGGTGTGGGCCATCGTTATCATTGGGGCGCTCAGTTTCGTGGTCTGGGCGCACCACATGTATGTGAGTGGCATGCATCCGTATTTTGGATTCTTCTTTGCCACCACCACCCTCATCATCGCAGTTCCGACGGCGATCAAAGTTTACAACTGGGTGCTGACGCTGTGGCGTGGCGATATTCACCTGACGACACCGATGTTGTTCGCTATCGGCTTCATCGTCACGTTCCTGAACGGAGGGCTCACAGGCCTGTTCCTCGGCAACGCTGTGGTCGACGTTCCACTTTCGGATACCATGTTCGTCGTGGCGCATTTCCACATGGTCATGGGTGTCGCGCCGATTATGGTGGTGTTCGGAGGGATCTACCATTGGTATCCCAAGGTCACTGGTCGCATGCTCGATGAGATACTCGGCAAGTTCCACTTCTGGGTCACGTTTGTCGGTGCCTACTTGATCTACTTCCCCATGCACTATCTAGGCTTGTTGGGCGTGCCGCGTCGCTATCACGAGATTGGCGATTTCGCCTTCATTCCTCAGTCGGCGCATACGCTGAATGCTTTCATCACGGTCATGGCTTTGATCGTGGGCTTCGCCCAGATGGTATTCCTGTTCAATCTGGTGTGGAGCCTGTTCAAGGGCAAAGAGTCAGGCGGCAATCCGTGGCGGGCGACGACGCTCGAATGGCAGACCCCCGAAACGCCGCCGACGCATGGCAATTGGGGCAAGGAGCAGCCGGTGGTCTATCGCTGGCCTTATGACTACAGCGTGCCGGGCGCCAAGGATGACTTCATCCCGCAGAACGAGCCGACACCAGCAACGTAACCGACGCCACCATGCAGAGGCGGAAATTCATGGATCTGATCGAATGAACATTTTACAGCAATTGATGGAAAAGGCCTGGCTGACGCCGCAAGGCGTGGTGCTGGCACCTGCTGTTGCCGGACGAGTGAAAATTTCTAAGACGAAACTGGGATTGTGGGTGTTCCTGTCCGTCGTCACGGTATTGTTCTTGCTTCTGCTCGTAGCTTATGCAGGTCGCATGGCATTCGAGGACTGGCGGCCTGGACCTGATATCGGTCTGTTGTGGTTCAACACGCTAGCACTGCTCTGCAGCAGCATCGCGATGCAGTGGGCAACAATCGCCGTACGCCGGGGGCAAATCGACGATGCGTGGTCTGGTCTAATGACTGGAGGCCTGCTGGCCTGCGTCTTCCTGGCTGGACAAGTGATGGCGTGGCGCCAGCTCGCGAGCATGGGTACTTTCTCGGCGACGGTCCCAGCTGTCACATTTTTTTATCTCATCACCGTGCTGCACGCGTTGCATATTTTGGGCGGCTTGGTGGCCTGGGGCATGACGACCGCTCGATTGCTGCGTGGCGATGCGGTTGTGAAGATCCAACAGAGCATCGAGTTGTGCACCGTCTACTGGCACTTCATGTTCGGGGTGTGGGTGGTTCTTTTCGGTCTACTTTTCTCAGGCAACAACTTGAGCGCCGTGTTGGCCTTCTGCGGCCTCAGATAAACAGGATAATGCCGATGCCAGACACGAAAACAGCATTGGAGCGCCCTGCCGGCTGGCAAGGCATCGCCGCCGACTGGTCTTCGGACCAGCGCACGTTCAAGAACGTCCCGTGGGGGAAGGCCATGATGTGGATCTTCCTGCTGAGCGATACCTTCATCTTCGGTTGCTTCTTGCTCTCGTATATGACGGTGCGAATGTCCACGACCGTGTCGTGGCCGAATCCCAGCGAAGTCTTTGCGCTGACAATCGGCGGCACCAACGTTCCGCTCATCCTGATCGCCATCATGACTTTCGTCTTGATCAGCAGCAGTGGAACGATGGCCATGGCCGTCAACTTCGGCTATCGCCGTGATCGGGTCAAAACCGCTCAACTGATGTTGGCCACCGCCGCGCTAGGCGCCACATTCGTCGGCATGCAAGCTTTCGAGTGGAGCAAGCTGATCATGGAAGGGGTGCGGCCCTGGGGCAATCCTTGGGGTGCGCCGCAGTTTGGCTCGGCCTTCTTCATGATCACGGGTTTCCACGGCACACACGTGACGATTGGGGTGATCTTCCTTTTGATAGTCGCACGTAAGGTCTGGCGGGGTGATTACGATGCCGAGACGCGGGGTTTTTTTACCAGTCGGCGCGGGAGCTACGAAAGCGTCGAGATTATGGGCCTCTACTGGCATTTCGTCGACTTGGTGTGGGTGTTCATTTTTGCCTTATTCTATCTTTGGTAGGAGAGATCGGCATGCATCAGGCAACGGCACCGGCGAGAGCGCACGTCGAGGGACAACAGCACCCGATCAAGGTTTATCTAGTCGTCTGGGTGTGGTTGTTCATCCTTAGCACTTTCTCCTACCTCGTCGACTATTTCCATGTCCAGGGCCTCCTTAGGTGGTCCCTAATCCTACTTTTCATGATCTTGAAGGCAGGGCTTATCGTTGCCGTCTTCATGCATATGGCCTGGGAGCGGCTGGCCCTGGCGTACGCGATCCTGCTTCCCCCGGTGCTGGTGCTCGTGTTCGTGGCGATCATGATTTTGGAATCTGATTACACGCTACTGACTAGGCAGTTGTTTTTTGCGGCTGGCCCTTGATGTCGTGTGCGGCGGCTCGAATTGGACTGGAAAAATCGATGGAGCGCAAGTGCATTGAAGCCGCCGAACAAAGCCGAACGAGAGCACGCATAACGAAGCGCCAACCGGGACGCCGCCGTTGACGACGGCAGATCTTCCTCAAGGGTTGAGGAGAAGACGTCCGCCATTTCTCGCGCAGTGGAGAACACTCAATGATCATTACCGGAGTAACCGAGACAACAACTCTTTCCGCGAGGGAATTTCTCGGTATCTTCAAACTGCGGATTGCGGTTTCAATAATGCTCAGTGCTGTCGCAGGTCTGGCTATTACACCTGGCCCAATCCCGTCCGCTCCGCAGGTTGCACTTCTGGCACTGTCCGTCTTTCTCGCCGCTGGCGCGGCGGGCGCCTTCAATCAATGGGCGGAGGCCGATCTTGACGCGCGAATGGCACGAACCGCTGGCCGTCCTTTCGCCAGTGGACGGATTGCAGCGAGTTGGACTTGGTTTCTCGGGATCACGATGCTGCTTGCCGTCTCGTGCATACTCGCAGCATTGGCGGCGAACAGGTGGTCTGCCCTTTACACGTTCCTAGGTGCCTTCACCTATGCGGTGATCTACACGCTGTGGCTCAAGCGTCGGACGTGGCTCAACATCGTCGTCGGTGGCCTCGCAGGAAGCTTCGCCGTTCTGGCAGGAGCAGCAGCGGTCGATCCGAGGCTCCCGGTCGAGCCGGTACTACTCGCCATTGTCCTCTTCTTGTGGACTCCGCCGCACTTCTGGAGCCTCGCTATCGCGGCGCATGCGGATTACAAGGCGAATGTCGTCCCGATGTTGCCGGTCGTCATCGGGGACCGGGTTTGCGCCCGCGTCATTCTCGCTCACACGGTTACGCTTTCACTGATCGCACTCGTACCGGCGTTTTACGGGCAGGGTGCGGTCTATATCGTGTTTGCGGCCGCGGGCGGTGTGCTCTTCATCGCCACGAGCATTTTCCTGGTCGTCCAGCCCACCAAGAGGCGCGCCATCCAAAACTTCCTGGCGTCGCTGACCCAACTTACATTGTTGTTGATCGGCACAATGCTTGACCGGTGGGTGCAGGGAGGCGCGGGATGAGATCGCTGCCGGCGCACTCACGAGGCCGTTCGTGTCGGCGGCTTACGTCAAGCACACGGGTGGCGCAGTTGGCTGGTGTAAACGAGCCTTGAAACTGATAGAATGAGCTTTGCCAACCCGCGTCGCGTTGGCGTCGCGCCAGGACGCAGCGCGGCAGCGTCTGCCCGCTCGTTCAAGGCGGCATGGTCTCGCAGAGAATGTAAGCGTAAGCCGAGCCCCGCATGATTCTGCCGCGCAGAGCTGGCACGTAGCGCTAATTTGTCGTCCGTGAAGAACGCCGTCTTCACGCTGTGGTTTGTTTTTTGCTCGTAAGCGTAAGCCGAGCCCCGCATGGTTCTGACGCGGTTGCGCTAATTTGCTGTCGTTGATGGCGAGGTAGAACCGTGACCGACCGTCCTTCCGGTGTCCTTATGGCTGTGCTTAGGGAGAGTCGCCGGTTCTGCTTTGGCTCGGTTGATGACTGTGGTCGTGCTCTCTCAAGCGGCCGCGACCGTGGCGTTGCTGGCAGGCACCGCCGTCTCAGCGGCGA
>JANLPY010000429.1:0-7062 GCA_031367505.1 Hyphomicrobiaceae bacterium | reverse complement strand
CGCAAACCGCTTCTCGAATGCCACGGCGGTCTTCGGGAAATCCCGCCACAGATCGTCTTTGTGCTCGTCCGACATGCTCTATCTCCTTGATGGACAAAGCTGACGACATCATTGCGCCGTAACTAAGGAGACAGGTATGCTTGAGATTTCTCGCGAACATTAGATTGCGCTTCGAGAAACGGGAACAGGACTGTACTTCGACTGGGGGCCGGACGCACGGCGCTATATCCCCCACATCGAAAAGCGAATGCCCTCAACTGATGTCGACAGTTTATCTAAAATGATCGGAAACGGAGACGCCGTGGCCACAAGCAGTTCTGGATGACACCGGTGGTGGTGAAATCTCGGCAATCACCTCCCCACAGCTGTCATCCTCGCGCTTGGCGCGGGGACCCATTGTTCGACGGGCGATGGCAATGGACTATGAGCGCCCGGCGTCAGCGAGCGCTGTTCGCACCGTTCGCGAACGCGGCCCGTTGGGTCCCCGGCCCAAGGCCGAGGATGACACCGGTGGTGGTGAAATCTCGGCAATCACCTCCCCACAGCTGTCATCCTCGCGCTTGGCGCGGGACGATAGGCCGACTGCCGTTGGTACTGTCGTATTTGACCGCCCCCCTCAAGCCGCCCTTACCGTCAGCTTACCTTTGCTCTGCCGCCGGCGGGTTGGAGCCTTGACGATGATCTCAACATCGCGCCCGAAAGCTGTCAGAAAGCGCAGCAGCTGATCGGTTGAGAAACCGTACAGCTCGCCTTTGAGCAGCTTCGAAATCTTCGGTTGGTCAACGCCGCAAATCTCGGCAGCGGCGGTCTGCGACAACTTCTTCTGACGAATGATCGCGCTGATCTGCTGCACGAGTTTCGCCTTCGCGAGCGCCTCCTCGGGGTTCTTGACGTTGAGGTCGGCGAAGACGTTACCGCTGCTGACGATGACTGGAATGTCGCCGCTCATGTTCGCGCCCTCACCTCACCCTAAACTTCTCAACCACCGCCATGTCTGGCTCGAACCCGATGCCGGGGGCGTCGGGGATGGCGACTTGGCCAGCCTGCAGGCGAGGCAGGTTCAGGCCGACATCGGCCTCGGGCCAGATGTAGAGGTACTCGAACAGCTCGGCGTGCGGGATGCAGGCTGCCAACTGTAACGTCGCCCAATAGCCCGGCCCGAAGTACGGCGAGTGCGGCATGATCGTGCGGCCCCGCGCCTTGGCGAGATCGGCCACACGCACGAACTCCGACACGCCACCGACCTTGGTCACGCTCGGCTGGGTGTAGGTGATCGCCGGGATCGTGCGCGCGAACTCGACCGAGGTGCAGGCATTCTCGCCGCTGGCGATCGGCACGCCGTGACGCTCGCTCAACGCTTGCAGCGCCGCCGCATCATCCGGCGGAAACAGTGGCTCCTCGACCCAATACAGATCAAGCCGCTTCATGTGCGGCATGAGTTTTTCGGCGTCGTCTGCCGACCAGTTGCAATTGATGTCGGTGGTGAGCCGCACGTTCGGCCCGACCGCATTCCGCCCCGCCTCGATTGCGGCGAGCGTGATCTCGTGCAGCTTCACGTCGGCATAACCTTCGGCGACAGCCTTGGCGCAAAACTTCGCCACGACCGCTGGATCGCTATAGCGCACAAGGCTCGCATAAGCCGGAATACTCGACCGCTGACGGCCACCCAAAAGTACTGCCAGCGACACGCGCTTTTGCTTGGCGGCGATATCCCATAGCGCGATATCGAGACCGGAAATCGCGAAGATCGTGATGCCGTAGCGGCCATGCAGATGCAGCCGCTTTTGCAGCTCCAGATTGAAGGCCGCGATGTCCTCGATCTCGCGGCCGATCACCAGCGGGGCCACCATATCGCGGATCGCGCCCGTCACCGCGGACAGGCACGAGTAAGCGAACGCATCACCCCAACCGACAACACCGTCAGTTGTCTCGACACGCACCAGGGCCATATCGAGATGCGTCCACTTCGCCGGCATCAAGCCTGGAGCCGAGCCGCCGTCATCGAACGGAATGCGAAGGGGGATGCACTCGACAGTTGCGATTTTCATGGGCCAATTAATCCCACTTCGGTGCGAAGGCGAGGTTGACGACGCGGCCGTCGGGCTTGGCTAGCTTCGACAATGCCGCCATATCGGACGCCGGCAATTCAAAATCGTAGACCGCGAGGTTGGCGGCAACCCGCTCGGCATTCTGCGAACGCGGAATGGCAACGAGCCCTTGTTGCAAGTGCCAGCGCAACACAACCTGGGCGGCCGAGCGCTTCACCCGTTCGGCGATCGCCTTCACCACCGGTTCGTCCATCACGCCACCGATCGCCCCACGCCCGAGCGGCGTGTACGACACGAACGTAACGCCGTGCTTCTTGCAGGCGGCGATGACCTTCGTTTGATCCAGGTGCGGGTGATACTCGCATTGATTGGCAACCAGCGGCTCGGTCGTGAGCGATACCGCTTTGTCGAGTAGCGCCGTGGTGAAATTCGACACGCCGATGTGCTTCGTCAGCCCGCGCTTTTTGGTTTCGCACAACGCTTTGATCGAGCCTTCGAGGGGGATCGCGGCGTTCGGCCAGTGGATCAGCAGGAGATCGACCTGATCGAGACCAAGGCGCTTCAAGCTCGCTTCCGCCGAGCGCTGCAGATCGCCATCGGCGATGTCGTCCGTCCAAACCTTGGTGGTGACGAAAACCTTGTCGCGCGCGATTTTCGACGCCTTGATACCGGCGCCAACCGCTGTCTCGTTGTCATACATCCGGGCGGTATCGATATGCCGATAGCCAGCTCCGATCGCCTCGGCAACGATCTTTGTCCCCGCTTCGTCCTTCAGCGTCCACGTGCCGAGCCCGATCGTCGGAATCGTCGCGCCGTGTGTGGTTACAGTCCGGTAGTCGGTCATTTGGAAAGTTCCTTGTTTGCGGGGTATTTTTATTGACGCGAACGCGAGAATTATTTTTCCACCATCATCGCGCCGGCACCGCGGAAGCCGCCGTCGACGGCAAGGATCTCGGCGGTGATATAGCTTGAACGGCGCTCGTCGAGCAGAAATTCCACCGCGTGAGCGATCTCGATCGGATCGGCGTAGCGGCGCATCGGCACGAAGCGGTTGTACATTTGGCGCTCGGCATCCGAATGCAGCGCCTTCACCATTGCGGTCTCAACCGGTCCTGGCGCCACGGCGTTGACGCGGATCTTGAACGGCGCCAGATCGTTCGCCATCACCTTCGTCAGATTGATCACGGCGCCCTTCGACGCGCCGTAGGCCGACCGGCCTTTCGATCCACGAATGCCCGAGATCGACGCGATGTTGACGATCGATCCACCGCCGGAGTGGCGCATCATCCGCGCCGCGGCCTTGCCCACCAAAAATGTTCCGACCACATTAACGTCGAGTATTTTTCGGAACAGTTCCGCTGAGGTGTCGAACACGTGCTTGTCAGCGGCTATGCCAGCCGAGTTGACCACGCCGTGAATGCCGCCAAGCGCCTCGACAGCTTCGGCGACGGCTTTGTCGACCGCCGACTCGTCGGTCACGTTGAGGCGGGTCGAGAAGATCGATTTGCTGTGCCCAAGCGCGGTCGCGACGGTTGCCAGTGCGGTCTCGTTTGAATCGAATAGGGCAACCTTCCAGCCACTTTCCAGAAGTAGTTGCGCCGTCGCCTGACCAATACCAGAAGCGGCTCCGGTTATAATTGCGACGCGTGGGGTGGATTTCTTGGTTGTCATCGCTGCACCTGTGCTCCCGATTGTTCATGGCCGCCGGCTGAATGGAAGCGACTCTAATGAACGAGCCCGCGCTAGCAATAGCGCGGGCTCTGGGCAGACATGCGGATATGCCGTGCAGTTTTATTCGGCAGCTTGCCTATACTTTCGCGCGTATTGCAGTAGCGCATCCTCCGCGCACGGCGTGATCGGTGTGAAATCTTGGTGTGCAATCCACTCGGCGCGCGTTGGTTTACGGATGTGGTTGGAAACCGCGTTCAGCGTCAGATAAACGATGCGGCGCGAGAACGGCGTGATGTTGCCAGCCGATCCGTGCACGAGATTCCCGTGAAACATCAGCATACCGCCAGGCTTGCCCGTCGGAGCCACGATGCCGCCTTCGGCGACGAGCTTCTCGACGGTCGCGTTATCAAGCGTCCACAGCGGGTAGGCGGTGGTCGAGGTGTCATGAGCCGCAGCGATGTTGCCGTGCTTTTGTGAACGCGGCACCAACATCAACGCGCCGTTGAAGGGGAACACTTCATCGAGAAAGATTGAAATGTTCATCGCGCGCGGTTCCGGCATGCCATCGTCGCGCAGCCACGTCGCATAATCCTGATGCCACTGCCACACGTCGCCGTCGAACTTCGCCTTCGCGTTGATCTTGTATTGATGCATGTAGACCTTCTCGCCGAACACCTGCTCAACGGGATTGATCATGCTGGGATGACGGCCCAGAAGTGCGAACGCCTCGTTGTATGTTTGAGCGGCGAACGCCGTACGCGGCGCACCGGATTTCTCGCGCCAAATCTCCGGACGGTTGGACGCCAGCACGCTCGCCGACTCTTCGCGCAGCACGGCAATTTCCTCAGGCGAGAAAAGCTCCGGCAGAAACAGCCAGCCCTCCTCGTTGAATTGCTTCATTTGAGCATCTGTCAATTTCATGGGTGTGTCCTCCAGTTTGGCTGTTGTGCTGTATTCTTTCAGGCGACGCTCGCGAGGCGCTCGATGCGCCCCGCAGTCTCTTCGCCGGCTCGCGCCGTGTGGCCGCGAGCCAGCTGCCCGGCCAGAACGGAATTGCCGGCCAGAATTGCCTCTAGTATCTGCGAATGCTCAGACCAAACACGCGCACGAACTTCCGGCGTCGCCAGCACCAGCCCCATCGAACGGCGAAAATGCGGCCACTGTTCGGCAACGGTCTCGGCGATGGCACTATTGCCGGACAGATAGTGGATCGCTGCGTGGAAGGCGACGTCAGCCTCTATGAATCGTGCGATCGCCGCCGTCTCCGACAGTGCAAACCCTACGACGACGCAAGAGCGGGCGGCGGTAACTTCGTGTGCAGGGATCGCGCCCGCGCGGATGCGATAAGCGCCCAGTTCAGCTGCGAGCCCATCGAGCGCTTCTCGAACGCGGTAAAGATCAAGGATCCGCCGGCCATCGATCGGTGCGACCGACACGCCACGCTTACCGGCCTCGACGAGGAGACCGCGGCGCTTGAGCACTTGGATCGCGTGACTGACCGGCTGGCGGGACACACCGAGCATTTCGGCAATATTGTCCTGAGTGAGCCTGCGGCCTGGCGGCAGCGTTCCGTCGACGATCGCGGCAAGGAGGCGGTCGTGCACCTGATCGATTAGAGCGGGCTGAATATCAACTTCGGTCAGTGGCAAGGCGGCTCTCTCTCTCAAATCCATCCTACTGTTAGTGGGCATACCATTTGGAATTCCGAATTCCAAGTGGTATTTTACTCCAAGGCTGATGAAAGTAATTTTTGGCGGCGCATTGGATGGCAAGTGCGGCCTGTCAAATCGTGATACACTTTGGTGGCTCGGCCTTCGCTGTGGCCGGCGCGCATGAGCGAGGCACGGCCATGAAAAAAATATTGCTCCCTGTCGAGTCCAATACAACGTTCAACGCGGCATTCGCGGTTGCCGACTTGCTGGGTGCGCGCTTCGCTTCGCAAATAGACGGAGTGGCACTCAAACCCGGCGTGATAACCTTTGTAACTGCGGACCCAGTGGTGGTGTTGGTATCCCAGCCGGCATCGACCGACGCCGAAACCGAGAAGTCCGCGCGCGCCCTATTCGATAAACTCAACGCTGGTCGCACACCACCTGGCAAGGCGGTGTTCAAGTGGCGCGACGGCGGCGCAATCGACGACAACGGGCTGTCGTCACTCAGCCGGGCTTACGATATCACGATCGTCGGCCGCCCGGGTCTGAAGCAGTCGGAGCCACGCATGACGACTTTGGAAGTTGCATTGTTCGAGAGCGGCCGCCCCATCCTCATGGCGCCCCCGCAAGCGTCAAAAACACTCGGCACAAACATCCTGGTTCATTGGAATGCGAGCAACGAAACGGCGCGCGCGATAAACGACGCGATGCCTCTATTGCGCCAAGCCGAGCAAGTGACCATGGTGACGGTCGAGGGTGCGATGGTTCCCGGCCCGAAGGCTGCCGACATGCTGGATTATCTTGCTGCACACGGTATCCGCGGAATTGAGAGCAAGGTGAAGCCAGCTGCAAAAAGCAGCACCGGCGAGGCTATCTTGGCCGAAGCTCGCCGGCTCGGTGCCGATCTCTTGATCAAAGGTGCTTATACCCAAAGTCGATTGCGGCAGATGATCTTTGGCGGTGCGACCCAGCACATTCTGCAGTCGGCGGATATTCCCGTAATGCTCTCGCACTAAACTTTCGAGCAACTACGGCCGTTCTTGTGCAAGCTCACCGTGGCCGTCAATCCGAAATGTGAAAGCACGAACCAACCATAGCTGGAACCGTCTGCACACCTCCCGATTTAACCATCGTGATTAGAATATATCATGTTGGATTTGTATTATGCATTACCAAAAATCTTGCATTTTCGCATTCTCCGTAATCGCGATACTCGCGTGGTATCCCAACGGCGCTTCTGCCGGCAGCGATATTCAATCCGCAAGTGGGACCTCGACGCCGCTGACGAGCCATCGGCAAGCAGGTCTCTCACCAGATGCGCTTAGAACAGCGCGGAGTTGGGGGTATCAACTGCAGTCCTTGGATACAAAAGTCCTTGCGCGATCGCCGCACGATTTGCTAGCCCGACCTTCTCAACGTGCCTGCTTGTCGCGCGCGTTGTTCCGACAACGGATTGCCGGCAACCAATCGCTGCATGAAGCCGCATCCGCCGGTTGAGGGCGGTTTGGTCTGCGCGGCGCTGTTCCTCTTCAGTTGCAGTTTGGGCGGGGGGGGCGCGTCAGCGCGGGTGGCGACATAATCGCTCATGAGCGATGGCGAATGCGACCTGGCTGGGACACGCTGATGCGAACGCGATCTTCACGCGTCGCACACTGATCGTGATCAACGCGCCGATTTTAAGCAATTTGAGA
>JANLPY010000425.1:0-17233 GCA_031367505.1 Hyphomicrobiaceae bacterium | reverse complement strand
GCCGATGCGGCTCTGCGAACTGCCGCTTGAGGAACACCGACGATGATAGATCTCTATACTTGGTCGACGCCCAATGGGCGCAAAGTCTCGATCATGCTGGAGGAAGTCGGGTTGCCGTATCGTGCGCATCCGATCGACATCAACAAGAACGAGCAGTTTACGCCAGCCTTCCTGAAGATCAGCCCGAACAATCGCATTCCGGCCATTCTCGACAACGATACCGGCCAATCGGTCTTCGAATCCGGCGCCATCATGATGTATCTCGCCCAGAAGACCGGAAAATTTTGGGCGCCGTCTGGTGACGCGCATTGGCGCACGATCGAATGGCTCATGTGGCAGATGGCGGGGTTCGGCCCGATGCTCGGGCAGGTTCATCATTTTGTGAAGTATAACAAAGGCAAGGCACCCTACGCCGAGGAGCGGTATCTGGCCGAAGCGAAGCGGCTTTATGGCGTGCTTGACCGGCGCCTAGCAGAAGTGCCCTACGTCGCTGGCGAGTACTCGATTGCCGACATGTCGATCTGGCCATGGGCCTCCCGCTTCGAGTGGCAGACGATCGATCTCAAGGATTTCCCCAACGTACTGCGCTGGTATCGTGATATTGCAGCGCGCCCTGCCGTACAAAAGGGCTATCACATTCCAATCAAGCAGCCAGAAATCCCCATGCCCTGAGGCTTGAACAAGCCGTTCTTGCTGCCGGCAATCCCGCATTCACTTACACTTACTCACTTGGAACAAGGAACCATACGCCATGGCCACGAAGCCGCATTTTTCGGGCGTGATCGCGCCCGTCTTGACACCGTTCGGCGAGGACGGCTCGCCCGATCCCGATCGTTTCATCGATCATGCTGAATGGCTGATGGAGAACGGTTGCACAGCACTCGCCCCTTTCGGCACGACGAGCGAGGCCAATTCGCTCGGTCTCGACGAACGGATGGAATTGCTCGAAGATCTCATCGACGCCGGGATCGATCCGTCAAAGCTGATGCCGGGCACCGGTGCGTGCTCTATTACCGATGCCGCAATCCTGACCCAGCATGCGGTCGATGCTGGTTGCGGCGGGGTGTTGATGCTGCCGCCGTTCTACTACAAGAACCCCAGCGAAGAGGGGCTGTTTCGCTTCTACGCCGACGTGATCGACGAAGTGGGTGATGACCGGCTCAAGGTCTACCTTTATCACATCCCGCCGGTCGCTCAGGTTGGCATTCCATTGACGCTCATCGCGCGCCTGCGCAAGGAGTTCCCGCAAACGGTCGTCGGCTTGAAAGACAGCTCCGGCGATTGGAACAACATGAAGGCGATCCTGGAGCAGTTCCCCGGTTTTGAATTGTTCCCAGGTGCTGAGCTATTCCTGCTCGACGGTCTTCGAGCGGGGGCAGTTGGTTGCATCTCGGCGACCGCCAACGTCGGTGCGGCGTCCATGCGCAAACTGTATGACAACTGGCAGGGGCGGGACGCCGACAAGATGCAGGCCGATATTTCGGCATTCCGCAAGACGTTCCAAAACTACCCAGTGATCCCGCTGCTCAAGGCCGTTGTCGCCCATTATCGCGACGATGCCGGCTGGGCAGAACTGCGTCCGCCATTCACCGCCATGCCCGAGGCCGACGCCAAGCAGGCGATCCAAACTCTGGCCGACCTGCATGGCTTCAAGCTCAACTTTGACAAGGCCGCTTGAGGGTTACGACTGATTACTTGCGTCTGGCGTCGATGGAGTAAATCTCCTTCGGCGGCAGCGCGAGATCGACCATCATGCGCAAGGCAACACCCAGCACGAGTAGTGCCAGGAACACGCGCATTTGCTCGGCCTGCAATCTCTGGCCCAACCGGACGCCGTACTGCGCTCCGATTACGCCGCCGATCATTAGTGGCAGGCCCAGTAATAAATCGACCGAATGGTTCTGCCACGACTGCATTATGGTCGTGAACGCGGTGACGAACATGATTTGGCACACGCTGGTGCCGATCACGACCTTCGTTGGCATCCGCAACAGATAGATCAGAGCTGGCACCAGCAAAAAGCCACCGCCCACGCCCATGATCGCCGTCAACCAGCCGACCGCCGCGCCGATCGCGACTGGCGGCACGGCACTGATATAGAGCTTCGACGTTGGAAAGCGGGTCTTGAAAGGCAGTCCCTGAATCCAGTTGTGATTGCTGCTTCTGCTGGCGACGCTGCGGCCTTGCGCTCTCGCGGCTTTGTTGCGCCGGATCGCTTCGATGCTTTCGATCAGCATTAGGGTGCCGATCGTCCCGAGCAGGATCACGTACACCGCGGAAATAAACAGCTCGAGCTGACCGATGGCCTTGAGCCAGCGTTGCATGAAGACGCCGAGAGTAGAGCCAATCAAACCGCCGGCGAGCAGGATGCCGACCATCTTGAAATCGATGGCCTGTCGCGTCCAGTTTGTCATGGTCCCCGAAACCGATGAAGCTGCAACTTGTGCCGCCCCCGTTCCGACTGCGATCGGCGCCGGAACGCCCATGAATATGAGCAGGGGCGTCACGATGAAGCCGCCGCCAATTCCGAATAGGCCGGAGAGCACGCCAACCGCGAGCCCCATTGCAAGGAGCATCACGACATTGATCGGCATTTCGGCAATGGGCAGGTAGATTTGCATGGCAGCTCTCACTTAAGCTGCAGGCGCACAATCTTGCTAGTGTCTTAGTGTAACATCCGCGTTGCCGAAGCCAAAGGAGATCGCCTGAATGTTGGATAACCCGCCGCTTCTTGCCATCAAGAAAAGCTGGACGCGTCCTTCCGCCGACAAACTCAAATCACTGATCGGTGCACAGACGGGTCATATCGTCGACGCGATGGACGGCCGTGGCGCGATGGATGCCGCGATCAAGCCGATCGATGCCAATCGAGCGCACTTTGTCGGACTGGCAATTACGGCTGAGACCGGACCGTCGGATAATTTGGCAATCATGGCGGCGATTGCCGTAGGCCGGCCGGGCGACTGCCTGATCGCTGCCGCAGATGGTTTCGCTGGCACCGCCGTAGTCGGGGACAACGTCTGTTGGCTCGCCCGTAACGCCGGGTTCACCGGCATCGTCATCGATGGCATGGCTCGCGATCTCGAAGGCATGCTGGGCATCGGCATGCCGACCTTCTCGCGTGGCATTACGCCTAATTCATGCGTGCGCAGTGGCCCGGGTCGCGTTGGTTTCCCGGTTGTGGCCGGCGGCATCGCAATTTCGCCTGGTGATGTCATCGTTGGAGACCGCGACGGCGTGGTCGTCATTCCGGCCGACAGTCTCGATCGCGTTTTGGGCCGGTTGGAGGCAATCCGGGCCGCTGAAACGCAGGTTCAGGCCAAAATCGGCACCGGATTAACTCGATTGGACAACATGGCAGCGCTGCTCAGTTCCGATCAAGTGATCTACGTCGACTAAGGCTAGTGTTGCGTCCCAAACGGATGATTCCGGCGGAGATGGAATTCCGTTTGGAAAGACGCAACACAATCATTGAACGAGCTATTGTTTCGGGCTGACGCTTGGGAACCAAGCGTCAGAGTCGGAACACTTGGCCGACCAATTTTCACCAGACCCGCGACATTGCACCGTCGCGCTTAATCCGCCTTTGCGCATCGGCCGTTTAAGGTCTATACGCGGGAGCCAATGCGGCGCACTTCGGCGGGCGCGCGGGAGCTATTTGCAATGAGCCTCAAGTCCGAGACCGATATGCAGTCACATGAACAGCACGACAGCGGCTGGCGGGAAACCGCAAAAATCGTCATCCAGGCGCTCGCGCTCGCAATTTTGGTGAGGATATTTCTCTATCAGCCGTTCAATATTCCCTCCGGCTCGATGAAAGAGACATTGCTGGTCGGTGACTACTTGTTCGTGTCGAAACTTTCGTACGGCTATAGCCGTCATTCGTTCCCGTTTGGCGGCACGATCCTTGGCAATAAAATGTTTGACGGCCGCATCTTTGCGAGCCAGCCGAAGCGTGGCGACGTCGTCGTGTTCAAATGGCCGAAGGACAACTCGACCGACTACATCAAGCGCCTGGTCGGGATGCCGGGCGACGAAATCCAGATGCAGAAGGGCGTGCTGTATATCAACGGCAAAGCCGTACCTAAGCGCCGTGTAGGCACGTTCAATACCTACGAAGACGGGCGCCGTCAGGGTGGCATTCCGGTCTACGAGGAAACACTGCCCGAGGGCGTCAAGTACCATGTACTCGATGCCGAAGAAAATGGACCTGCGGACGACACCGCTGTCTTCAAAGTTCCGCCCGGCAATTACTTCATGATGGGTGACAATCGCGACAACTCCTCCGACAGCCGTTTTGGCCTGCCACGTGGCGTTGGCTTCGTACCTTTCGAAAATCTCGTCGGCCGGGCCGAGATCATCTTCTTCTCCGGTGCTTTCGACGAACCGCAAGCATTCCGCATCGTGGCGCCGTGGACATGGCCGTCCGATGTGCGTTGGTCGAGATTTTTCTCTCTTGTTCGCTAGTGTGATGGGGCTCGTGCGACCGGCTAAAGCGACCGACCTCGAGAAATCCATCGGCTATGTGTTCAAGAACCGTAGTCTTCTGACACTCGCCTTGACGCATTCGAGTGCACGTACGGTTGCGTTGCCGCGCTCCGACAACGAGCGATTGGAATTCCTTGGCGACCGGGTGCTGGGTCTGGCTATCGCCGAGCTCGTCAGCGAGACGTTTCCGGACGCATCGGAGGGCGATTTGGCGCGCCGGTTCAATAGGCTGGTGCGTGGCGGCACGTGCGCGCTGGTCGCCAATCAGGTGGGTCTGGGCACGCAACTGGTGCTGAGCGACAGCGAATCCGTGCACGGCGGGCGCAACAAAGAGACCATTCTCGCCGACGCCATGGAGGCTGTGCTCGGCGCGGTGTTCATGGAGGCGGGCTTCGATGCGGCCCGAAAAATGGTGCGCCAGCTGTGGTCCCCGCTACTGAAAGGTCTGCCAGATGTCTCAGCTGATCCGAAGTCGGCATTGCAAGAGTGGGCGCAGGGCCAAGGTCTACCGTTACCCGAATATATGGAATTTGCTCGCAAGGGGCCTGACCATGCGCCAAGGTTCGTTGCGGAAGTGAAGATCGCGGGCTTCGAGCCGGCGCAAGGCGATGGCCGCTCCAAGCGAATTGCAGAGCAGGCGGCAGCGACGGCATTTCTATTGCGACAGAATGTATGGGCGGAATCACCGAATGAGTAACGAGCCCGAAACAATGCAGCCCGATGTCGATACACGATGCGGATTCATCGCGATCATCGGTGCGCCTAACGCTGGCAAGTCAACGCTGGTCAATCAGATCGTCGGCGCCAAGGTGTCGATTGTCAGTCACAAGGTACAGACGACGCGGATGCCGATCCGCGGCATCGCAATCGTCGGCAAGAGCCAGCTGGTTTTCATCGATACGCCCGGCATCTTCGAGCCGAAACGCCGTCTCGATCGGGCCATGGTCAAAGCCGCTTGGACGGGTGCTGGGGATGGCGACGTGGTGGCGCTGGTCGTCGATGCGGCGCGCGGTATCGACGAGGATGTCGACCGGATCCTGACCCAGCTCGGCAAATCCATGTCGAAAAAACTGCTGGTGTTCAACAAGATCGATCGTCTCGATGGCCGCGAAAAGCTGCTCGGATTGACCGCCGAAATCAGCAAGCGTCAGTCGTTCGATAAGACGTTCATGATCGCCGCTCTGAACGGCGATGGTGTCAAGGATTTCACAAAATATCTGGCGGCGTCCGTGCCGGCCGGCCCTTGGCATTACCCGGAAGATGATATCACCGATCTGCCGATGAGGATGCTCGCCGCCGAAATCACGCGCGAGCAGATCTTTCATCGCCTGCACGATGAATTGCCATACGCGATCACGGTGGAGACGCAGTCTTGGAAAAAACTGCGCACGGGTGGCGTGCGTATCGAGCAGACCATTTTCGTCGAGCGCGAAAGCCAGCGGAAGATCGTCCTTGGCAAAGGTGGCGCGACGGTCAAGGCCATATCGATGGAAGCGCGCAAGCAATTGATCGCGCTCCTCGAACATAAGGTCGATATGTTCGTGTTCGTGAAGGTACGCGACAATTGGGGCAACGACCCGGAGCGTTATCGCGAACTCGGATTGGAATTTCCAAGCGAGTAGGGAGGCATTCGTGGTCTTGAAAACACTCGTTGCCAGCGTCTGCGTTCTATTTGTGCTTTCGGTGCCGTCGAAGGCCGCGGTCAGAACCTGCAAAGCCGCCATCAACAGTGGTCCCCATGTTGCGAAGAGCGTGGCTGAGGGGCAGACACGCGCCATTGCCGCCTGGACCGAAGCAGCAGGCGTATCGGGGCCGCGTTTTACTGCGTGGCGGGTTGCGATCACCAAGTCGCTGACCTGCACGCCATTCACGGAACACCAGGTGGTCTGCGTTGCTATAGCGACCCCCTGTGCGATCGAGCAGGTCGCGCCGCGCAACCTTGCGCCGGGAGCACCATCGACACCGTTACCGCGTGTTATTCCGGTGCAGCCGCCGGGTGCCAAACCGCTCAATATCTGAGCTAGAGTAGCTGGCATGGAATGGACCGACGAGGGCATCATTTTATCGGTACGCCCGCACGGTGAAACGGCGGCCGTGGTCGAACTTCTCACCCGCAACCATGGACGTCACAGCTCGCTGGTTCATGGCGGCCGGTCGCGGCGGTTGCGTCCGGCGCTGCAGATCGGCAATCATGTTGATGCAACTTGGAAGGCGCGTCTCGCCGATCAACTCGGGCATGCGACGATCGAGCTGCGGCGCGGATATGCGTCCGCTGCCATGCAAGATCCGACCGCCCTGGCCGGCTTGAGTTCGATTGCGGCGCTGAGCCGGATGCTTCCCGAACGTGATCCGCATCCCAACCTCTACGAGATCACCCTGTTCGTTCTGGGGTTTCTCGATGATGCAACCGTGTGGCCAGCGCTTTATGTTCGCTGGGAGCTTGCGCTGTTGACCGAGCTCGGCTTCGGTCTCGATCTGGCAACGTGCGCTGCAACCGGCGTCAAATTCGATCTGCTTTATGTGTCGCCGAAGTCGGGCCGTGCGGTGTCGCGGGCGGCCGGGGAACCATACGCCGATAAGTTGCTGGGTTTACCGTCGTTCCTAACCGCGGAGCGGCCGGCCGAAGTAACGAGCGAAGCCGTACTTCAGGGCCTTGCGCTGAGCGCATACTTTCTGGAGACCCGGGTGTTTCATCCCCGCGACATGGCGCTGCCCGATACGAGAATTCGCTTGCCAGGGCTCATGCGCCGTCACCGGGAGGCGACCAAAGTCACGGACTGATTGCAGCCTTCGCCGGCGCGGGCCTCGGCGATGCTTGCGGCTCGAGTGCTTCGTCGGGTTTGGATGGATTGCCCAATTTTGACGATACATCGATGATCACACCGCCGCTCGATGAGGCGCGCAAGGTGAAAAGGTCGCCGTCACGCGCTAGATACGTGCCGGACAATGTGCGCCCGATGATCGGCAATCCGGCCCGCTCGAAAGCGATGGGGTCCGGCTGACAGGCGACGTGAGTGATTACGTTGCGCGGTTTGATCTCATGCCGCCGGCCCCCAAACGAATAGACGACATTATCAGTCAGCCCGTTTTGCACCTTGAACTCGTACTTGAGCGATTGTGGGCGTCCAAACAGTTGCACCGATAGATATTTTCCCTCACCGCGCGCCTTGGCGACGCCGACGCCGATCTCGACGACGTGCGGTGCCACCAGGTTCTTGCGGTGGCCCGGTGATTTCTTCCATCCCTCGACCGCGTCGCGCGCGAGCTGGCGTGTCTCGAAACCCCGGCTATCCAGATTGAGCGACAAGTTCTCCGACACTTGGCAGTAGGCGTAGCCGGCGCTCTTTGCCCGGTCCGAGTGCTGCCGGCCGTCGGCGGTATGCGAGAACATATCAGATTGGGCCAGAAACTCCGCGTAGGCGCGCGCCGCAGCGTTGAGTTGGGGGTTCGGCTTTACCGCTGCCAATTTCTGTTCGGCCCTGAACGCATTCGTCATTTCGACGATGGCCAATTCGGCTTGCGGGATATCGGGACTGATGACTGCCATGGAGCGGGTGAGAACTGCGCTGATGCAACGTTGGCCTTCTCTACGTTATGTCCGGCAAAGAACGCAACATTGTGAACATAAGGGGGCCATTTAGTATCAACTGAAAATAACGACCTGCATGGCAGCTGCGTGCGCATCTGGTGGGTGCATCGGCCGGTTTGGTGTAAGTCTGCCGCCGTAAATTGAAGACAGCGCGGGGAGCACGACTTGAGATCGAACCAGGACGGCAACGCGCCGGGCGGCCGGAGCAGCCCTGAGCAAGTCGATAGCGGTTATTCGTGGTGGCGATTGTTCGTCTCTCTCATGCTGTCGACGATTGGCGGCATTGGGCTCTGGTCGGTCGTCGTGTCGTTGCCCACCATTCAGTCGGACTTCGGCGTCCTGCGTGGTGCCGCGTCCTTACCTTATACGATGACCATGTTGGGGATCGCGCTGGGGGGCATCTTGATGGGCCGCCTGGCTGATCGCGTCGGCATCGTGCCGCCACTCATACTGGGTACGCTGGCGATCGGCGGTGGCTTTATTCTAACGTCGGTCACGCGTTCGCTATGGGAATTCATCCTGGTGCAGGGGCTCGTTATCGGCCTTGTTGGTACCTCGGCGACGTTTGGGCCGCTTATGGCCGATATATCGCATTGGTTCCGGCGGCGGCGCGGGATCGCGGTCGCAATCTGCGCCAGCGGCAACTATCTGGCCGGCGCGCTCTGGCCACCAGTGCTTCAGTACGGCATCGCGAACTATGGCTGGCGGCAGACGAACGTCTACATCGGCCTGTTTTGCTTAGCGACGATGTTGCCACTTGTTTTGCTGTTGCGCCGGCGATCACCGATTGAAGCCGGCCCAGCAACCGGTATGCACATGAGCGGCGGTGGCGTGCAGGCACTTGCTTCGCCGGCTCATCTGCAGACCTTGCTCAT
Organism: Hyphomicrobiaceae bacterium; assembly: GCA_031367505.1. Classification (GTDB taxonomy): domain Bacteria; phylum Pseudomonadota; class Alphaproteobacteria; order Rhizobiales; family Hyphomicrobiaceae; genus JAKFWF01. Next base: position 8,281 of record JANLPY010000425.1, on the reverse strand, counting down.
CATCGCAGGGCTCTCCTGCTGCATCGCCATGTCGATGCCACAGGTCCACATTGTCGCCTATTGCGCCGATCTTGGATTTGGCACGGCGCGCGGCGCGGAAATGCTGTCGATCATGTTGGGTCTCGGCGTCGTCAGCCGCATCGCATCGGGCTGGATTGCCGATCGCATCGGCGGCGTGAAAACGCTGCTCCTCGGATCAGCGCTGCAGTGCCTGGCTTTGATCCTCTATCTGCCGTTCGATGGTATGATGTCGCTCTATATCGTCTCGGCCCTTTTTGGCTTGAGCCAAGGCGGCATCGTGCCGAGCTACGCGATCATCGTGCGCGAGAAATTTCCAGCTTCGCAGGCTGGCACGCGGGTCGGCCTCGTCATTATGTCAACCATCGTTGGCATGGCGCTGGGCGGCTGGCTGACCGGCGTGATCTACGACATTACAGGCTCCTACCAATTGGGCTTCGTGCACGGCATCGCCTGGAACGTGCTGAACTTGGCGATCGCGCTGTGGCTCTGGAAGGGCGGCGGCCAGCGCCAATTCATGCAGCGGCAACCGGCGATGGCGTAGGCCAGACCTTATATGACCGGCTGTGCCTTGATGGGGTCGAAATGCGGGATCGCCGCAATCAGGTCGCGCGTGTAGCCGGCCTGCGGTCGAGCGAACAATGCTTTGCTCGGCCCTTGTTCGACGACGCGGCCTTCCTTGAGCACGATGGTGCGTTCGCACATCATGCGGATGACGTTGAGATCGTGGCTGACGAACAGATAGGCCATGCCCTCTTCGCGGCGCAACTTGTCGAGCAGCTGGAGGATGACCGCTTGTACCGAAACGTCGAGCGCGGCTGTCGGCTCATCGAGGATCAGTAGTTTCGGTGCCACCGCGATCGCACGGGCGATCCCGACACGCGCACGTTGGCCGCCGGATAGCTGATGGGGAAAACGATCGATCAGATCGGGACTGAGGCCACAGCGGGTGGCGCAGTCGAGCGCGCGGCGGCGCAGGTCGCGCGCGTCACTGATGCCTTTAAGCCGGCGCATCGGATCGGCGATTGAATCGAAGGCCGAGAACCTTGGATTGAGGCTATCGCCGGGGTCCTGGAATACGATCTGGATGTTGGCCCGCTCAGGCGCATTGTGGAAACCGCGCGCCGGTATGCCGCCGATGTCGGCGCCACCAAACCGGATGGTGCCGGCCGTGGCATCGATCAACCGGCACACGATGCGCGAGATCGTACTCTTGCCTGAGCCGGATTCGCCGACGAGCCCGAGGCTCTCGCCTTCGCCGATTTCGAACGATACGCCGTCGACGGCAGATGGGCCGCCGTCAAAGCGTTTGATCAGATTTTCGACGGTGATGAGTGGCTGCGTGCCGCCTGATCTGATGTTGAGCGGTGGCAAGCGATAGGTGCCGTCCGGCGATAGGCTCTCGACCGTCGACGTTGGCGTCGGCGACGCCGCAACCAACCTTTTTGTGTAGGTGTGCTGCGGGGTGCTGAACAGCGCGGCCGGCGCCGCGGTCTCGACAACCAAGCCGTGCTCCATCACCGCCACCCGATCGCAATACTGCGACGCGAGCCCCAGATCGTGGGTGATCAGGATCATCGCCATGCCACGCTCGCGGACGAGGCCTGCGAGTTGGTCCATCACCGTCTTCTGCGTGGTGACGTCGAGGCCGGTTGTTGGCTCATCGGCGATCAGCAGATCAGGTTCGCACGCCATCGCCATCGCCATCATGACGCGCTGGCACATGCCGCCTGAAAGTTCATGCGGGTAGGCATCGAGCCGCATTTCCGGTTCACGGATCAGGACGGCCTTCAGCAGATCGAGGGCGCGGGCCCGGGCGGCAGCGCGTGACATGTCGCGATGGGCGCGCAGGGCGTCGCTGATCTGGTCGCCAACAGTGCGGATCGGGTTGAGGCTGGCGCGTGGGTTCTGGAAGATCATCGACATGTCGGCGCCGCGTAGCGCGCGCAGGCCGGAGGCGCCGAGCCGGGTGATATCTTGGCCGCGAAACCGGATCGTGCCGCGCGTAATGCGGCCCGCCCGATCGAGTAGCCGCATGACCGAAAATGCGGTGACCGATTTTCCCGATCCGCTTTCGCCGACGATGCCGAGGATCTCGCCTTTGGCGACGCTGAGTGAAACCCCGCGCACCGCTTCGACGACACCGCGACGCGTCGCAAATGTGACGGCCAGATCGTCGATCGTGAGGAGGGGCGTACCGGTCACGTACGCATCCGTGGATCGAGAATGTCGCGCAGACCATCGCCCAGCAGGTTGAAGCACAGCACGGCGAACATCAGTGCGAGCCCGGGGAATGCGACCAGCCACCACTTGCCGGTGGTGATGAAGCGCGCGCCTTCCGCAACCATAATGCCCCATTCCGGCGTCGGTGGTTGCACACCTAGGCCGATGAAGGACAAGCCCGCGGCATTCAGGATCGCCCAGCCGAGATTGAGCGAAATCTGCACCGCCATGGCCGGCAGAATATTCGGCAGCAGAAAGCGCGTGACGACCTGGGTGTGGCTATTTCCCGACGCGCGCGCAGCCTCCACCCAACCGAGATTGCGGCGTACGTTTACCTCGGCGCGGGCGAAGCGAATGTAGAACGGCAGGTTAATGATGGCGGTCGCATAGATGATGTTTTCAACCCGGTTTCCCAAGGCCGCGACCATTGCCATCGCCAACACGAACAGCGGGAACGCCATCAGGACGTCAACGAGGCGGCCGACCCAGCGATCGACCTTGCCCCCCCAGTAGCCGCACAAACTGCCGATCAGTGCACCAACAATGAATGACAGACTGACGGCGGATGCTGCGATCAACAAATCGAGCTGCGTGGCCGCCAGTATGCGGCTCAGGATATCGCGGCCGAGCTGGTCGGTGCCGGCCCAATGTGCAGCGCTCGGCGGTTGTAGGGAAATCGATACGTTCGACGCCACCGGATCGTAGGGCACGATCCACGGCCCGAACAACGCGACGAATATCAGGAGCGTCGCACCACAGCCAGCGATCGCGGTCAGCGGATTGCCGCGCAGTACGTAGCCCACATGACCAAGCGTCGACATGCTCATTCGATGCCGATCCTCGGGTCGGCGAGGCCGTACAACACGTCGATCGTCAGATTTACGACGACGAATATCGATGCCATCAGCAATACGAAGCCCTGCACCGGGGCATAGTCGGCCGACAGCAACGCATCAAGTGCATATGACGCGACGCCGGGCCACGAGAACACATTCTCGACGAGGACGTTGGCGCCGAGCATCGTCGAGAACACGATGCCAGCGATGGTCAGGACCGGCAGCAAGGCGTTGCGCAGCGCGTAGACGATGATCACGCGGGGACGCGACAGGCCCATCGCCTCGGCGGTCCGAATATAGTCACTTCCCAACACTGCCAGCATTGAGGCGCGCGTCATGCGGGCGAGGGGCGCCAAAACAAAGAGTGCCATCGTCGCGGCTGGCAATACGAGTTGGCTCGCCGCTGCACGTGCGACCTCGCCGTCGCGGGCGAACAGACTGTCGATCATCAGGAAGCCGGTGAGACGCTGAGGCGGTGACGTAAAAATGTCGAGCCGGCCAGTGGGATCAGGTGCCCAGCCGAGCAAATAGTAAAACACATAAATCAGCAGGAGGCCCGATACGAAGGTTGGCACGCAAACGCCAAGCGTGCACGCAAACCGGACAACATGATCGACGAGAGAACCCGGGCGCATGGCCGCTGCAACACCGAGCGGGATTGCCAGCAACAGGGCCAGCGTCAATGCGGTGAATGTCAATTCGAGTGAAGCTGGCAACCGTTGGCGGATGTCGGCCAGCACTGGTTGTCCGGTGGTCAGCGAGCGTCCGAGATTACCGGTGCCGATGTCACGCAGATACAGCAGCAATTGATGCGGGATCGACTTGTCGAGCCCCATCTGCCGGCGCAATTCGTCGATCTCGGCCTGCCCCGCGTTCGGGCCGGAGGCGAAGAACACGGCTGGGTCACCGGGGAGCACCCGCATCAGAATGAAAGTGAAAATGACGACGCCCAGCAACGCTGGCAGCGAGGAGATAAATCGTCTCCCCGCCCTGCGCGCTATGCTCGTCAATGTCATCATGCGATCGGTCGTCAGGGCTTGCGGCTCAGGTCGCGGAAGTCGACCTGGCGGTGAAACCAGTAGGTGTAACCCTCGATCGAGGGCGCCATCACCGCGTCCTGATTTGGCTGCCACAGCAGGATCAGCGGTACCTCTTCGGCGGCCAGCGCGACCATCCGCTTGGCTTGCACTTCGTAGGCTTTAGGATCGGTTTCGAACTGCGATTTCTTGGTCAGTGCATCGATTTCGGCATTCGCCCACGACGAGTAGTTCCAACGCGATGGTCCGTTGAAGAATACGCGGAAGAAGTAGTCGGTCGATGGCAGCCACGCGATCGAGTTCTCGGTGAGGAACGGCAGCTTCTTTTCCGAGACCATCGTCGAAATTTGTGCGTCGGGAAGTTTCTGCACTTCGACCTTGATGCCGATTTTGGCAAGGGATTCCTTGACCAGCGCCGCCATCGGCTCGCTGATCGTCGCCGAACCGACGTTGAACGAGAACGTCGTTTCAAAGCCGTTCGGGAACCCAGCGTCGGTCAGTAGGGCTTTGGCTTTTGCCAGATCCTGGGCGAACGGCATCGGCTGCGGGAACAGGCTGGTTGGCGGCTCGCCGGTCCATTTGCCATTGTGTAGTGGTGCACCACGCTGGAAAATCGATGCCTTGAACAAGTCATCGTAGGGTAACGCCGCGGCGATCGCCTGACGCACCTTTACTTTGTCGAATGGCGCCATCTGCGTGTTGAAGGCAATCAGCGTGAAGGCGTTGAACTGCGGTGTCGAGACAACCTTCAATTTGCCTTTGCCTTCCAACGACAGCACATCGTTGGCCGATAGATCAATCGACAGGTCGGCGTCGCCTTTCTCGATCAGGCTGGCGCGCGTCGCGGCTTCCGGCACTGTCTGCATGATGACGCGCTTGAACGGCGCGGGCTTGCGATCGATTGCGCCTTTCCAGTCCTCGTTTCGCTTGAGGCTGACCTGTTCGCCGGGCTTGAACGTCTCGAGTGTGTAGGCACCACTACCGGCGGTATTCTCTTTCAACCAAGCCTGCGCCCATGGGTCTTCCGGGGTGGCTTTGCTCTTGGCGAGTTTACTATTGATGATGATCGCGTAGACGACCGCCAGATTGGGGAGTGCAAATCGGTCGGGTTTCTCAAGCGTGACCTCGAATGTCAGCGGGTCGATAGCTTTGAACTGCTCCGGTTTGGTCAGGGAGCCCGTCGCCAACTGCGATGCCGCCAGCGATTTAGACGACACGTGCCGATCGAGCGACCATTTCACGTCATCGGCGGTGACCGGCGTGCCGTCATGGAACTTGGCATCTTTCTTCAGCTTGAACGTGAGCTTCAGCCCATCGGGTGACACAGTATAGCTCTCGGCCAATTCGCCGCGGATTTTGTCGTAATCGAAGACGAAGCCGTTGCCTTGGGGTTTGCGGCCAAACGTGACCAGCCGATCATAGGTATGCATCGAAATGCCGAACGCCTCGCGCGTCGATCCGGGCATCGTCGGGTCGAGTGTGTTGACCGCGTTGCCGGTCACCTGCCGTAACGTTTCGGCGCGGGTCTGCGCGTCAACTCGTGACGAGCTCAGCTCGATTACGCAACCCAAAGCGATGCTGGTGCAAAAAAGCGAGCGGCCAAATGAAACGATGCGCATGAACAAGATCCCCGTTGTATGATTGGGCAATGGCGTTGACAGCCTAGCCTATGGTCGCGACTTGCCCAAGGGGCAAGCAGATACGGCATCTGCCCGTTGTTTGATCGCGGCGCTGAAAATTCGATCGGCTCGGGCGGTCTCATACCTCGATGAGAATGTGTCCGTGCTCGTCGCTTCGGCCGGTGGCCCCTGGCGGGATCACGATCGTCGACCAGGCGTCGGCGAGAATACACGGGCCGGGTAATGTCGATCCGGCGGGTATAGTTGCGCGATCGTACCAGGGTGTTGCAACAGCTTTGCCGCGCGCGAATAGGCATTGGCTCGATCGATAGGCAGCGGGCATCCCGACACTGGAAGCGGGCGCTGATGGTGCGATAAGGGGCGCCAGCTGGCGCTTCTTTGGGGCGCTAACGGTCACACGAATGCTATCGATCAGGAATGGCTCGGCCGTCGCGTAGCGATACAACTGGTGATGCACCAGGCGGAAACGATCGCCGATCGCTTGAATGTCGTCGCCCGGCTGCCACGTCACTTCGACGGCAACGCTCTGGCCGACATAGCGGATCAGCAGCATCACGGTGGTCGAACTGGCGCCGGCGTTGCCTAGTCCTGCGCGGGTCGCCGTCGCCAGTTCTTCAATGGCTGATTCAAATGTTGCGGCGTTCCAGGTGGCGCTCGACAACCGCACGGTTCGTTGACGAGTGAACATCGGTTCGGCCGTCACGCAACCGAACGCGGAAAATGCGCTCGATGCGTTTGGCACCAGTACGCGGGCAATGCCGACGTGACGCGCGAGCGAGGCCGCATGCATGGGCCCGGCGCCCCCGAAAGCCACCAGGGTCGATTGCCTGAGATCAATACCGCGCTGCACCGTCACCTTGCCAAGGGCGCGCGCCATGACGGCGTTGGCGACGTCAAGCACGCCAATGGCGGTATCCTCGATGCCTAATCCGAGGCTGGTGGCGATTGGTTGCAATGCCAGGCGGGCACGGTTGACGTCAATGCGGATCTCACCGCCGAGCGCCCGTCCAGGATCGAGGAAGCCAAGGACTGCGTTGATATCCGTGATGGTGGGCGCCTCGCCTCCGAGCCCGTAGCATGCAGGACCTGGTGCTGCGCCAGCGCTGTCCGGCCCGATCGTCAATCCACCATTTCCGGCTCTGACGATCGAGCCGCCGCCCGCACCTACAGACTCGATGCCGACCATGGGCTGGCGCACCGGATAGCCACCCAGTTTGGCCGCACTGTGAATGGTGACTGTGCCGTCGATGATCAGGCAAACGTCTGTCGTGGTGCCACCCATGTCGAACCCGACCGCCTGCCCGATCGACAAAGTTCGGCAAACATCTGCGGTCGCATGCGCGCCTGCTGCCGGTCCGGACTGGGCCAGGGCCAGCGGCAAATCACGAAGCAGCTCGGGCGGTGCCATTCCACCAGCCGAATGAAACAGATGCAGCGATGTTTCAGGTGGCACAGCTGCGGTCAGATGATCGAGGTAACGTGACGCTCTTGGCATGACTGCGGCATTGAGGCATGTGGCGGTTGCCCGCTCGAACTCACGTGCTTCAGGGCTGACATCGCAGGACGTTGTAACGAACGCAAATTGTTCGCGCAGAGCGGCCGCCAACCGCCTCTCGTGCTCGGGGTTGGCGTAGGCATGCAACAGGCAGATGGCGACCGCTTCTGGATTTTGTGCCAACGCCGCGACGCCCACGCGGACCACTTCCGCGCCTGATAACGCCTCGATTGTGGTGCCGTCGTGCGCCAAGCGTTCGGCCGCCCCCACAACCAATTCACGCGGCACGACGGGTTTGACGCGGGGGGCCGCATCGAGGCGATACAGCTGATCACGGCTCGCCCGGCCAATTTCCAGCAGATCCTCGAAACCGGCGGTTGTGACCAAAAACACACGGGCAAGTCGTCCTTCAACCAAGCTGTTGGTGATGAGTGTGGTGCCGTGCACGAGTGCTGACACATCAGCCCAATTGAGCCCGATGGCGTCCAATGCTTTGAGCAACCCGCCCAATGGATCGGCGGGAGTTGTCAGGGTTTTGGCTTGTCGAAGCGTGCCTGACTGAGCCAGCGCCACGATGTCCGTGAAGGTGCCGCCAACATCGATCCCGACCCGCCAAAGCTCCATTGATCGTCCCACGTGTGCTTTGCGCCACATCTGCTGTGGCCGGTCTGTCGCACTTGTCGCCACAGAGCTGCCACAAATAAAAAAGGCGATCACACCCTAGGGGCAAACGGCGAATTCTGTTAATTGATTCGCAGAGCCGGTTGCGGTTGTAAAAAGAATCGTTTGAGGCCGAAGTAGGGCATCGTTCTCAAAATTGATTTTTCTATCGCATAACGCGCCCGCAATGGCGTGTTGCAAGCGGTTCGGATAGCTTTGCGAGACGTTTCGGCCATACCTGTCTCCTTAGTTACGGCGCAATGATGTCGTCAGCTTTGTCCATCAAGGAGATAGAGCATGTCGGACGAGCACAAAGACGATCTGTGGCGGGATTTCCCGAAGACCGCCGTGGCATTCGAGAAGCGGTTTGCG
>JANLPY010000422.1:0-8070 GCA_031367505.1 Hyphomicrobiaceae bacterium | reverse complement strand
CGTCGCCATCACGATCTTGCCGAGCGCGCGCGCTGCCTCGCCCGGCTTCTTCTCGGCCTTGATGAAGGGTTCCAGGTAAGCCACGGCCTTCTTCATCACGCGCGCCGACTTCACCACCTGCGGCAGGAACATCTTGCCCTGGCCGAACAGGTCGCCAACGACGTTCATGCCGGCCATCAGCGGGCCCTCGATCACGTGCAGCGGCTTGTCGAGACCAAGGCGTGCCTCCTCGGTATCCAACTCGATGAAGTCGGTAATGCCGTGAACGAGCGAATGCTTGAGCCGTTCCTCGACAGAGGTTTCACGCCATCGCAAGTCCTTCTCGTTCTTCTTCGCGCCATCGCCCTTGTACTTGGCCGCGACGTCGAGCAGCCGGTCGGTGCCATCATCGCGACGGTTGAGGATGACATCTTCGCACAGCTCGCGAAGCTCGGCCGGGATGTCGTCATACAGAGCCAACTGTCCGGCGTTGACGATGCCCATATCCATGCCGGCTTTGATCGCGTGATACAGGAACACCGAGTGCATGGCTTCGCGCACCGGCTCATTGCCGCGGAACGAGAACGACAAGTTCGACACGCCGCCCGATACGTGGACCAGCGGCATCTTCTCCTTGATCTGACGGGTCGCCTCGATAAAGGCGACGCCGTAGCCGTTGTGCTCCTCGATGCCAGTCGCGACCGCGAAGATGTTGGGATCGAAGATGATATCTTCCGGCGCAAAGCCGACCTTCTCGGTCAGCAGCTTGTAGGCACGTTCACAGATTGAAACCTTGCGCTCGATGGTGTCGGCTTGGCCCTGCTCGTCGAACGCCATGACGACGACGGCCGCACCGTAGCGTTGCACCTTGCGCGCCTGTTCGAGGAACTGCGCCTCGCCTTCTTTCATCGAGATCGAGTTGACGATCGCCTTGCCTTGCACGCACTTGAGGCCGGCTTCGATCACGTTCCACTTCGATGAATCGATCATCACCGGCACGCGCGATATGTCGGGCTCCGACGCGATCATGTTGAGGAACTTGACCATGGCTTTCTCGCTGTCGAGCAAGCCCTCGTCCATATTGATGTCGATGATCTGAGCGCCGGCCTCGTCCTGTTGGCGAGCCACAGCCAGCGCCGCCTGATAATCGTTGGCTTCGATCAGCTTGCGGAACTTCGCCGATCCGGTGACGTTCGTCCGCTCACCGACGTTGATAAAAGACTGTGCTGCAGAAGTAGTGGTCACTGTTTCATTCCGTATATGAACTTCCCGCCAAACTGCCTCAATCCCCAGTACCGTCATCCCGGCGCGACCACTTGGAAGTCCCGTTGCGGGGAAGGCACAGACACGTTTCGACGCCGTATTCCCTCGAATAAATCATCCCACACGCCACCTAACATTGGTTCCACCGTGAAACTGAGCTGCAAAGTTGCGCTGTCGACGAGGAAGATCGCTTGAACGGTGTTCGACAATTCAGCGGCGAATTTCATGATAGCCGCAAGCTCTTGCACAGAGGGCCAATCTAAATTGATATGAGGCGTTGAATGAGCAAAGCGGTGGTTGCGTAATCCTCTCAAAGCTCCGCGGGCATCGACAAGTTGCCGACAGCCCGGCTCAACCGCGTCCCTCCCCCAACCTTTCGGAACGCGAGCTAGAAGCCAGCCGATGCGTTCTGACTGATCGCGGCTTGTGGCCGGAACACCGGCCCACCCCAACTGCCGCTCTATTTCCTGCAACCATCGTTCGTCAGTAACTGCACGATAAACTGCTTCATTTTCCAAGTATCCAACTAGACTGCAGGCGGTCTGGCGATCCGTACCGGGATTATCGGTCATCCGCATAAATGCCAAGATTGCAGTAAGGTAGAGAGCGTCAATTACTTCGATTAAGCCTGAAGGATTTTCGATCGGTAGCCATTTACCGACCATCTCATCTTCGTGGATCCGCCGTTGAAAGTTTGATAATACCGCCCAAGAATGCACAATCTGTTTTGCGTCTCTTATAACGCGCTTAGCGATGTGCCGTGCCTGCTCCAATTTCGCGCATTCGTCATCCGGCAAATTACACAAAACCGTTTTCACCGCCACATGGGTCATCGCATCACCCCATCACGAATGGTTCGAGGCCGGAGAGGCGCATCTTGGGTGCCATCACCGGGATCTTGCGTGGCTTGAACTTGCTCACGTGCTCGCGGATATGGCCAATGTGATCGGGGGTCGAGCCACAACAGCCACCGATGATGTTGAGCAAACCATCTTGCGCCCACGGCTCGACGAGGCACGCCATCTCGTGCGGGGTCTCGTCGTACTCGCCCATGGCATTCGGCAAGCCGGCGTTCGGATACGCAAACACACGCGTATCGGCGATCCGCGACAGCTCGGCGAGATAGGGGCGCATGGCTTCGGCACCCAGCGCGCAGTTGAGGCCGATTGCCCACGGCTTCAGATGGCGCATCGAGTACCAGAACGCTTCGGTGGTCTGCCCAGATAGCGTGCGACCGGAACGATCGGTGATGGTGCCGGAGATCATCACCGGCAGATCGACCTTCATCTCGTCGAACACTTCGAGCACCGCGAAACCGGCAGCCTTGGCATTGAGCGTATCGAAGATCGTCTCGATCAAGATGATATCGCATCCGCCAACGATCAGCCCGCGGGTCTGTTCCTTGTAGGCCTCGCGCAACTCATCGAACGAGGTGTTGCGATAGCCCGGATCATTGACGTCCGGCGAGATCGACGCCGTGCGGTTGGTCGGGCCGATGGCACCGGCGACGAATCGCGGTTTGTCCGGCGTTTTCTTGGTCCACACATCGGCGGCGATCCGAGCGAGCTTCGCGCTTTCGACGTTCATTTCATAGCTGAGCGCCTGCATGCCGTAGTCGGCTTGCGAAATCACTTGCGCGCCAAACGTGTTGGTCTCGGCGATATCGGCGCCGGCCGCGAAGTAGGCTTCGTGGATGCCTTCGATCATCGCCGGCTGGGTCAACGAGAGCAACTCGTTGTTGCCTTTCACGTCTTGACCCCAGTCGGCGAAACGGCGGCCGCGATAGGTCTCCTCCGACGGCTTATGCTGCTGGATCATCGTGCCCATGGCACCATCGATGATCAGGATGCGTTCGGCCGCAGCCTTGTCGAGCACTGCTCGCGATTGTGCGTAGTTCATGCGTTCACCGCTTGGGGAGTTGAGGTCGCGCGTGGGCGCAAACCCATCAGATGGCAGATGGCGTAGACGAGATCGGCGCGATTGAGCGTGTAGAAATGCACATGCCGGATGCCCTGATCGACGAGGTCCATCACCTGCTCGGCGGCAACCGCTGCTGCAACGAGCTGAGTTGTCGCCGGATCATTATCGAGCCCCTCGAAGCGGCGCGAGAGCCAGGCCGGCATCGTGGTCCCGGTCTTGGCGCCGAAGCTCGACACTTGTTTGTAGTTATGGATCGGCACGATGCCGGGATGGATCGGGCACCAGATGCCGGCCGCCCGTGCCTTTTCGACGAAGCGCAAGTAGTGCGAATTGTCGAAAAAGAATTGAGTGATAATGCGCGACGCCCCGGCATCGACCTTGGCTTTCAGGTGCTCGATGTCGGCACTAACATCGGCGCTCTCCGGATGTTTCTCTGGGTAGCCGCCAACCGATATTTCGAAATCACCGATCTTTTTTATGCCGGCGATCAGATCCGCCGTGCTGGCATAGCCGCCAGGGTGCGGTTCATACCGCGTGCCGATGCCAGCTTGCGGGTCGCCGCGAAGCGCGACGATATGACGAACGCCGGCCGCCCAGTATTCGCGAACCACCTCGTCGACTTCGGCCTTGGTCGCGCTGACACATGTCAGATGCGCCGCCGGTAGCAGCCGCGTTTCCTGCACCAGCCGTGAAACCGTCTGATGGGTGCGCTCACGCGTCGAGCCGCCAGCCCCATAGGTCACCGAAACAAACTTCGGCGCCAGTGGCTCGAGCCGCCGGACCGAGGTCCAAAGTGCTTCTTCCATTTTCTCGCTCTTTGGCGGGAAGAACTCGAACGAAACATCGACCTCGCCCGAACCAACGAGCCGGCTGCGACGCTCTGCTGTTGCCGATATCATTGCCATCACTCCGTTGTTTCGAACTGGCCGACGCCCGGCATTCCCGCTTTCGCACTGGCTCTCACGCCAGGCCGGCGAGCCAACCACAAAGACACCGTCAATTTATCGCCGCTGGATGATGGCGGCGGCGCCAACTCCCGCGCCGCGATCGGCTCTAAGCCCGCATCGCGCACCCAACTATCGATCTGGGCGCGCGAAAACCCGAGCCGGTCATGCGCAAACTGCTCGCGCAAAAATTCGAGATCGTGCGGGGCAAAGTCGACGATCAGCAGATCGCCACCCGGCTCTAGCACGCGCGCGGCTTCTCTAATCGCGCGCGCGGGATCGGACAAAAAGTGCAGCACCTGGTGCATAACAACGGCGCCAGCCGTCCCATCACCCAGCGCCAAGTTGTAGATGTCGCCTTGCCGGACGTTGGCGCGGCCGTGACCGATCCTGCCAATCTTGGAGCGCGCGTACGCAAGCATGGCATGGTTCACGTCGATCCCCAGGCCGCGAGAATAGTGCTCGGCGAACAGTTCCAGCATACGGCCAGTGCCGGTGCCCAGATCGACAAGAAGATCGTAATTTCGCCCCGCTATCGCCTGGAGCATGACCGCCTCGACGTCCGCTTCAGCGACGTAAAGCGAACGGATCTGATCCCATTCGGCGGCATGCACCGCAAAATAATTCTGGGCCGCCGTCTCGCGTTCAAGCTTGAGCGCTTCAGCTCGCTCACGATCGCGTGCCACGTGACCATCTCCGAGATCCACCTGCTCGACCAGCGTGCGCGCGAGCACGGCTGCCCCCGCCCCCGATCCCAGCGTGAAATAGACCCAGCTGCCCTCGCGGCTGCGTTCAATCAGACCGGCTTCGTGCAGCAATTTTAGATGACGGCTGATGCGCGGCTGGCTCTGCCCCAGGATCCGCGTCAGGTCTTTGACGCTGAGTTCGCTGCCAGACAGCAACAGCAGGATACGCAAACGCGTCGGCTCGGCTGCTGCCTTCAGCGCCGCCACAACCGCATCTGCTCCAAGCTTTGACACTCTTGATCTCCCGTTCGAGAGCAAAGCATATAAACATATGTTTATATGTCAAGAGCGACGTTCCGAATGAGGTTGAATAGTTTGCTAACCAAGCCCGCTTAAACTGCGTGAAACAGATGCCTTGCGGGGATTGCGACATGGATTACGCGCGCGTTGACGGCGGACAGGTGTTGGGATCAGTCCCAAGTTTGCCGATCACTCTCGAACAGCGCGTTTCGATTGCGAGCTTTGTGACGACCAGCCTCTCGATCGCCTTAGCCGCCGGCGTCTTGTTGACGCCCTTCGGCTTGGTGGCGGGCCTGGCGGCACTCGACCCATCAGCTTTTTTGACGATTGCGCAGCACCCGGCGACGGCAATCCAATTGGGTCTGGCGCTGGCGATTGGGATTGGCTTTGTTGCCGTTCCGATGAAGCGGCTCGTTCGCCGGGCGCGCGCGCCTCGTCGAATTGTCGTCTGCGACCAGACGGTGGTTGCTACAGACCGCTGGCTCGCTGACGGCGGCGGTTGGAGCGAGCCGCTAGCCGCATATAAAGGGGTCGCGCATCACGTTCGCACCACCCTATCGGGCGCACATCATGAGATCGTACTCATTCATGAGGAAGCATCGAAATCAGTCGTACTGCACATGGCGGACAGGATCGCCCAACCGCAGGTCGATGCCGTTGCAGCACTGCTCAATGTTGCGGAAATTCCAGCTCGCGCGATGTACGAGCGCGAGCGCGTGACGCTACCGGCGGCAAAACTGAAAGCCGCCTAATACCCAACTATTTCAGGACGCGCGGCATTTCGCGAGCAACGCGGAAGCCGGCGCCGGGCATGTTCACGCCCGCATTGATCGGACGCCTGCCGACCAACTCGCGCGCGCCGCAGCAAGCTTTAATCGAAGGTCTGGGATCAACGATCATTGGCCTGCATCGTTATCGGACGCGTCAGTTTGGAACGAAATCAAAACGAGTTTTCAGTTCCGGATTCGAAGGCCATTGTCCATGATGAGATCGTGCCGGCCGTTCGTCCTTGGGGCCGCATCATCGAGCGTGGCCAGACGCTGAGGATCGTTGTCAACGTCATACGCGCTTAAATGGGCTGTTCGGAAATCAAGTATTAACCAGTGTTGAGCGACAGTCGCCGCTACTGCTTTGGATAAATGTCACGATACAACCTGTGGCCTTAAAACCGCTACAGATGTGAGCGACGAGGCTATAAGCGTAACGTTCGATCATCCGGATTCTCAAGAGCCGGACCTTGCCTGGAGTGCTTTGCATGCCCGTTTCCGCAACCATCGACGCCGGTCGCGCCTGGCGCCTAGGCCTTGTTGTGGCGTTTTTCGCCGGTCTGTTGTCGCTCAGCCCATTGAACCAAACAACCGTCAATGCGCAATCAGCCGATCCGGCCGTGCGCTACATGGATGGCGTTGCGAAGGACCTGATCGGCGCCTCGCGCACCCGGTCGGCTGCCACATTGCAGTCGGTGATCCTGCGGCATGCGGATCTCAGCTACATGGGGGGCCAAGGGCTCGGCGAGTTCGGCAACCAGCTCGGACCGGCTGAAAAGCAAGCCTACTTCACCGGCATGACACGCTGGATGTCGCGCTACGCCATTGGCGAAGCGCAGAAGTATCAGATCAGCCACGTGACGTTTCAGCCAAACTCGCGGCCAGCAAAATACGGTTTGATGGTCGATAGCACAATCCACATGAAGGACGGCGCCAGCTACGACGTCGCCTGGATGCTTGCGAAGACCGGCGGCAGCTACAAAGTACGCGACGCGCAGGTGCTCACTTTCTGGATGACCGGCCAGCTCAACCGCCTGTTCACCGGCTACATCAACGAGAACGGTGGCCAAGCCAAGGCGCTGGTGCTGGCGTTGAACCGCTAGGGTGTACGGGCTGGTTGTGGTGTGCTGGTGGTGCGAGCAGCAGCCAGCGATCGGTTGGTCGCCCGTGAGCCGAACAGGGCGTACCTACACCGGAGCGGCCATCGGTTAAACCGGCATTGATGATACCGTCGTGCGCGCCGACGATGTCCGTAGCTGAAGTTGCTTCTGCCACCGCAGAGCCGTCGGATTTGGCAGAAAGTGATGCAACTCGACCGTTTCCCGTTACGTTCCTTTGTAGGCAGAAGTCCATTCGATAGCCGACGTGCCGCCTCGCTCGGTCGCGGTCTCGAAGGCGGCTGCGGCATGGTTGCCGTACCATCACCGATGGCGATGGGCGGTGCGGTTACACTGGGCCATTTCGCCACCAAAAGCCAGAGCGACGACACCTATGGCTACGACCAGAACTAGCCAAAGTGGGACACTTATTTTGCCAGTTTCAAAGTTCATCAGCGAGGATGTCCAATATAAAGGAGTTCTCGCTTGCGGGATTTGCTTAGTGCGTGACTATGTTCGGTTGAATGAACAGATAATTGCTTGAATTTGGATTCAAAATATTGCTTGATTTCTAATTCTTGTGGCTCTGCGTCAGTAACATATGAGAGCGCGACGATTGAGCGACGATGCGTATCAATATGCGAAAAGAGTCGATCTTTGAAGCTGCGTCGAGTGGACCACGCATCAAACCATGTAGGCGGCGACATCATTTTGATGTCCGAGTTGACATTAATTAGCTTTGGCCACCGTTCATATTGCGCAAGGCCTTCCAAAAAATTATAGCGCCGCCAGTAGTCGTCGCGATTATAACGTTCTTGGCGATTAATATATGGTGGGTCGATATACACTAGGTCATAGCCTGGTGTTATTTCTTCCGCATTCCCAGAAGCCAAGATCGTTACTTGACTACCCACCGCCGCTGGGCTCGCCTTCAATTCGTCGTAAGCCTGAAGAGAGTGTTCAAGGAAGCTACGCCATACCTGTCTCCTTAGTTACGGCGCAATGATGTCGTCAGCTTTGTCCATCAAGGAGATAGAGCATGTCGGACGAGCACAAAGACGATCTGTGGCGGGATTTCCCGAAGACCGCCGTGGCATTCGAGAAGCGGTTTGCG
>JANLPY010000420.1:0-32736 GCA_031367505.1 Hyphomicrobiaceae bacterium | reverse complement strand
ACATCCTCGAAATGAACGGCGACAGCTTCCGCCTCGCTCATTCCAAGCGGCGCTCACGCCGCGCCAAGACCGAACCGCCAGCGGACGGCATCTCTTAGGACTAAAACGCGACAAGCAAGAAGGCCCCCGATCGGGGGCCTTATTGCTTGGATCAACGCTGCATTATTGCTCCGGCAAAGTGCTGCAAACTTCCTCCGGCGTTGACAACGAATGCGTCGCGTAGCGTCGTTGCCAGGGTTTCCGCGTCACCGGCATGGGTGCCGTAGCAGTCGTGGATCATCGCGAAGGCATCGATGCCGACACCCTTCGCCGCGTTGACGGTCAACATTAGATGCGCCGCATCTAGGCTTTGGATAAAGTTCGGAGCTGCGTTCGTGGCATGAGCTTCGCGGTTCTGCTGGAGCGCTTCTACTTGCGCCACTAGCCTAACGCGCCGACCGTGGAAGTAGGTTGAGATGTTCTCGCCTCGCGATACGTTACGCACGTCTCCGACGACCGGGAAACCAACCGGCGTCGTCCACGATAGCGGCTTGTTGGGGCTCTCGGTCAGCGCACCGCGAACGATACTCTTGATCCACGCCATTACGCGGGGCGCTACGCATACAATCTCACCCATCGCGGCGTTCGTGGCGGTACGGAAAAACAACGCGGCTTCGACGACGCTGCTTCCGAAGGGACAGTAGCCGGTCTTGGCGGTGCGTTCTGCAATCGCCGCGAAGATCGTTTCGAGGCGGCCGAAGTCGGTCGCACCGTATGGCAGTGTCATCACTAGCGGCTTCATCAGACTTCGGTCGATGCCGAAGTTTATCCAGTGACCGGCGAGCCAGTTGTCTGGGTCACGCTTGAGAGCGATAATCACTTCGTCGGCGACGCGTTGATAGATGTCCTGCGGTGTTGCGCTGGGTATCAGGTTTACGGCTTCACCCGCGATAGGATCGCGTGACATGGCCGCGAAGTGCTGGAGCCCGTTGCACGTTCCGTCCATCGACACCGGCAAGTGCGAAGCGAACTCCGCCCGCTGGCCGTCGCGGTGATACGCTGACCACTCGAAGCTCCACGCAAGAAACTGGAACGGCTCGTCGGCGTCAGTCCAGTCAGCGCGGTTCGCGAGTGCATCGTCGGCAACGCGGTGGACAAGCGCGATGGTGTCGGGAGAGTTGGCCCATGCGATGCGATCTTCGAAGGCTAGCTTGTCATAGCCAGCCTTGTTCGCCCCATGTATCGCGAGCCACTTCGCACCATAGATGCCGAGAGCCTTGCCGTCTGCGAAGGCGAGCAAGCCTTTATGCAGGTCATCGCCTTGCGGCGTGAGGCTGGTCGGCACGGGATACATCCGGCCTCGATAGTCAAGCTGTTGTACAAAAAAGATCGCGTTGTGCGGCGAGAACCGCATCGCCACGCTGAGCGTCGTCGCGATGCCGATGCGAACTGACAGCGACCGCGCGTTCTGCGAGTGTATAGTGCGCGTAAGATTGCGATGTTCACGGCGGAGATCACCGCCGCGTACGTCGTTTCGGACAGCCTCGGACGACTGAGGGACTGCCTCCGGCTCACTACTCGGTAGACCGGCTACATTTCCTCCACGCAACCACATCTCCGCCGCCACCGCGCGGACAGTATCGTTGATGCGCCAGCGCGTCGATTGCACCGCGTTGATGGCAGCATACACGCGCGTAAGGTCGGCCTTCCGAAGCGCTTCACGCTGCGCGGGACGGCACCGCTTCACAAGCTGTAGCGGGCGTATGTTCTCTGAGACGTACCCACCGCCTGTAATGTCGGTCCACAGCTTCGGCTCCATGATCATCGGTTGATGCATGACACCCAGCGACACTTCAACGTTGTTCCAATCCGCGAACCAAGTAGCTGCGGAGGGTGTAAACTCGACCCAGTGCCCATCACGCCCTCCGCGGTTCTGGACACGAACGACCGTGCCAAGTTCCGAGAGACAGTTGAGAACTGCAAGACCAATATGCTGCACCGGCCAATCGGGTTTCAGACCGAGGCCGAAGGCTGTGTCGGCCTTGCGCACCGCTCGCGCTGTGTGACGCGGTGATGATCCACGCTTCTTAGCGTTCGACAGGATCGTGCCGAGTAGGTGAGGTTCAGCTTCGTCGAACCTCTCCGCCAGCAACTCGTCGGCAATGTCATTACCGATCTGCGTCGCGACGGTCAGCGCTCGCATCCCATTTGTTTTACGCATCGCAGCGGCGCTGACTGCGTTGCGAAGTGCTATCACAGCGACGCGGGACAGGAACACTAGCGGGGCACGCGGCTCGACCATTCGAGCGGCTTTGCCGAGTTCGTTCATCCCGACATAGCGCGGCCCTGGACGGCCCATAGCAGCGGCTTGAACATGGCGCAGAAGCGCGTCCGCGAAATCACCGGCGCTGTGCCGTACTGCGACGCGTCCTGCGGATGTGTCTGCGCCTCTACTGGAGTTGATAGCGTGTTCGGCGCGGCGGCGAACGCGTGATTGACCAGCAGCAACGGCATCACGATCGAGCTGCGCTTGCGCCAGATGGTCAGTCGATGCGTGGGGATCGAGCTGGGCCGGTGTCTGCAATGCGGCACTGGCGGCGTTGCTAGGAGCAAGGGTTCCTGAGTTTGGGGTGTCCATGATGCGCATACATCTTCTGTTGCAGCCCAGTGACACACAGCGGCGCTACGCGTCTAAGGATGGGTTGGCGATGAGGTGACAGAACCGTTCATGCAAAAACCGAGCCGTCATGTTGGCGGCGATCTCACGCGGGGGCCGAGTAAGCCTGTTGGTAACCTCTAATAACAGCTATCAACGAGGGCTGGAGGTCCTCAATCCACCCCGTGGCTAGGGTGGTACCGAGAGGGTGGTTTTTAGGGGCAAAAAACCCAATGAAATCAATGGTATTTTCGTCGATTTTTGGGGGGCGAGTGTGCTTGAATATACGTGCTTGTATGACGGCTCCCAAGCGTCGTTAGGGTCACAGGCCCGGCACTGGCATCTTCGCGATGGCGTTGCCGATAACCGGAACCGGCACATTACCGTAGGTTGCGCCGACTGTTGAGGGTTCGTGACCGCATATGGCGTCCAACGTCTCCGAGGCGATGCCACAAAGCCTCCCACGCGTCTTGAACGCATGTCTAAATCCATGACAAGGCGCTAAACCAACACGTCGGCCAATCGTGATCCCCGGTATTGTTTTGATCCAGTCAGCGAGCTTATTAACTGCGGTCGTTCCCGGACGCTCGGACGCGTTGCGGCTGCGGCGCACGAATAGCCAATCACTTGCGTCATGCTTGGCAACAAACTCAAGGAAGCCAGCCGCTAAAAGCGCCGGATGGATAACCACCGAGCGGATAGAGTTGATATTCTTGACGCGGCCAACGTCGTTGGTGATGTCAATGCACCAATGACCCTCGATCTTGCGAATGTCACATGCTCTCAACTTGCCAATCTCACCCGCTCTAGCGCCAGTGGCGACTAGCAACAAAAGCATCCAACGGCGTTTGATGTTGTTACCAGCCAGAACGGCATGAACAACGACGGTAGTCTCGGCATCGGTGTAGCCACGTTGGCTGACTTCACCCTGTCCAGCGCCGGTTCGTTGAGGCACAGAAACGCTTGTCGTTGGGCTTACGAACGATGCAGGGAACCGCTCATCGTCAATGCCAACGCGAAACGCACTCCGCAGACATGCTAGGTCCTGTGTCTGCAAGGTTGCGGGTGAGATACCGCTCGCCTTGCGCTTGTCGATCCAGTTGATCACGTCGCGTCGAGTGACTTGCTCCGGAGCCTTATCGATCCAAGCTGCGAAACGCTTGAGCAACGCTTCCCATTGCTTACGCGTACTGGCAGCCTTGTTTGCCGCAGCATTTTGCGTGGACCAAAGCTCGATCAACGTAGGCCATGACAGCCCGCCGATCTTGGCCGCGATGCTATGACCCGTCTCATAGGTTGGAAAGCGCATGGCCGCTGGGTCGGGAGAATAGTCTCCGAGGGCGTTGCGCTTCAAAACGAAAGCCGCGTCTGTGCTTGCGTGACCAACTTGGACGAGCAGCCTTTGCCGAGCCGTAGCGTCGATACGCAAGCGATGGTTGCCGAGAACGTAGTCGGTTACGGCTCCGAACCGACGCTCAAGGGCATCGTAAGATGGTCCTGCTAATGGCTTAGGAAGCGCGTTTATTCCGCTCGTTAAGTTGTCTCCAAAGGCCATCACTGCGGCAGTAACGTCGCGTTGTCCGATGGCTCTGAGCGCTAGTTCAGGAATGCGATCTAGCGGTACCGCACGTCCTTCCTGCACGGCACGATTAAAGCCCTTGACCGCTGCCCACGCGGCTGGGCTGCCTGGTTCTTCCGCGTGGAGCGCGATGAACGTGCGGTAGATGTCACCGGCAAGTCCAACGGTCTGGCGATGGCTCAGAGGATCTGCGGCACCACGTAAACCGCGCCATATGCCTTCGACGTGCGCAAGGGCCATGCCTTGGCGGACGGCAATAGTCTCTCTCGTGGAGCTGCCGAGACTAAATCGAACGCGCGATGCCTCCATTCGTACTGAGACTTGATGCGATGGACATTGTGCGGTGGCTGGGAAGTCGATGACAACCAGCACACCTGCGCACAAATTGCGCGAAACCAGATCAGCCGGATGTCGGCGACTGAACTGCGCGTTGCGTGAGCCTTGTCTGGCGATCGGCTTCGGCATTGTAAAATCTGCTCTATGTGCCACAGTTGTGTGCCACAGCTTTCCGGTTAGGACGCCCGGAAACACTAGCTTTTCTGACTTTACAAAGCGTTAGCAACCAACTGGTGCCCCGTACGGGATTTGAACCCGTGTACCCAACGTGAGAGGCTGGTGTCCTAGGCCACTAGACGAACGGGACCACTTTGGTCGACTGGCTATAAGGGAGGTCGCAACAGGCGGCAAGAGATTTCGCGAATTTAGTGGCCAATCATGCAATTGAGCCGATTATTTTGGCAAATCCGGTACGATCAGTACGCGACTGACCACGCGGCCGGTGGCCAAATCCACAATTGCGATGCCACTTCCGGCCGGCTCATCGTAATGTATCGCAAGCCGGTCCCCTTGTATGGCGACACTACGAATATGGGCACCAGCTGGCAGGGAAGCGCGAACTTCTGGGGCAATTGTTGACGATTGGGTTGCGATTTGCGGCCCTGGCCGCGCAACAATGTATATAATGCGCCCAATGAGAGCGATTAGGCCTAGAACGATCAACATTCCCATACCGATGACTGCGAAACGCAGAGCGCGAACCTGGGGATCGTTCAGTTGCACACCGGCTAAAAGTGACGGCGCAACTGCTTCTTCGTCTCCTACGGCCTTTGGCTCGAAGGCATTGGCGGGATTGGGAGTGGTGTGTGTGGACATAGTGCGAGATACCATCGCGCTCACGGTCACCGCAAGATGAATACACGAGAAGATGTGCCAATGGATTCCGATGTTGAGCAAACGATTGACGTCGAAGTGCGCGCCGACGCTGGCGGTCAACGTTTGGATCGGGTGTTAGCCTCACAGCTGCCGGACTACAGCAGAGTTCGGCTGCAGGCTCTCATCAGAGCCGGTGCGGTGCGAGATGCTGGTGGACCAGTGCTTGATCCGAGCCGCAAGGCGAAAGGCGGTGAGCGGCTCACGATCGCAATACCCGCAGCGGTCGCTGCCGAGCCGCTTGGCGAGGAGATCGCGCTCGATATCGCGTTTGAGGATGCATTTCTGATTGTGTTGAATAAGCCGGCAGGGCTCGTGGTTCATCCAGGGAACGGCAATACCACCGGTACGCTGGTCAATGCGCTGATTGCACATTGCGGTGACACGTTGTCTGGAATTGGCGGCGTCAAGCGTCCTGGGATCGTACATCGGTTGGACAAAGAAACGTCGGGGTTGTTGGTGGTTGCGAAAACGGACAAGGCGCACGCTGGCCTCTCGGATCAGTTTGCCAGCCACGGCCTAGATGGCCGGCTGGTGCGCGAATACATTGCGCTAATCTGGGGGCAGCTCGACATGCCGAAAGGTTCGATTGATGCCCACCTGGGGCGTAGCATAACCAATCGAACGCGCATGGCGGTGGTGTCTCCAATCCATGGGCGTCATGCTGTGACCCATTATTCCACTGAAGCCACCTATGGCGGCATCGCATCATTGCTGCGGCTTGGCCTGGAGACCGGCCGAACGCATCAAATTCGAGTTCACATGGCACACGTGGGACATCCACTACTCGGTGATGACGTATATGGAAGCGGGTTTGCGACGAGCCGGTCGAAACTCACGCCTGATGCCGCAGAAGCTCTAGCTGGTTTGCGTGGGCAGGCCTTGCATGCCGCGGTGCTGGGCTTTGAGCATCCGGTTACCGGAGAAAGCTTGCGGTTTGCGAGTAAACCTCCGGCGGTATTGAAGCGTCTCATCGAAGCGTTGGAGAAAAACGTGCGCAAGCCCCTTGAATCAGATCGCCGGGCTTCTTAGTTCAGTAAAGCCGAACTTCCGGACTTCCGTTCGGCGGCGTTTTGGCAAGACGACATGCAACTATCGGTAGATCACGCGCGTTAGCTGTTCAGATGAGGGCCATGCTGACGCCATGCTTTCGCACCACGCCTTGAAATAATTAGCAACAGAGGAGCAGTTCCGCTTCTCCCGCACTGGATGAAGAGGACTGAGTACAAAAAATGGCAGCCAGAGCACTCCCCTCGTTGGCGGGCGGTTCAGTTGGTCTCGCCCGCTATCTTGACGAAATTCGCCGGTTCCCCATGCTGGAGCCGAACGAAGAATACATGCTGGCGAAAAGCTGGCGCGAGCATGAAGATTCCGATGCTGCCGAGCGGCTGGTAACGTCACATCTTCGCTTGGTGGCTCGAATTGCCATGGGCTATCGCGGGTACGGCTTGCCTATCGGAGAAGTGATCTCTGAAGGCAACGTTGGCCTTATGCAGGCGGTAAAACGGTTCGAGCCGGATAAAGGCTTCCGTCTCGCCACTTATGCCATGTGGTGGATCAGGGCCTCAATTCAAGAGTACATATTGCGCTCCTGGAGCTTGGTCAAAATTGGCACGACGGCTGCCCAGAAGAAGCTGTTCTTCAATTTGCGCCGCACCAAAGGGCAGTTGCAGGCTCTCGAGGAGGGCGATCTCAAGCCGGAAAATGTAAAGGCAATCGCAATCAAGCTCGGAGTGCCCGAGGAAGACGTCGTCAACATGAACCGGCGGCTTGGTGGCGATAGTTCACTCAACGCACCTGTGCGTGCCGATCTTGAAGGTGGCGGCGAATGGCAAGACTGGCTTGTCGACGATACGCCTGACCAGGGCGAGCGGTTTGCCGACAATGAAGAACTGGACATGCGCCGATCATATTTATCGAAGGCGATGTCCTCGCTGAATGACCGCGAGCGGCGCATTTTCGAAGCAAGGCGGCTTGCTGAGGAGCCAAAGACGCTAGAAGAATTGTCGGCTGAGTTTGGCGTCTCGCGTGAGCGTATACGCCAAATCGAAGTTCGGGCTTTTGAGAAAGTGCAGAAAGCTGTGCAGGCGTCTGCCAAGACGACATTGCCGGACAGCAAGGCGCTCACCCACTAACGGATCGACTTTGGTTGCCTAAGTGATCCCCGCAAACCTGACGGTTTGCGGGGATTTCGTTTGCGCGAGGCGCGCTTCCGTGGCTTTACGTGCACCCATGCGTCAACGCCCATTTATCATTCTCAATCCTTCTGCGGGCGTACCGCGCCGCCGTTTCGTCGCGGCCGTTCTTGCGCGTCTCAGTGCACTCGGCGCAGTAGCGACAGTGGTTGAACCTGATACCAGAGAACAGGCTGCGGCGATGGCTCGCGATGCATGTGCCACTCATGATATGATCGTGGCTGGAGGCGGTGACGGTACGATCCGGCAGGTCTCGGCGGCTATATCGGGGAGCGGCGTGCCACTCGGTATTATTCCACTCGGCACCGGCAATGTGCTCGCTCGAGAAATCGAGCTTGGGAACGATCCCGTTCGCGTCGCAGACGTGCTGATCGAAGGTAACATCAAAGTCGTCCAAGGCGCGTTGGCGAATAACGAACCATTCTACCTGATGGCCGGCATCGGCTTTGATGCGCGGGTGGTCGACGGGCTCAATCAAACACTCAAGCGATTTAGCGGAAGGGCAGCTTACGCGCCGGCGTTGCTGCGGGCTTGGCGCAGGCCGGTTGATCAACTGTCGGTGACAATCGATGGTGCGGAATTCAAGGCCAATTGGCTATTGGTCTCGAACGCACGGCACTATGGTGGGAGTTTTGTTGTGGCGCCCAATGCCTCGATTTTCTCGACCGGTCTGAAGGTTATCCTTATCCGAGCCGAAACACGTCGCGAATTGGCGTGGCAGCTTTTGCAACTCGCCACCGGACGGCTTACCGCGACTGGCAATCTGGCGGTCCGCGAGTTTGATGCCAGTCATGTGACTGTTTCAAATCTGTCCCCCGAGTACAGTTCGGTGCCGGTACAGATTGACGGCGATTCAAGCGGTACACTCCCACTGACGATTGATGCCAACGGGCCACAACTGCGGTTGATCGTCCCGCACTGAGGAATTGTTGAACAAACGACGCGCGAATCGATTATTTTAGCTCCTGTCGGAGTTTATTTCAGACGCAGGGTTCGGCCCTCCACAAGGGATTGAAACGTGCGTTAGTGCGCGTCAGAGCTGAGGGCATTCATAGCCTTGAAGCATCTGTACGGTTACGAAGACCTAGCCGGCACTTCGATCCGGCTGCACGCAAAGCGGACTTGGACAGGACCGCTGCTTGACGCGTCAGCCGTCATTTATCGCGCGGTACAACCGCGTTCCCGTCCTGAACGACAACACATGACACAACGCGTGCATGCACCTCATTTTGGTGCTGCCTTAGCTCGAGCGTGCTGCCGTGAGGCAGTGGGTGGAAGCACAGGCGTTTGCCCCGTTACGTTGGTGTTGCCAAAGCAGCGAAGATGGAGAGGCCAGAATGAATAAGCGCCTTCATCAACAGTCTAACTCTGGTTGCTTATCAAGGCGTAAGCGAACCAAGGGCACATCTGGGTCTGATACGCGTAGAATGGATCTGCTCCACTGGCATTACAAACACAAACATCCGCCAAGTATGGCGTGACTTAACCCCTAGCCGGATCGGTCGTGCGAAACCTGAACCGGCCACATAAATCAACAAAGCCGGTCTGCGAGGACCGGCTTTCGTTATTCTTGGTTCTGATCGCGTCATCACATCGGCAGGCGTGCCATTTGGTTGGAGAAGTAGTTCTCCACCGCCGTGCTGATTGAACTCGACACCTTGTTGCGCCATTCGTCCGACTTGAGATTTGCAGCGTCCTGGCGGTTCGTCACGTATGCTAGCTCGATAAGAACGGCCGGCACTTTTGCAGTCTTCAAGACCCTGAAAGAGGCTGATCGATCGGGATTGTTCTGCAGATTGGTCGAGCCACCCATGAAATCGATCACCGAGCGAGTGAACAGGTTCGTACGCTCCTTGTTGACTTCGACTTCCCGCTCGGCAAAATCCGACAAGATGCTCTTGACCGTACTGGCGTCACCGTCATGTTTCTTCACGGCGGCGAGCTCTGTTGCCGACAAGACGTTGGCGGATACTTCGCCCTTGGCCGAGCGCTTCAAGTCGTTGGCAACGCCGTCCCGCAGTGAATAGATTGTGGCTCCGCGAGCGTGTGCGCCAGCATAGTCTGCATGCACAGCGATAAAGAGTGCGGCGTTGTGCTTCTCGCCGAAGTCTCGCCGGGCGTCGAGCTCGATAAAGGTGTCAGTATCGCGTGTCATCAATACTTTGTAGCGGCCCGTCGCGTTGAGTTTGTCGCGCAAGACCTTGGAGAACGCCAGCACCACGTCCTTTTCGACGGTGCCAAATTTTTGCGCACCCGAATCATGGCCGCCATGTCCAGGATCAATAACGATGATGGGTTTGAATGCTTTCTGCGCTTTAACTTCCGGGCGAACAGCGGGCTTAGGCAACGGTGGCTGCATGCCGCCACCGCCTGCCGGTGCGCCGAGCGAAGCCATCGCGACCGTGGTCTTCAACGGCTTGCGTGGCTGGCCGCGAAGAGCGGGGTCGACGGGTACGATATCCAAAACGAGGCGGTGTGACCTTCCGTCACGGCTCTTTTCCACGATCGCCTTTTCAACGATCACCGGTGCTGTCACGGCGATGACGACGCGTGTTTTTCCGGGCGCCGATAACCCACCATAGAACGATTGAACCAAGCCCACCGATTCCGCGCTGTTTTGCACCGGCAGCTGCATGCGCACGTCCGGCATGTCAACAATGACGCGATTGGGATTGGAAAGTGACAAGACTTGAAAATCGGCGGGTTTCTCGAGGCCGATGACGAAGCGTGTCCGCGTCGTATCGCCTTTGACAACCTCCTGCTCAACAACCGGAAGGGCAGCAGCGTTAATGGGCGTGGCGGGAACGGGTCTTGCCGCCTGTTGGAGCGCGGGAGCCGTTGGGATTGAAATTGGTGTGGTGGTGATCCTCTGAACCGGCACGCCAGGTTGCAGTGGCGCAATCGTTTGCGCGACAGTCTGTGCCGAGGCGGTAAGCGACAGTGCAACTGACGCGAATACCAAAATACCAAAGATACCCGCAAACCGGCTGCGGCCGGTGCACGGCAACTCAACTGAACGCATACTGCCAGACCCCCGTCTACGCATACGGTTACAAATACTAGGATCCTCGATTGCCTGAGGACTGTGGCGAATGATCGGTCTCGCCAGGGCAATGTTATGGAATGGTTATGGTTAAGGACCGGTTAGCCGCCTACCAATTTTGCATAGCCTTGCTCAATTGTGTCGTTGAGCATCCGCCGATATCCGCCAAAAGCTGCGTGTGACGGCGTAATTTCACCAAACGCGGTATCGCTGAAGGCCGCCTGTTTCTTGTATAAGATGGGTGCTGCGACCGGAATGATTTGGGCTCGCGCCTTGTTGAGTGTTGTGATCAGGCCGCGCATCTCTTCGTTTTGATCCAGCTGCGAGACCACGACCATGCGCATCGCGCCTTTGGTTAGCGATACCAGATGGATATACATCGAAGAGGCGGGCACATATAGCCGCCCACGATGCGAGTACGTGGCATCCGGACGGTTCTGTTCTTCAAACAGAAGGCTCGGCCAGCCGTCATCCCACGAGATTTCCGTTCGGTAAGCGATAATCATGTCTGGGACGGAGAACGCTGGCCGCAGCGTCAAGTAACCGCCGATGTACTGATCGACTGCGAGCCTGTTGTAGGCCCCCATATAGAGTGGCGCGACATCTGTCCCGAGGCCTGGGCGTCCAGGATCGTGACGCTCAGTGACGTGTCCGCCCGGCGCCGCATTCCAGACGTGTTTAATTTCTTCGAAGTCGAGGCCCAGTACCATGCAAACATCAAAGAGTGTCTGATCTCGCACCGGCCGGCCGTTCATCAAGTTCTGGACGGTCTTCTCGTGACAATCCGCTGCATCGGCGAGTTCGGCTTGGGTAATCTTCTTTTCGATCATCGCCTTGGCGATGCGTGTCACAGCGGGATTTCGATCGGCAGCGGACATTTTTGGGATCTCGAACATGGAAGTCGGATTTACCGGCAGTTGCTGGAACGTACCGGTATTTTTCCAGCTCGCGCAATCAGCAACATTACCGAGTTGCCGCCTGATTCCGCAAAACGTCGTCGGTTGCGGCCCGATGGCCTGATAATTCCGTGACGGCCAAGGCATGTTGATTTCATCAAATAAATGATCAATCGACGGGAGGCCGACCATGATGACCACACGCAAATCCGCTCTTGGCAAACTTACTCTGACTGTGGTGCTCGCCGCTGCAGCGAGCGCACTCACAACGCCAGCCGCCGCGATCGATTTTTCATGCCGCGAGGCCAGCACAGCCGCCGAACGCACGATTTGCTCAGACGCCCGTCTGGGCCGGCTCGATGATCAGATGGCAACCGTTTATGGCCGGCTTTGGTCGGTTGCCGATCACCGCAGTCGAATGCGCTTGCGCACCGCCCAGCATCGCTTTCTGGGCGCGCGTGATGCCTGTGGACGCGATGCCGGCTGCATTCGAGGCGCATACCTAGATCAGATCGGCGTGCTCGACGGCAAGCTGACCGATGTGCTTGGACATTAAGTTGGGCCCGTTAAATCGAGCTCAGTGCACCCCATAGCATCGATACGCCAGCCGTAGCCATCATCACCTCGATGATCATTTGGAAGCGGCTGGCATCTAGTGCCAAGAGTATGCGTAATCAACAGTATCAACACCCATTCCACTTAGTCGTATTCCCCACTGCCCTTTGGTCACGTTGGAGCCTTACTCGAAGTTCATGCTCGGGACGAAACCGGCCTGTCGATAGTGCGACGGAATGACGATCGGTAGCGCGTTAAACCGGAACTAACGGAAGCTCTGGCACACCTAGCGGATTGAGTTGGTGGCAGCGCCGATTCGGAGCCGGATATTCACGATTGCAGTCGAGGCCGACCCATGCCGCAGCACGACGCTGTCACAGCCCTTCGTCGATTTGGCCTTGGTCCTAAGCCAGGAGATATGAAGAAGATTGCGGGCGATCCGCGTGGGTTTCTGCTGGCTAGCTTGGCTGATCCGGCCGGTGCGCGGCTCGAAAGTCCTCAATTGACTCCAAGCTATGTGGTTTATGCCGAGGCGCAAGAAGCGCAAATGGCGCAGCGTTTAGCAGTGGCGCTTGCAAAAGAAGCGGAAAAATCAGGACCACCCGCATCAACCATTGCGCCTCCGCCATCGTCTCTCACACCCCGGATGGCCGCAGCCACGCCATCGGCGGACATGAAGGCAAGTCCGGCGACGTCCGTCCCAGAGGTTCGCCCCGCCCAAATTCGCCGTGATGCCCTCAACGACGAGCTTGCGGCCCGGATCGAGCGCGCGGTTGCAACCGACAAGCCGCTGGTCGAGCGCCTAGTGATTTTCTGGTCCAACCATTTTTGCGTGTCGTCTGCGAAAGGGCCGGTGCGAGGCTTGGCAGGAGGCTATGAGCGCGAGGCCATCCGACCGCATGTCCTGGGGCGATTTGCTGACATGTTGCGCGCGGTCGAGCAGCACCCGGCGATGCTTATATTTCTCGACAATCAGGTTTCGATTGGTCCGAACAGCAAGGCTGGCAAAAATCGTGGCAAAGGGCTGAACGAGAATTTGGCGCGGGAGATTCTCGAGCTGCATACGCTCGGAGTTGCCGGCGGCTATAGCCAAGATGATGTTACGAACCTTGCCCGCCTTTTGACCGGCTGGACCGTCGGGCAAGCCAACGTCGAGCGATCGGAGCCCGGTAAATTCTTCTACGCACCGCCGCGTCACGAACCAGGTGAATGGACGGTCGCCGGCAAGCGCTATCCGGACGAAGGCCAGCTATCTGGTGAGAAGGCATTGAACGATCTCGCGCATCATCCGTCGACGGCACGACACATCGCGTCGAAGCTCGCTCGCCACTTTGTGTCGGACAACCCGCCCCCAACGCTTGTCGCCGCTCTCGAAAAAACCTTCCGCGATACGGACGGCGATCTTGCCATGGTGGCCCGCACTTTGGTGAGTTCGCCTGAGGTCTGGGCGCAGCCTGCGACCAAGATCGTACCGCCATATGATTTCACGATCTCGGTGGTTCGCGGATTGCAGATTCAACAAAAGCCGGCCGAGATCGTTCGGCTGACTTCGCTGCTTGGGCAGCCTGTTTGGCAGGTGCCCTCGCCGAAGGGATGGCCAGACGACGACGACGCATGGATGGGACCGTCGGCGATCCGGGAGCGTTTGCGAATTGCCGAACGTTTGGCTCGTGACGTCGACAAGATGCTTGATCCGCGCGCCATCGCGGATGACCTGCTCGGTGCCGCGTTGAGCGATCTCACGCGGCAGGCGATCGCTCGTGCCGAGACCCGCGAACAAGGCCTTGAGCTGCTTGTAATGGCGCCGGAATTTCTCAGGAGATAATGCCCATGTCATGTAGCGAACACATGTCGCTGAGCCGGCGTCAGCTAATTCGCGGCAGCGCTGCGAGCCTTGCGCTGTGGGGCTTCATCCCGAAGCCGGTCGCGGCCGGCGCGCGTGATCCGCGTTTGCTGACGGTCGTGTTGCGTGGTGGACTGGATGGCTTGTCGATGGTCGCGCCGGTCGGCGATCCAGACTATGCGCGCATTCGCCAAAAGCTGGCTCTCACCCGCGACGGACCGATGGCGGGCTTGCCACTCGATGGCTTCTTTGTCCTGAACCCATCGATGACATATCTGCATAGTCTTTATGTGAAGGGTGAAGCCCTGGCGGTGCATTCGGTTGCCACTCCTTATCGCGGCCGCTCGCATTTCGACGGCCAGGACGTTTTGGAAAGCGGACTTGGTGGCGTCAGCCGGGCCGAGGACGGTTGGCTCAATCGCGCACTGGCGGGCTTGACGATCGCTGGCAAAGCGGACCCGAAGGGACTGGCAATGGGTGCGGTGGTGCCGCTCGTCATGCGCGGTGCGGCGCCTGTCATGACGTGGATACCGAAAGCCTACGGAATTCAATTGCGAGATTCCACGATCGCTCGACTGATGGATTTATACGGCCAATCCGATTCGAAACTTGCCCGGGCATTCGCTGAGGGACTGGAGATTGATAAGGTCGGCATGACGACCCCGTCGGGAGCGATGTCCGCGCCGGCTTTACCTGCAGGCGGGCAGCGGCCATTTCGGGATTTCATCGAGACGGCCGAGACCGCTGCCAAGTTCATGTCGGCCAGCGATGGTCCCCGTGTTGGCGCACTCAGTTACAATGGTTGGGATACGCACGCAAATGAAGGCACGGTGCAAGGCCAGCTAGCGACCCGTCTGGCCGGCCTTGATGCAGCGATCAAGGTGTTCGCCGAGGGCATGGGGCCGGCATGGAAAGATACCGTTGTTGTCATCGTGACAGAGTTTGGCCGGACCGCATATACGAACGGTACTGAAGGTACCGATCATGGTACGGCGACGGCGGCTCTTGTCCTAGGCGGCGCGGTCAAGGGCGGTCGTGTCATCGCAAAGTGGCCCGGACTTGCCGACAAAAACCTGCACGAAGGGCGCGACCTGTTGCCAACGCTCGATCTACGCACGGTCGTCAAGGGCGTCTTACGCGATCATCTAGGTATTCCGGCAGGCGCGCTGGGTACTACCGTGTTTCCGGAAAGCCGCGGTGTCGACCCGGTTGACGGTCTGATTGCTTAACTAGACACAAGCCTCATAACCGCCAGCCGGAGTGGATGGCGGCGACACCGCCCGTCAGATTGCGAAAGCTTACGCGCTCAAAGCCCGCCGTCCGGATCAGTCCGGCGAAGGTCTCTTGTGTCGGAAAGCGGCGGATGCTCTCGACCAAATATTGGTATGGCTCGGCAGCGCCAGCGGCGAGCTTGCCGAGTTGCGGGATGACGTTGAAAGAGTGGAAGTCGTAGAGCGTGTCGAGCATTGGGACATCGACATGGCTGAATTCGAGACACAGGAAGCGCCCGCCTGGTTTCAGCACGCGTCTTGCTTCAGCCAATGCACGATCGATGTGAGTGACGTTCCGAATGCCGAACGCGATCGTGTAGGCATCGAATGTCTTGTCGGCAAACGGGAGCACTTCGGCGTTACCTTGAACGATGGCGACGCGATCTGCGAGATTGGCTGATTCAACCTTGCGGCGGCCGACTTCGAGCATCTCAGGGCTGATGTCGCAAAGCGTCGCCGAACAACCGGACCCGCCGCGCGCCATGAACCTCAAAGTGACGTCGCCGGTGCCGCCCGCTACATCGAGCAGCTTGAAGGGCGTCGCGCCACCGGGTGGATTGAGCATGGTGATAAAGTCGGCCTTCCACAGCCGGTGAAGGCCGCCTGACATGAGGTCATTCATCAGGTCGTAACGCTCGGCTACCGCTGAAAACACTTCGTTTACAAGATCTTGCCGCTGGTCTTCGGCGACTTCGCGGATACCGAATGTCGATTGGGTGGCGGTGGTGCCGGCTGTGATCTGTTCGCTCATGGAGGCAAGTCTACACAATTGGCCGGTGCATCGGCCATCGGTTTTGTCGCCGCATCGCTAACGAGGATGCGCACGAGCCCGCAATATGTCAGAACGCCGAGATGATCAGCCCTTGAGTTAAGGACCAAACTCGTGAAACTCGATGTCGCCCAAGCAATGATTGCAGCAACCCTCGCCCACGGCGCGAAGGCCAAGTTCTTGCCGCTCGGCGTCGCCGTTCTCGATGCGCGCGGTGCTTTAAAAGCGTTCGCCGCGGCGGAGGGCACGAGTTGGCGGCGGGCCGAACTTGCGATTGGCAAGGCCAATGGGGCGTTGGCATTGGGTCTCGGTACGCGGGCAATCGCGAAAATGGCGGTCGAGCGTCCGCATTTCATCGCAGCTGCAACCCATGCCGCCGGCGGTTCGCTGGTGCCAACCGCTGGCGGAGTGTTGATCCGCGATGCCGCGGGCACATTGCTTGGCGCCATCGGTGTTTCTGGCGATATCTCCGATAATGACGAGGAAGCAGCACTTGCCAGCATTGCAGCGGTAGGCCTCCAAGGCGAAACAGGCTGAGGGTCCATGCCTGAATTACCCGAAGTCGAAACGGTGCGGCGAGGGCTCGAACCCGTAATGACGGGCGCCAGTATTGTCAGAGCCGATATTCGACGGCCGGATTTGCGTTTTCCGTTTCCGGAGCGCTTCGCCGCGCGGTTGACTGGTGCAACGGTGCAGCACCTGAGCCGCCGTGCGAAATACATCTTGGTTGGGCTCTCGACCGGCGAAACGCTGATCATGCACCTTGGCATGAGTGGCCGGTTCGCCATCCGGTTGCCTGACGGCCGCGGTGGTGTGCTTGGTGAATTCGAGCAGGATGCGGGCAATAATTTAGCCCACGATCACGTCGTCTTTGCAATGTCGAATGGTGCGACGATTACCTACAACGATCCGCGGCGCTTCGGCAGCATGGATCTGTGCTGCGACAGTGAGATCGAGCAACACCGCTTGCTTGCAGACCTTGGTGTCGAGCCGCTGGGCAATGGGCTCTCGCCTTCGTATCTGGCCGAGCGCGCGTCCGGTAAAGCGACGGACCTGAAAGCATTCTTGCTCGATCAGCGAATTATTGCAGGGCTCGGTAACATCTACGTCTGCGAGGTATTGTTTCGAGCGGGCTTCAGTCCGCGTCGCAGTGCATCGTGCCTGTCGGCTGCAAAGGGCCGTCCGACTGATCGAGCTCAGCGTGTGGTGCCGATTATTCGGGATGTGTTGTCGGAGGCGATTGCGGCCGGTGGATCGACTTTGCGCGACTACAAGCAGGCCGATGGTTCGCTCGGCTACTTCCAGCACGCCTTCAAAGTCTATGGCCGTGAAGGCGAGCCGTGCGTGAAGCCTGGGTGTGTTGGCACCGTGCATCGCATCGTGCAGTCTGGGCGGTCGACGTTTTTTTGTTCGACTTGTCAGCGATAAAAGTATCGCTGCGCTACACAAATTTGCCGGCTGGATCGGGGGATCCAGCCGGCGGCATTGCTCTAGATGGGGTACGCACGTGGCTTACAAACTCATTTACGCAACCAACGCTCTACACATTACGCAACACAACTGATCATGCGCTTAGGCTTGCCACGCGATACATTGGACGAGACTAAGCGCTCACTATTCCAGGCTACGCGCACAACAAGCAAACCCAGTCAAATGAAAGATAGCGCTTTTCGTTCGGCAAATTCGGCTCTCTCACTAACGATGGTGCCGGTTTGTTCCAACGTTGGCAATTGAAGATCTATCGTTCCTCAAAACAAATTGTGGATAACAATTTACTTGCTATTGCAGTGCAGCGAACATGAAACACTTCGGGCTGTCTGCATGGGATTGCGCTCGTTCATAGGGCCGCGGCTGGCGCAAGGGTGGCAACCGTTCACGGCATCGACCGTCGTCGAACCTGTTGCGCCTCGACACTTCGCAGTTTAGCTCTTGCTCGAATAATTTTTGGACCCAAACATCGAAGAGACGAAACGGTCATGACCACGCATCAATTATTACTACTCCCCGGTGACGGTATCGGCGTCGAGGTCATGGCCGAGGTCGAGCGCATTCTCAGTTTGTTGAATAAGAAGAGTAACGCTGGCAAGTTCGAAACGACTACGGATTTATGTGGCGGCGTCTCGATCGATAAGCACGGCACGCCGCTGACTGATGCCGCAATGGCGAAAGCGCAGGGCGCCAGCGCCGTTCTGTTTGGCTCGGTCGGTGGCCCAAAGTGGGATAAGGTCGCGTATCATTTGCGTCCGGAGGCTGGGCTGCTGCGGCTTCGCAAAGAGATGGATCTGTTTGCCAACCTTCGACCAGCGATCTGCTATCCAGCACTTGCGGAGGCATCATCGCTCAAGCGCGAGATTGTCGAGGGTCTCGATATACTGATTTTGCGTGAGTTGACCGGCGGTACGTATTTCGGCGAGCCGAAAGAAATCGTCACGCTCGGTGATGGACAGAAGCGCGCCGTCGACACCACCGTATACACGACGCGGGAAATCGAGCGCATCGTGCGCGTCGGCATCGACCTCGCGCGCAAGCGGACCGGCAAATTGCATTCGGCGGAAAAACGCAACGTGATGGCAACCGGTGTGTTGTGGAACGAAGTCGCGACGGCAACGCATAAGGCGCATGGTGCTGGCGTCGAGCTACATCATATACTTGCCGACAACTGCGCCATGCAGCTGATCCGTAATCCGAAGCAGTTCGACGTGATCGTTACCGACAACTTGTTCGGCGATATCCTATCGGACGAAGCGGCGATGATGACCGGATCGCTCGGGATGCTGCCATCGGCATCGCTCGGTGCTCCGGATGCAAATACCGGTGTTCGCAAGGCGCTCTACGAACCTGTGCATGGTTCCGCCCCGGATATAGCAGGTCAAGGCAAAGCCAATCCGATCGCTACGATCGCGTCCTTTGGTATGGCGCTGCGGTACTCGTTCGATATGGCCAAGGAAGCCGACATTCTCGACAAGGCAATCGCTGGCGTCTTGGCCCAGGGCTATCGGACGGGCGACATCATGCAGCCGAATATGCGTGCCGTCGGCACTACAGAAATGGGTGGCGCGATCCTGAAAGAGCTCGAGCGACTGATGAGCTGAACATAACTCTGGCGCTTGCCTTGCCGGGACTGCGGGAATCGCACTTGAGTGGCGCTCCCGACCACAGTCCCGGAGGCACGGGCTAAATGCCGGATAACTTTGAAGTGCAACTGTCTGCATTCGCCGAGCGGGCAATGCGGATCCGTTCACATTGTGCCAGCGAAGAGGCAACCAGGATCTATCTGGTGATGCCGTTTCTCAAGCTGATGGGCTATGACGCGGGTGACCCCTCCGTCATCGTGCCGGAGCACGACGACAGCATCGATTTTGCCGTCATGGTGCGGGGAGTTCCAGATATTGCCGTGGCAGCGACAGGCACAGGCACGTCGACATCGGCGGTACACGCGCGGCTGCGCGGATATTGGAATGCGCGCGATACATTGAAGCTCGGTATTGCCACCAACGGTATGATGTACGAGATTTTTATCGACAGTGATGTGCCGCATGTTCTCGATGCCGAGCCGTTCTTGACGATCGACTTGGAGGCGATCTGCAAGCAGCCGCTCGATACTCAGAAACTATCACTGGCTCGCATGGTCCGAGCGGTCGAGTACGACCCATCAGCGCTTGCGGAGCAGGCGTATGCCATGAATCTGCGCGATCGGTTGAAGGATCGGGTGCTTGCGGAGTTTAGAAACCCATCCGAAGCATTGTGCCGCCTATTTCTGGAGCAGATCGGGATCCGCGATACGCGCCCGGATGTAATTGACCAGCATTATCGGTCGATTTTGAAAACCTCGATGGAGCAGGCAATCATCGTCCCTGTGGTTCAAGCACTGCGCCGCTTACCTGCACCCGCAAACGCGGCGAGCGCAAAAATCAAGCAAGCGACGCCGGCAGCGTCACCCCAGGAGCAGGCCAAGGACGATGTCAATCTTGCAGATGAGCTAGCCGCTTTCGGACGATGGAAGCGACGCAGCGCGTGACGGCGGCGCATTC
Organism: Hyphomicrobiaceae bacterium; assembly: GCA_031367505.1. Classification (GTDB taxonomy): domain Bacteria; phylum Pseudomonadota; class Alphaproteobacteria; order Rhizobiales; family Hyphomicrobiaceae; genus JAKFWF01. The sequence goes on along the minus strand of JANLPY010000420.1, from coordinate 12,710 downwards.
GATGGCTAACGTGCGCCCACTACAACAAAGTCGCCAACACGAGGTACTGCACGCCCCATGACAGCAACACCCGAAGCCGGGCACGATTGGTCGAGCGATGTATTCGCCGCAATGACGACCCGCAATATCTCCACCGTTTGCACGATACCTGATGGCGGTCTCATTCGACTGCTGAACCTCGTGAAGGCCGCACCTGAGATGCGGCTCGTGACTTTGACAACCGAGGAGGAAGGTATCGGCGTTGCCACCGGTGCGTGGCTCGGTGGCAAGCGCGCCATGGTCGCGATGCAGTCGTCGGGCGTTGGCAATTGTATCAACGCGGTTGGCTATCCACTCACCTTGCGCAGCCCGCTACTATTGCTGGTGACGATGCGCGGCCAGTGGGGCGAGTTCAATCCGTGGCAGGTGCCGATGGGGCAGGGCACACAAACGGTGTTGGAAACGATGGGGGTCAAGTGCTTCCCCGTTGATGCCGCGTCACAAGTCGGCGAAACATTCGCTGCAGCGGCCGACATGGCGTTCAACGGTCAACAGTCGGCGGCAGTACTGGTCAGTCAGCGTATTATCGGCGCGAAAGGGTTCGGCCAGAAATGACACTCGATAACAAAACAGCGGCAGCCGGTTCGAATAAGATTAAACGTCGCGCATTCGTTGCTGAACTTTTGAACGCGCGGGCCGGGGCCTTTGTCGTGCCAGGTTTAGGTAGCGCGACTTGGGACTGCTTCGCGGCAGGTGATAGTCCCGAATATCTGTACTCGTGGGGCGGTATGGGGTTGGCCGTACCGACGGCTCTCGGCTTGGCGCTGGCGCAACCTGATCGCCGAGTACTCGCGCTCACTGGCGACGGCGAAATGATGATGGGCATCGGTTCGTTGGCAGTCGTTGCCGATCAAGCTCCGAAGAATCTAGGTATTCTGGTGCTCGACAACGAAAGCTTTGGCGAAACCGGCCGGCAGACCGGTTTGACCTCGCAGAAGACCGACCTTGTCGCGGTGGCGAAAGGCTTCGGTATTGCGAACACCTTCACCGCGACGGCACATGCAGACATTCCAGCCCTCGTGAAGCTGTTGTTCCAGTCGCCGGGTCCGTCATTTGCTGTTGCCAAGATCGGTCTTAGCGAAGATCCGTGGGCGCTCCCGGAAAAGGACGGCGCGGCCATTGCCCGGCGGTTCCAGATTGCGCTTGGGGTGGCAAAGCCATGAGCGGCGGTCGCAATGGTAAGTAATCTTTCGACCATCGGGTTTCATTTTGACGACGACGCTGCGTTTCAAACGACGATGCAGCGATTGACGGCGGATTCTTTTGAGCGCTTAGCGTGCGATCCGGGTGATTACGCAATATGGCGGTCGCGAACCAGTGCCGAGATTTGGTTCCACATCACTGGTGAACGTGATGCATCGGGCGCTTTGAAGGATAGCGATGTCGTTGGCCTAACACCCTTCTTCGAAGGTTTGAGCGACGTGCCCATCGAAGTCGTCGAGACAATAACGCGCGCCGGTGACAATGACTTCGAAGGGGCGTTTCTGGCGTGGGTCAATCCCGACGAAGAAACGGGTTTAGGCGCCCATCAAATCGTTTTCGACGCGGTCGACTTCGCGGCCCACTGCGATCGGCCAATGCCGTTTTTGGCGCGGGCAAAGCTCAGCGGGTTTGCCCGGAAGATCGAAATTATCAAAGCCGATGATAAGTCATCGCAAGCTCGCGCCGAGTCGACCGCGCGCTCTTTCATGTCGATTGGACTATTTCCCAACCTGAGCCCAAGCTCCAACGATTCCAACGCGGCACCGTCTTCCAACGCTCTGCTCACGGGGCGGGTGATGGAGTATTCGACACTCTCGAACGAAGAGACTGGTGAGGAATTCCATTGGTTACTGGTGCAGTCTGCCGACGCGACATTCGATATCGTCGCTGACCCTGCGGTGGTGCCAAAGGGTATGCAGATCGGTGACATCGTCCAGATTGGCTGCCTTTTCTTCGGACGTATCGTAGGCTGAAAATCGCGGCACTGGGATGCCCTCAACGCGGAGCCGATTTGCGATCGAACGATTGAATGTGTCCCTGATCCAGCACTAGTCTAGCTTGTGCAGCGGCCCGGCCAAGGGGCGCGCATCAACCCGACGCGTGGAGGAAACAGATGACAAACTTCGATATCTCGCGGCGCAGCGCTTTAATAGGTGGAGCAGCAGTCGCCAGCGCCAGCAGTTTAATAGGTTTTGGTCCAGCGCTTGCCAAAGCACCACTGGCGAAGGGCCAAGCCGCGCAGTTCTATCGTTTTCCGGTCGGCGATTTCCAAGTCACGATTGTATCGGATGGACCGTTGCCGCTGGGTGAGCCATCGGCTTCGATGAAAGGACTATCGAAAGAAGAAATCGCAAAGGCTTTGGGCGACAACTTTCTACCACTCGATAGTGTCGTTCTTGAGCAAAACCTTATCGTCTTGAATACTGGCTCCCGGTTGGCCCTGTTCGACTCCGGCATGGGCACGAGCAAAATCTTTGGCAATACCACTGGCCGCTTGCTGACGAGCTTGAAGGAGGCCGGCATCAATCCAGCGTCGATCGACGACGTAATCTGCTCGCACGCGCATATCGATCATACGGGTGGTTTGGCCGACGCCAAAGGTAAACGTTTCTTCCCGAACGCAACCATTCACGTCGCCAAGGTCGATTATGATTATTGGACCGATGAGAAAAACATTGGCCCGAGCGCCAGCAAAGAGTTCGTCGCCCACGCCCGGCAGAATTTGTTACCGTACAAGGGGCGCATCAAGTTTATCGAGGATGGCAAAGATGTCATACCGGGCGTGCAGGCAATGAGCGTGCCGGGCCACACAGTTGGCCACACGATCTTCATCATCAAGTCGGGATCGAAGTCGCTCGTGTATACGGCTGACATTACGCACCACCAGATACTTCTTACCGAGAAGCCGAGGACTGAGTTTGCCTACGATACCGATCCAAAGCAGGCTGTGCAGTCACGCCTCAAGGTGTTCGATATGGTCGCTTCGCAGAAACTGCCGATGCTTGCATACCACTTCCCATGGCCCGGCTACGGTCACCTAGCCAAACAAGGTGACGGTTTCCGCTACTATCCCGAGCCGATGGAGTTCGTGAAAATCCCGCCGAAGAAGGCATGACGAACCAACTGCTGATTTAGCATCGAGCCCAACGGCCGCTTGCGGTCGTTGGGCTCGATGCGCTTTGATGGCTAAGTCGAGTTTGGCATTTGTTGCGTGGAAGCCGCCACTGAATAGACGGCAGCGCGAGATAGACTGGAACATATCGAATGACACGCCGGGCCGCAGATTTGCTAGTCGATTGTCTCAGCGCCCACGGTGTCGGTCGCATCTTCTGCGTGCCAGGCGAAAGCTATTTAGCGGTCCTCGATGCGCTATACGAGCGTAATACCCTTCAGACGGTCGTGTGCCGGCATGAAGGCGGGGCCGGATTGATGGCGATTGCCGATGCCAAGATTACGCACAAGCCTGGCATCGCCTTTGTCAGTCGCGGTCCCGGTGCCACCAACGCCTCGATCGCTGTGCATGTCGCCGATCAGGATGCGGTACCGATGATCTTGTTCATCGGTCAGGTGCCACGGCACGAACTCGGTCGTGGTGCCTTCCAGGAGGTGGACTACGCGAAAATGTTCGGCGACATGGCAAAGATGGTTGCCACGATCGAGCATGCCGATCGTATCCCCGAAGTCGTTGCGCGCGCGTTTGTCGTTGCGCAATCGCCGACACCTGGCGCTGTTGTCATAGTACTACCGGAGGATATGCTGGAAGACCGAACGGCAGCCGTGCTCATCGAGCCTATGGCGGTGCCGCGCGCCAGCGGCGGTTCTGCCGATGACATCGAAACGGTTGCAGCCATGATCGCCAAAGCCGAGCGGCCGCTCATGGTGATCGGTGGTGGATTGGCGGCCATGCCAGGGCGCGCTGCGGCGATTGCGGCCTCAGAGGCGCACGGGTTGCCGGTTGCCGGCACGTTCAAGCGACAGGAATTGTTCCCCAATGCACATCCACATTATGCGGGGCATTTGGGATTCAAAATTCCGCGCTCGCAGATCGCACTTTACTCGGAGGCAGATCTCATCGTCGCCGTTGGCACCCGCCTCGGGGAGCTCTCAACGCAAGGCTATACTTTTCCAAAATCGCCGGTGCCCAACCAACCATTGATCCATGTAACGGATGACGCCCGGCACATCGGGCGGAACTTCGCGACGACCGTGGGTATCGTCGCCGATCCGACGCGGTTTCTGCTGGCGCTGGCGGCGAACCCGGCGCCACCCCCCGCGCGTAACGCCTGGATTGCAAAGCTTCATGAATACGTAGCCGGAAAGCGTGCCTGGACCCCACCGGTCGATGGTGTTTTGGATATGGGGGCTGTCGTCGGCAACTTCGGTAGCCGGATCACGGACGATGCGATCTTCATCACCGATGCCGGGAATTTTTCCGGTTGGCTGCATAAGCACGTCGCTTTCAATGGCCGGCAGCGGATGATCGGCTCGGTCGGTGGTGCGATGGGATTGGCTGTTCCTGGCGCCGTGGCAGCCGGATTGAGAGAGCCGAAAACCCAGGTCATCACATGGGTCGGAGATGGCGGAGTGCTCATGACGGGATCGGAACTCGCCACCGCAGTGCAGTATAATGTGCCGGTCAAGATCTTCATTTCAAATAACGGTAGCTACGGCACAATTCGTCAGCACCAAGAGCGCGAGTATAAGACGCGCGTGCATGGTACGGCGTTGAAAAATCCAGACTTCGCCAAGTGGGCGGAAAGCTTCGGCGCAAAAGGGCTTACCATTCGAACGATCGAAGAGGCGCCAAACATCGTCGCGGAAGCACTGGATCATAACGGCCCCGTGGTCGTCGACGTGAAGACGACGGTCGATCATATTACGCCGGGCATGACCATCGCCGGCATGAACAGTCGAACATAAAAGCAGGATGTTTCCCATGCCTCAGCCAATCACGCTCGTCACCGGTGCCAGTCGAGGAATTGGTGCCGCAATCGCCGCGGACTTGGCCGACAAGGGGCATTTCGTCATCGGCTTGTCGCGGTCGAAGCCAGAAGCATTCAAGGGCGAGTTCGTCGCAGTCGATCTCAGTGATGCCGCAGCGACGCGCGAGGCTCTGGCTTATGTCTTGAAAAGGCACAACGTCACGCGGCTCGTCAACAACGCTGGAGTGGCGTTGGTGTCCGAGCTCACGCAAACGACCGAAGCCGACTACGACATGATGATGAATCTCAATGTCCGCGCGCCGATGATGGCTATTCAAGCCGTGTTGCCCGGAATGCGGGCTGCAAAATTCGGACGTATTGTAAATCTGGGATCGAGGGCCGCACTTGGCAAAGAGACGCGAGCGGTCTACGGCGCAACCAAAGCCGCAATACTTTCATTGACGCGCACCGCTGCCATCGAGAATGCCAAATACGGGATCACCGTCAATTGCATCGCGCCGGGCCCGATCGAGACGGAGATGCTGATTGCCAACTACCCCGAGGGCTCGCCCCAGCTTGCCGCTTTCCGCAAACAGTTACCCGTCGGCCGCCTTGGTTCGCCGGCTGAGATTGCGCATGCAGCAAGCTATTTCCTCGATGAGCGCGCAGGCTTCACAACCGGGCAGGTGCTGTACGTTTGCGGTGGCATGTCGATCGGCCAAGCGCCGATCTGATGCGCCACGTCACCCCGAAGTTTAAAACGCGCATAACCGAGCTATTCGGGATCGAGCACCCGATTCTCTGCGGCGGTCTCATGTGGTTGTCCGATGCCACCTACGTCGCTGCCAGCGTCAATGCGGGTGGCATGGGTTTCATCACCGCGCGGACGTTTCCCGATCCAGAAATTTTCCGAGCTGAGCTGCGCAAATGCCATCAACTGACCGGCGGCCGTCCATTCGGGGTCAATCTCTATCTCACCCCGCGAGAGGCCGACAACGCACTCCTGAAAGGCCATACGCAAATATTGCTCGATGAGGGCGTGCGTATTGTCGAGACCTCAGGTCTTCCGCCAAAAGATCTGTTGCCGGCGCTCAAGGAAGCCGGCGCCAAGGTGATGCATAAAACGTCGACCGTGCGGCACGCGGTCAGCGCGTCCAAGTTGGGTGTCGACGCCATTGCCCTCGTGGGCGCCGAATGCGGCGGCCATCCGGGATTGCAAATGATCGGCACGATGGTGCAAACGCCTCTTGCCGCTGAACGCATCGCGTTGCCATTGGTAATCGGTGGCGGCATAGGTCATGGCAGTCAGATCACCGCGGTCCTTGCGATGGGGGCCGACGCCGTACTCATCGGCACGCGCATGCTGGCCGCCCACGAGATCAATGCGCGCGATGCCTACAAGCAGCGAATGATCGACGCTGATGAGAACGCGACACGTCTCATCATGCAATCGTTTCGCAATACGTCCAGGGTGCTCGACAATCGTGACGCGCGCGCTGTGGCTGAATTGGAGGCGGCCGGTCAAAAAGACTACGAACACTATCGGCCGTTCGTCGCTGGAGGGCACCAGAAGGCGGCCTACGAGTCGGGCGACTGGGAACGCGGCGTGCTGTCTATGGGGCAGTCAGTTGCGTTCGCACGCGTGCGCCAGTCTGTTGCTGAAATCTACGATCAGCTTATGCAGGAAGCAGCGGCGGCATGTGCCCGGTTGCCGGCTCTCAGATAACGATCGCACCCTTGGTCTTGGCTTCTGCTTCGGGCTCAACGTGGATTAGAATTTGTGCGCCGCCGATCGTCTCGTGCAACGCCAACTCGATGCGATCGCAAATTTCGTGCGAGCGGGCAACGGTCATCGACCCGGGCACGACGAGATGAAATTCGACAAAGGTCGCCGGGCCGGCGGTGCGCGTCCGCAAATCGTGTATTTGCAAGGCGCCATCAGCGTTAGAGGCGATCAAGCTGCGGATCTCCGCCAGAATTTCCGCCGTAACACTTTCGTCCATCAGGCCGCTTACTGACGATGTGATGATGCGCCATCCGGCCCACAGAATATTAACGGCGACGAGCGCTGCCATCAGTGGATCGAGGATTGCCCATCCCGTTGCCCAGGCGAGCAACAATCCGGCCAATACGCCGAGAGATGTTGCCACGTCGGTTATCAGGTGCCATCCGTCAGCGGCGAGCGCCGGTGATTTCAGCGAGCGCCCGCGTGAGATCAAAACCCATGCCCAGAAGGCGTTGATCGCCGTTGCCGCTGCGTTGATTGTCAAACCAAGAGCGGGCTGGTTGAGCGGCCGAGGGGCGGCGATTGCCCAATATGCTTGTTGCAGGATCATCAACGCCGCGATGAAAATCAAAGCGCCTTCGAGTGCAACGGCAACATACTCGGCTTTGTGATGGCCAAATGGATGCCGGCGATCGGCGGGCCGTTGCGCAATTTTGATCGCAATCAATGCTGCAATCGCGGTGACGACGTTGACGACGCTTTCGAGCGCATCGGAGTATAAGGCGACGCTACCCGTCACGTAATAGGCCAAATATTTTATGCCCATCACGACGAATGCTACGGCGATGCTGGCAATCGCTAGCTGGCTGATGGTTTTTTGTGCTGTGCCCACGAGCGTCCATTCCGATCATAACTTATGTCTCACCGGTCTGTGTCACGCCATGTCGCGATCAAATCAAGGCGTACTTCAGGACCGGTGCAATTCAATCGGACATGCCGGGAAACGACTCTGGTCCACAGTTTTTCGTTCCCCGCTACTCCCGTCAGATCGCCGAATCTGATGCTGCTGCCTGACTGCACACTCGACTGCCGCAGAGAGGCAACCGCCATGGCCAACTTTACCACGCATATTGCGATAGGGACCGTCGTCAGCGGCGCCTTGGCAACGCTCACGCTCGCCGCAGACGTTATTGCGCCCGAAAATCTCGTTGCTGTCACTATGGCTGGCGTGCTCGGCAGCGTCCTGCCGGATATCGACCTCAAAGATAGCCGCCCCAGTCAGGCACTGTTCGGCGGACTGGCGGTGTTCTTATCTTTCGCCGTGCTGTTCACGGTTGCCTATAAGTTCTCAGTTGCTGAAATGTGGCTTATCTGGCTGGGAACGTTGATTGGCGTGCGCTACGGCGGACAAGCCATATTTCATCGATTTTCGTATCACCGAGGCATTTGGCACTCAGTTTTGGCTGCTGTCTTTTTCTGGTTCTTGACGGCAGTAGTCTTCAAATTGGTTTTGAACCGGCATGAAGGTGTTGCATGGCTGGCTGGCGGGTTCATGTTCATGGGTTACATGACCCATTTAATTTTGGACGAAATATACAGCGTTGATGTGATGGGGACGCGTATCAAGGCCTCGTTTGGCACCGCCGTGAAACTGTACGATGGCAAGCGGATGACCGATAGCATAGTTGTCGCACTGGCGACCGTAGCCGCTTTTGCATTTACTCCACCGGCCAAAACCTTCGTTGATGGAGTTATTTCGCGGGACATGTGGACGAGCCTGCAACAGAAGATGCTGCCACGGGACAAGAATTGGTTCCGCATAATCCAGGTGGCTGAAGAGCCGGTCGTTCCAGTCGGAGTTCTGACCCGAGCTGATGGATCGGCACTGCCGTTCCAGACGCCATCGCCGATAACGACCGGCACTATTCAAGCGCCGGCTGTCGCGACGCCGAAATAGGCGCTGGTCATTTAGCCGAAGGCTTTGATCCGTCTATGGTCGGTATTGGTATGGTGTTTCAGACCTGCCAAGTAGTTGCGAACCAGATCTTCAACGAGTGCCTGCGCGTCATCAGACGTTACACTCGATAGTTTATCGGTGGTCGCGAGCGATGTGATGCCGTGCACGCCAGCCCATAACACTCGCGCGGCGCGCTTTGCGCTAGGTGCATCATCGTCGTGAACCAAGGGGCGAATGACAACCTCGACCCGTTCGAGAAGTTGATCGAGTTTTTGTTGATACCAAGCGGGCACCTGCATGCCAGACGGCAAATGATGTTCGAACAGAAGATTCCAAAGCCGAGGCCGCTCTATCGTGAAGGCTAGATAGGTGCGGGCGAGCGTCAGGACACGTTCGTCGGCCGATCCTTCATGGAGTAGCGCCGCAAGCCGATTGTCGAGACCGTCGAGTATACGCGCCTCGACTTGCAGAATGAGGTCGTCGAGACTGTCGAACACGTTGTAAATCGTGCCGGGCGAATAGCCGACGTTCTTCGCGATCTCACGCGCTGACAAACCGGCGAGGCCATCTCTAGTAATAATGGCCTCGCACGCTTCGATGATCAACTCGCGCAATGCATCAGGTGTGTGCTCGGAGCGACGCCCCATTGTTCCCCGCCTAGTCTTTGGTTTCCCACGATACGTGTCGGGACCATACGATTGGGAGGTATGCGGAAGCAATCCAGGATTTGATGCCTTAACTGAACATTAGTTATCTTGGAATGACATAAGCTGCGACCGGTCCTCATACAAAGTCACGGTCGTAAGTTTGTCCCGTCACTCAAGGAATAACGCAAAGCGCCTGGCCGTTGTATTGGATCTGACTGGATGCACGAGGCTTTAGATAGAACTTGTCTTTAAGCTCCGTTATGCCTGGCATATAGGTCGAAAAGATCAATGGACTATAATTGTATTTTACTTCGGCTATGACGACGCTGCCGCCCGCATCTACGATACCAGCAGGAAGAGTATACGCTTGGCCTTGCGCATATGATGCCGCGCCACCCTGGAAATTGTAGCTCCAGCAAACACCGGTTTTGGTGGCGTTGGCGATATTGGCGCCAACGCTCGTCAGTGTAATGCGTAGTGGTGATGTTTCGTAGGGTTTCATGAGAACTTTGGCGATATCCATGACGTTGCTCAGCTGCACGTCAGAAATCGTCTTTTCACGAGCAACCAAATCCGCCGTCGAGCTGGCGATCTGCGTCACGCGGCGATCGACGGTGATCGCCTGGCTGAATTCTATCGAACCGATGAAAAGGGCCAGCATTATTGGGACGATCATCGCGAACTCGATCGCAGCAACCCCACGCTTGTCGGCGCTCCAGCGTTGCGCAAAATTTCGTGACCCAGTTGTGGCTGATTTGATGATGGAGTGTTGCATCGGTTGATATCCAAATACAAAGCTTCGAGTTATATCGCGGCGGTGAGTAGCGCGTTCGTCAGTAAGGCTCGATCTTGAATGCTGTCGAGGCCTGAATAAGAGCAGCGCCGTTCGACATTTTTCCTATCTGCAGAAATGGAATTTTTCCTGCGAGCGTCCATTCCAGGCATGCCGATACCAGCATGATTTGATTTGCGGCACCGACTGCGTAGGGTGTGCCGGCGGGCGCTACGAGCGCGCCACCCGCGTCAACGCAATCCGGTGCGACGATCGCCTGGCCAACGTTGAAGCTCTGCACGTTGACGCGCAGCTTCGCGGTGCAGTCCACGTAAATAGGCATCTTTGCGCAAACGTTCGCTTTGAACTGGTCCTTTGTCATCCCAGCGGCTTGTGCTTCGCCTGTTCGGATCGGACGTGCCGCCTGCTCAACCGCGTTCTCAGTTGAGAACGTTGTAAAGAAGAACAATCCGACAGCCATGATGCCGAAGAGAAGTGCCAAAAACGGAAATGAAACCATCGCAAATTCAATTGCAGTGGCGCCGCTGTCATCACGACGCCAAGCGGCTGACCTGCGAAGGGTGTGGTTGCGCGTTTGCTGCCAAAGAACTTTAAATCCGGACGTTTTCATGCTGGTGCCTCGAGCCAAAACCACAACTGGCTCTTGCACCAAACACTAAAAATATAAACGCTTTGTTGAAAATCGAAAATGGAAAGCAGCGTGATTACTAGCGAGTTAACGGCTGTGTGAAGTTAACTCGAAATCGTCATCGTCGCCGCATAAATATTGCTTCGACCTGCTCCGCTCTCTATCTCGTGCGAACCTTTGGCAGATTGATCACTGCCCGCTCGACCCACTGGAATCCGCGCCGGACTCAGACGCCTTCATTTTAGATAAGGTGCTTTTGGCGACGCTATCGAAGAATGTGTTGTCGTCGCCGATCGTGATCGAGGGGTTGCACTGTGGCGAGCAATTATAGCTTTCCCGCTTTGGCCCCTTCTGGAGATTGATGACCCGGACCTCATCTCGTTGAACGAGAACGCGCTGATCCTGGATGATGTTGCGCTCTGCATCGAGTGAGATGATGTTAGTTATGCCAAATGATTTGCCAGTGATGACCAGCAGATTGCCGCCTTGCACGGTTACGTCGGCGATCGTCGGGTTGCCAACGATCACCTCGGTGGCCGGCCGGGGTAAGCGCAGCAGCTGCGACTGATCGTATTTCACAATCAAGTCGTCGGCGCGTACAGGTGGCGCTCTGGTGATAAGCGTGCCGAATGCGACCGTGGCGGCCAGAAGTGCCGAGATCGGGCTCGAGAGGCTGCGGCGTTGCCTTAGTATAGAGGCTGTCATGATGTCATTGTCCCTGACGCTCTGATGCGTGCCCCTGTTATCACCCATAATTGGTGAAGAAACCGGAAACGAACGATCGTTCTTGGGGCATCGTGTTGTGCGCGGGGTAGGGATCTCGCCTTGTACGAGTTAATTGAGGAGATTGTTGAGTTGGATCGCCTGTTTTACTGACCGGACCCGGCCCTGATCGAGTTGAGTGGTCAGACTTCGCCTGTGTCAATCAACGAGTATTGACAGTTAAATACATTATTAATCAGAAAAACCTGACGATTGATGAATAAATGTGTGTCGTCCTGGATGGTTTTACTTGGAAATTAAAACCAATATTTCGATTTTATTCTTGACACCCGATCCTTATTACAAAATTCACAACCATTGCTGCCTGTTAATATCTTATTCTTTCGGTTTAACTCGATTTTTACAATTGATGTGTAGCTTCACGAGTGTTCGGACGGCAGCCTAGGCGCCGCTGGACGGGAGCGCCAAGGCGCAGTCAGTCAACCTGTTAGGAGTATCTGTCATGAAGAATCTTTTCGCCCGTTTCGTCAAGTGTGAGTCTGGCGCTACTGCAATCGAATACGGCCTGATCGCTGCTCTGATCGGCGTTGCCATCATCACCGTTGTTGGCCAGGTCGGCACCTCGATCAAGAACACGTTCACGTCGGTCAAGGTCGGCCTCGACAGCGTGAAGTAAAATTGAGTTTTTCCGCTACGAGCGCCCAGCTAGTAATAGCTGGGCACTTTTATTCGACGTTACTTAGTCTGGCACGCGGATAATAAATAATAAACTATATCGCCAGCTTTTCAAAATTGATTGTTTGCAAGCCCGATCTTCAACGCAAATTTAATCAGTAAAATGTAAGTTGTCTTAAGTGCAGAGCGAGTTCGGGGCCGCACTCGCGTGAAGTCGAAAACTAACCGAGCGTATCAACCCATTGGGAGTAGCTGTTATGAAGAATTTTTTCGCCCGGTTCGTCAAGTGTGAATCTGGTGCCACCGCAATTGAGTACGGCCTGATCGCCGCTCTCATCGGCGTTGCCATCATCACGGTTGTCGGCCAGGTCGGCACGTCGATCAACAACACGTTCACGTCGGTCAAGGTTGGCCTCGACAGCGTCAAGTAATCGAATGGCGGAGGCCAATTGAGCCTTGCCATCTGATAGAAAAGCGACCATACCTGTCTCCTTAGTTACGGCGCAATGATGTCGTCAGCTTTGTCCATCAAGGAGATAGAGCATGTCGGACGAGCACAAAGACGATCTGTGGCGGGATTTCCCGAAGACCGCCGTGGCATTCGAGAAGCGGTTTGCG
>JANLPY010000411.1:0-25656 GCA_031367505.1 Hyphomicrobiaceae bacterium | reverse complement strand
CGCAAACCGCTTCTCGAATGCCACGGCGGTCTTCGGGAAATCCCGCCACAGATCGTCTTTGTGCTCGTCCGACATGCTCTATCTCCTTGATGGACAAAGCTGACGACATCATTGCGCCGTAACTAAGGAGACAGGTATGTTGCCTATTCTGCGCCGTTGCGGGGCAATGCGCTGGACAAGAAACTCTGGTGGTCACACACCAATGTCGTATCCGAGTTTCAAGTATCGAAAGCTGATCCCAATAAGGCAGATGCTGGCGTTGAAAGGGTCGTCAACGAACTCGATTGGCCGCAATTCAATCACAACGGCCATTGGATCGGATTTGGTCCGGACGGCAAACTCTATGTCTCGACCGGCGACGGCGGCTATGCCAACGACTGGGGCATCGGCCATAACGTATTGACCGGCAACGGTCAGGACATGACCTCGTTGCACGGTAAGATGCTGCGCTTCGATGTCGACAAGCCCGACTTCGTGGCAACGGACAATCCGTTCGTCGGCAAGGGCGATGCAAAGCCGCAGATCTGGGCATTGGGCTTGCGCAATTCATGGCGCTGCTCGTTCGACATGGGCGGTGACAAGCAATTGTTCTGCGGCGACGTCGGGCAAAACTCTTTCGAAGAGGTCAACATCATTCCTGCCGGTGCAAACATGGGCTGGCGCCGGATGGAAGCCGACAAGTGCTTCGACTACGCAAAGCCGGACGCTCATCCAGCCTCGTGCGATAAGGCCGGACTGACCGATCCGATCATGGTCTACAAAAACTGCACCGCTATACCGAAAGACTGCATGGGCATTTCCATCACCGGTGGCTATGTCTATCGCGGCGCCAATGCAGCTTTGGCCGGTAAGTACATCTTCGGCGACTGGTCAAAATCGTTTGCCGCGATGGATGGTCAGATTTTCGTCGGCTCAAAAGGAGCGGATGGCAAATGGGCCATGGAGAAAGCGACGATCGACGGCATGACGGCTGCGCCCTACATGCTGGCATTTGCTCAGGATGACAAAGGCGAAGTCTACGCGCTGACCAGCATCTCGACGGGCCCAGTGGGTGGCCACGACAAGGTCTACAAGATTGTGCCGGCCAACTAAGCCCGCATAACAACAAGGCGGTCCGGCCACGACTTTACTGCCGGATCGCCAAACTTGTGCGCTCAGCATCTTTTACAATCGATTCCCTTGTTTCGCCTGGAGCTCGCATGCCAGTCCGCCGGATTCACGCTTTCGTGGCGATTTGCGCAACGATCGTCGCCTGCGCTTTGATCGTGCCATTGCCATCGGCAAGCGTCGCACAGACAGCCAATCCACCCGCAAGCGCCACACCAGCCGCCGGTGCCGAACCTGACACGATCGAGCCGCGCGACCCGACACCACCGTTACCCTCTGAAGTTCTCAAAGACGAGAAGGTTATTGCCGTCGGCGGCAAGCTTTGGGCCGAACAATGCACCCATTGCCACGGCTCGAAAGCTTACCCCGGCAAAGCTCCAAAGTTGCAGCCGCGACGTTACAAACCCGAGTTCGTGTGGGATCGGGTGCACAACGGTTTCCGAGCCATGCCGCCGTGGAAATATACCTACAAGCCGGAAGAAGTGGTGGCTCTGGTCGCCTACGTGCTGAGTGACGATTTTTTCCCTTGAGTAATCAAGCGCCATTGCGGACCACGCTTTCCAATAAGAAACCGCCGCGCTAAATCTAAGCAATGAAAACAATTCACGCGTTACCGCTCACCGCAGCATCCTTTCAATCGTTCGGTGATGTGTTTGAAATCCCTCGCGACTACGGCCGCACCTATGTAAGTGACGCATTGGCAAACGGCCGTGCCAACGCGCGCGCATCCTTATCGGTCATCCGCGTGAGGCCGCTCGCCGAGCCGGCGCTCGTTGCCGCCAAAATGGAGCGGCACGAATTTTCTTCACAAAGCTTCCTGCCGCTTGACGTCGCGCGCTACCTCGTCATCGCGGCGCCAATGTCGGCGACCAGCCTGCCGGACGAAACGCGGCTGCAAGCGTTCCTCGCGCGTGGGGACCAGGGCATCACCTATCGCATGAACGTTTGGCATCATCCGCTTACCGTGCTCGACCGCGATGCTGCGTTCGCGATCACCATGTGGCTCGAACACGGCTCGACGACCGACGAAGAATTCATCGATCTTGCAACTCCGGTTGCGATTACGTTTTAGAGTTGCGGTCACGTGGCGGCGCGTTTGTCCGCGGTGGCGCCACAACCTAGCTGAGCCGCCGCTCAAGCCCACGTTTTAGTTCATCCTTGGCGGGGACGGACGCCGCAAATATTTCGCGAATTTTGACGAAGTCCATCGTGCCAAAATTGCCAACGGCGGGCCGGATCATCAAGTCGGGAGAGCGAATTGACATTTTTTCACGCATAATGGCGCGAAAGGCAATTTGCGAACAACCGACCCAGGCATCAACGGTACTCGGTATCGCGTCAGCCGGACGTTGGCCCACCGGATAGGCGTCGGTCTGGCCGGTCACATCGACGGCGACAGTGAAATCGGCACCCGCTTGCACGACGTCCCATGGCGTCGGATTCACGAAACCGCCATCGACCAACGCACGGCCACCGATCACTACGGGCTTGAAGATCGCCGGCAATGCAGCGCTGGCGGCAATCGCCGGTATCAAGGGACCGCTATTAACGACGACCTGTCCCATCGCGTAGTAATCGGCGGCGACGGTGTGGAACGGTATGCGAAGGGCTGCGAAATCGCATCGCAATTGCTTCGGCATCAACAGCTCGAATAACGTCACGCCATCGACGACGGATGGACGGCGCACGCTCCAAAGGCTCGGCAGTCCGCCGTACGACTTGGCCAACCGGCGAAAAATCTCGACACGGCTCGACAACAGCTCCTCGGCAAATTGCCTTATCTCCGCCGCCGAAAGTCCGGCCGCATACATGCCGCCGACGATCGCTCCAATCGAGGTGCCAGCAATTGCCGTCGGCTTGACGCCCAGTTCATCGAAGGCTTCCAGCATGAGGATGTGCGCGAGGCCTCGCGCCGATCCGCCGCCCAATGCGAGAGCGATGCGCGGAGTAGTGGTTTCAGCCGCGCCCATTTGATCAGCCTTTTGGATGCTTGGCGCGTTGGCGCGCTTCCAACATTTGGCCCAATTGACGCTTCAAGCGCTCCTTGACCGGTGCCGCCGCCGCCAGAATATCCAACGCCCGATGAAATTCCAGTGCGTGAAATTGCTCGACTTCGACGTCGATATAAATGTCCGGCTGGGTGCGCAGGAGCTTCTCGCGAGTGATACTTTTTTCCATGATTTGCAACGACTGGGCGGCCAGCATCAGCGCCGATGGCGGTGTAGTCAACAGTGCGCCTGAGGCAGCACCGCTAACGTCGACCGCAACGGTAATGTCGGCATCACCCGCCACAAGGTCGAACGGCAACGGATTGACGAGGCCGCCATCAACCAGCGTTCGGCCGTCGATTACGACCGGCTGGAAGACGACCGGAATCGCAATACTGGCCGCTACCGCCGGTCGCACTGGTCCCGCCGACAATACCACCGCCGCGCGGGTGCCAAGGTCCGTGGCCACCACCATCAACGGAATTGCAAGTGCTGCAAAATCTCCGCCGACCTGCGTTGGGAAAACGATGTCGAGAATTGCTTCGGACTTGAGAAGTGCCGATCGCAATGGAAAAAACTTCAAAAACGTTTGCACGGGATCGGACCGCGCAGCAAACAGTTGCCGCACCATATCAATCCGGCGCGACAACGTTTCTTCGGTCATGGCGCGGATGTGTTTGGCCGGCATGCCCGACGCATAGGCCGCGCCGTATAGCGCGCCAATCGAGGTGCCCGCGATTATCTTGGGCTTGATGCCAAGCTCGTCGAACGCTTCCAGCACCAGCACATGAGCCAGTCCACGTGCGCCACCGCCGCCAAGCGCGAGTGCCACCGATGGAAACGGCCTGGGCAATTGTTCGCGTCTTGGTACAATAGCGTTAGAGGTCATGCGGCCATTCCGGCGGTGATGAAGGGTATCAGCGCTGCGATCACATCTGCCGGATTTTCTTCGGCGAGAAAATGACCCGACTTGATTTCGGCGAACGCCAGATCAGGCGCCCAACGCCGCCAGACATCGACCGGGCTCGATGCGCTCTTGCCGATGTACTCCGAACCCCAGAGGAACAGCGTCGGGCAAGCGATTTTCCGGCCCGCTGTGCGATCCGCATCATCCGCCAGATAATCGAAAGTGGCACCGGCACGATAGTCTTCGCACACCGCATGAATGCGCTCGGGCATCACCAATGCGGCGCGATAATGCGCGAGCGCACCCGGAGAAATCGCGGACAGCGTTTTGTCAGCCGTCCAACTGGCAATGGTGTGATCCACATAGTATGCCGGATTGGCCGCGATCAGCATTTCCGGCATCGGTGACGGCTGCGCCAGAAACGACCAATGATAAGAACCGATCGCGTTTTTCCACCGCAGCGCATCCCATACTTCCACCGTCGGTAGGATATCGATCGGGATCAACCGGGCCACAACTTCTGGATGGTCGAGCGCCAGGCGATAGGCAACCCGCGCGCCACGATCGTGGCCTGCCACCATGAAGCGGGTGTGGCCAAGCGTTGCCATCAACTCCTTCACGTCGCGTGCCATCGCACGCTTCGAATAGACCACATGATCTGGATCGGTCGCGAGCGTACTCGGCGGTGTCGAGCTCGCGCCGTAGCCACGCAAGTCAGGGATGATAAGCGTCGCATGCCGAGTAAGCTCGGGGGTGATCTTGTGCCAGCATACGTGCGTTTGCGGATAGCCGTGCAACAGTACCAACGGTGGGCCGGAGCCGCCGATCCGGCAGTGGATTTCGGCCCCGCTCGTCTTGATCCTCCGCGTCTCGAAGCCGGGATAAAGATCGGGGAGCGCGGTCATGTTTTGCCTTCTTCACGTGCGATGGCCCGCCAGCCGATGTCACGGCGGCAGAAGCCACCCGGCCAGTCAATTTTTCCAATCGCAGCGTAAGCTCGGTCCTGTGCTTCGGCAACGGTACGGCCGGTCGCAGTGACGTTCAATACGCGGCCGCCGTTGGCCAGAATGCGCCCGTCTTTCGCGACCGTTCCTGCATGAAATACGATCACGCCGGGGACTTTACCGGCCGCGTCCAAGCCTCTGATCTCGGAGCCCTTTACCGGCGCATCGGGATAACCGTTGGCCGCCATCACCACGGTGAGTGCAACCTCGTCGCGCCAACGCAGATCGAAAGCGTTGAGCACTCCATCGGCGGTCGCCAGCAGCGCTGCTAGCAGATCGGATTTTAGTCGCGGCATCAATACTTGCGTTTCGGGATCGCCGAACCGCGCGTTATATTCAATCAGCTTCGGGCCGCTCGCCGTGATCATCAGGCCCGCATACAGCACGCCTTTGAACGGGCTCCCACGTGTCTTCATGCCGGCAACGGTCGGAACAATAATTTCGGCCATCACGCGAGCGACCATCGCAGGCGTCATGACCGGAGCCGGCGAATAAGCCCCCATCCCGCCGGTGTTAGGGCCTACATCACCATCGCCGACGCGCTTGTGGTCCTGAGCGGTGGCGAGCGCCAGCGCATGTTCGCCGTCGCACAGGGCAAAGAAGCTCGCCTCCTCGCCCACCATGAATTCTTCGATCACGACTTCCGCGCCGGCAGCACCGAATGCACCATCGAAACAGGCGTCGACAGCGGCATCGGCATCGCTCCGCGTTTCGGCAATGACAACCCCTTTGCCGGCCGCCAGCCCATCGGCCTTGACGACGATGGGCACCGGTTGCTTGGCAAGATAAGCCTTTGCGGCCTCGGCATTCTTGAACCGCCCGTACGCCGCTGTCGGAATGCCGAACTCGGTGAAGAAGTCTTTGGCGAAGCCCTTAGACCCTTCGAGTTGGGCTGCTTTCTTCGCCGGTCCAAACGCCTTGATGCCGGCCGCGGCTAGGTCATCGACGATACCGGCCACGAGCGGCATTTCTGGGCCAACGATTACGAAGTCGATTTTACGGGAGCCGCAGTATGCAACGACACTAGCATGATCCGCGATATCGATCGCCACGCACTCGGCGACTTCGGCGATGCCGGCGTTGCCAGGTGCGCACCACAGTTTCGTCAATAGCGGGCTCGCCGAGATCGCCCAAGCAAGCGCATGTTCGCGACCACCCGAGCCGAGAAGAAGTACGTTCATTGCTTAGATGTCCCGACAAGTATTTTAACCGAAACAGTGCGCGCAACCGATACCGCAACCGAAACAGTGCACAGCGGCCGGCTCCCCGGCAGGGAGCAGCCGTGCACAATGAATCAAGCGTCAACGTTGGCCGACAGCGCGTTCGCCTGGATGAACTCACGGCGCGGCTCGACGACGTCGCCCATCAGCTTAGAGAAAATTTCGTCGGCTTCAGCGAGATCGCCGACCTTGACCTGCATGAGCGTACGCGCATCGCGATCGAGCGTCGTCTCCCACAGCTGCTCGGGGTTCATCTCGCCCAGACCTTTGTAACGCTGCAGTGACAACCCCTTGCGGCCGGTATCGAACACAGCCTTCAACAGCGAGACCGGCCCATAGATATCGAGCGCGGTGTCCTTACGCTTGAGCGTGCCGACGGTCGAATAAACTTCGTCAAGATGCGCCTGCCGGTCGTTGAGTTTGCGTGCGTCGAGCGAGGCTAGGAACGCCCGATCGAGCGTATGGGTTTCACGCACGCCACGCTTCTCGCGGCTGAAGACAAGGCCCTCGTTGTCGGCGAGCTTGCCTGTCCAGCCTCGCTCGGTCTCCTCGGAAACCATGTCGAGGCGAACCGCAACCGCGAGCGCGGTTTTCTCGGCACGGTCACGATCGGCCATCAACTTGTAATCGAGCGCGCCGCCGATTGCCGCCTGCTCGCAGACGCTGCGTGAATAGCGTGTATGCAATCCATCGAGGATGCGCTGAACCGTGCGCGCCTGGATCACGATGTCGCGCAAATCGCGACCGGCCCGATCAGCGCCAGTGCCCAGGCTCAGGATCGCATCGTCCAGACCGACGTCAATCAGGTAATCCTCAAGCGCTGCTTGATCTTTGAGGTACCGTTCCGATTTGCCTTTGGAAACTTTATAGAGCGGCGGCTGGGCAATATAGAGATGCCCTTTTTCCACCAACTCGGGCATCTGCCGATAGAAGAAGGTCAGCAGCAGCGTGCGGATATGGGCGCCGTCGACATCGGCGTCAGTCATGATGATGATCTTGTGGTAGCGCAGCTTTTCGAGATTGAAGCCGTTTTTCTCATCCTTACCGATGCCCGTTCCGAGCGCACCGATGATATTAGTTACCTGCTCGGACGACAGCATCTTGTCGGTGCGTGCGCGCTCGACGTTGAGGATCTTGCCGCGGATCGGCAGCACCGCCTGATATTCGCGCTTGCGACCTTGCTTTGCTGAGCCGCCGGCGCTGTCACCCTCGACGATGAAGAGTTCAGTGTTGGCAGCGTTACGATCCTGGCACTCGGCGAGACCTCCGGGAAGGCTGAGCCCGTCGAGCGCGCCCTTGCGCTTGATCTTGCGAGCCTTGTCGGCGGCTTCGCGCGCTTGCGCTGCCTGCACGATCTTGGCCATGATCTCCTTGGCTTCGCGCGGGTGCTCCTCGAACCAGGCCGACAGTTGCTCGCCAGCCGAACTCTCGACCGCCGACTTCACTTCCGACGAGACCAGCTTGTCCTTGGTCTGGCTGGAGAACTTTGGATCGGGCACTTTGACCGAAAGAACGCAGGTGAGGCCTTCACGTGCGTCGTCACCTGTCAGCGCAATTTTCTCGCGCTTGGAGATGCCGCTGTCCTCATAGTATCGATTGATGACGCGGGTCAGGGCGCCACGCAGACCGGCCAGATGGGTGCCGCCATCACGCTGCGGAATGTTATTGGTGAAGCAAAGCGTGTTCTCGTGGTAACCGTCGTTCCACCACAGAGCCACTTCGACACCGATGCCGTCCTTGTCGCCACGGACCTGGATTGGTGCGGCGATCAAGCCCTTTTTCGAGCGGTCGAGATAGTTCACGTAGGCGCCAAGACCGCCCTCGTAAAACATTTCGGCGCGCTGCTCATCGGCGTGACGCTTGTCGCTCAGCACGATTTTCGCACCCGAGTTCAAGAACGCCAGTTCGCGCAGCCGATGCTCCAGCGTGGTGTAGTCGAACTCGACCTTGGTGAATGTTTCAGGGCTTGGCAGGAACGACACGCGAGTACCGCGCTGTTTGGGAAGCGATGGCCCCACAATCTTCAACGGCGCCTCGGCATCGCCGTTGCGGAAACGGACGAAGTGCTCTTTGCCATCGCGCCAAATGGTGAGGTCGAGCCAAGTCGAGAGCGCGTTGACAACGGTGACGCCGACGCCGTGCAGACCACCCGACACCTTGTACGGGTTGCCCTCCTCGCCCTTCTCGTTGAACTTTCCGCCGGCGTGGAGCTGGGTCATGATGACCTCGGCAGCGGACTTACCTTCACCTTTGTGTATGCCGGTCGGGATGCCGCGACCATCGTCTGTCACGGTGCAGGACCCATCGGCGTTGAGCACGACTTCGCATGAGGTTGCATAACCAGCCATGATTTCATCAATGGCGTTGTCGATGACCTCGTACACCATGTGATGCAAGCCTGAGCCGTCATCGGTATCGCCGATGTACATCCCCGGGCGTTTACGAACCGCATCGAGGCCCTTTAGGACCCGGATTTTATCGGCGCCGTAATCCTCGGAATTCGAGTGCTTTTGTGCAGGCTGCGCGCTCATCACTGACCAACTTTGAAAACGTTGTTTTTCTGCTCTTGAAGAGTACCACATCCAGGCTCGCTCAAGGGTAAAATTCGGCTTTTGAACAGCGTGATTCACGCATCTTTTTACCGATGTATTTCAAATGGTTATGCGTTATTCGAGCGGGCGGCTTAAAACATCACCTCTGAATGATGATTTCCCCCTCGTGGACGCGGCAAAACGTAGCCTTTCCGGACAGGTGGGCGAACGCGTGAGGGTCGGTGCCGGTCATCCAGGCTTGCAGGCCGAGCGCCAGAATTTCTTCAAACAAGGCGCCCCGCCGCAGATCATCCAAATGCGCTGCGATCTCGTCCAGCAATAGGATTGGCGCGCCACGCTCCCGGCTGCGGCTGAGCATTTGCGCATGCGCAAGCACCAGCCCGGTCAACAGCGATTTTTGCTCGCCCGTCGAACACAGTTTGGCCGCCTGCGCCTTTGGACCGTGCGCAACAATTAGATCGGTGCGATGCGGTCCATCGAGCGTGCGGCCAGCCGATCGGTCGCGCTCGCGACCACGCGCGAGCATCTCAGCATACGCATCCTCGACGTCGATCGCCGGCCGGTCGCGGAGCATCTGCTCGATCGCACCGTCGAGACTGATATCAGCCCACGGAAAGGGCGAGTTCGGGTTTTCAGCGCGCCGGGCGGAAATGGTGGTGATCAATCCAGAAACGGCTTCGGCACGGACGGCCGCAATCGCAACGCCGGTTTCCGCCATGACGCGTTCGAGCCCCGAGAAGCGCGCCGCTTCCCGAACGCCATCATCAAGCAGACGATTGCGTTGCCGCATCGCGCGTTCAAACTGTGCGGCGCGCGTCCGATACCCCGGATCGAAACATAGGATCAGCCGGTCGAGAAAACGGCGGCGATCTCCGGCGGCTCCGGTAAACAGCCCATCCATCGACGGCGTGAGCCACACCATATCGACATAATCGGCAAGTGCTCCGGACCCAGACTGCGATGTCCCGTCGATGCGGACAATGCGCCCCGATACGGTCTGCGAACTTGCATTGCTGGGTTGGAGTCCAGTGCCGATATCGACTGGCCCATTGCCAGTGCGAAGCCTTGCGGCAACCGCCCAATCGCCGTTGCTGCCGGCGCGGGCCATTTCCGGATAATTGGCGCGCCGCAATCCTTGCCCTGGCGCCAGCAACGACACTGCTTCGAGCAAATTGGTTTTGCCGGCGCCATTATTTCCCAGCAAGACAACCGGATCCGCCGTCACGACGAGTTCGGCGGCCAGGTAATTGCGAAAATTGGTGAGCGCCAGACGCTCGACCCAAACGGCAGCAGACCCTCCGGGACCGGCCGTTCGGGCGTCATCGGAAGTAGACGGCAAATCGATCACACGCGCATCGGCATCAGAACGTAGAGCGCGGTATCGTCGCCACTATCGCGCACGATCGTCGGCGCTCCAGCGTCCGCCAGCTTGAAGATCACATCGTCGCTGTCGAGCTGCCCCGCGATATCGAGCAGGTAGCGCGCATTGAAGCCGATTTCGAGCGGCGTCGCCGCATATTCGACGCTCAGCTCCTCAGTGGCGCTACCGCCTTCGGGATTGTTGACCGAGAGGATCAGTTTATCCGCCCCGATGTTGAGCTTGACCGCCCGTCCGCGTTCGCTGGCGATGGTGGAAACACGATCGACCGCGTTCTTGAACGCAGCGTTTGAAACTTTAAGTTCCTTGTCGTTGGCCTGCGGGATGACGCGACCATAATCCGGGAACGTACCGTCGATGAGCTTCGACGTTAGCGTGACCGTGCCAATCTCGAAGCGCACCTTTGATTTCGATACGCCCACTTGTACGCTCGATCCGGTATCCTCGATCAACCGATGCAGCTCATTCACGGTCTTGCGCGGGATGATCACGCCAGCCATGCCGCTTGCCCCGCCCGGCAATTCGAACTCAACCTGCGCTAGCCGATGCCCGTCGGTGGCGACCGCCCGCAGCGTTTGCCCCTCGCCGCGCGTTGCCGTGTGCAGATATATGCCGTTGAGGTAATAGCGGGTTTCTTCGGTCGAGATCGCAAAACGGGTCTTGTCGATCAGCCGCTTCAACTCGGCCGCGCCGATTTCGAAGTTGTGGGTCATCTCGCCCGGCGTCAGGTCAGGGAACTCTTCGGCTGATAGTGCCTGCAAGGCAAAGCGCGAGTGCCCCGACGACAACATCAACCGGTCCTTCTCGGGCTCGCGCTTGAGTTCAACTTGAGCGCCATCGGGTAGCTTGCGAACGATATCGTGCAACATATGCGCTGGCACCGTGACCGCGCCGGGTTGGGTTATATCGGCTGGCGCATGCTCAATAACTTCACGCTCGAGATCGGTCGCCTTGAATTCCAGCGTTTCGCCCGTCGCCTTCAGCAAAACGTTGGACAGAATAGGGATCGTCGTGCGCCGTTCCACCACGCTCGTGACGTGCCCTAAGGCCCGCAAGAGTTCGCCACGTTCGATCACCAGCCGCATATCAACCTCATCTTCAACCTTAAAAAGCTCGGCGGTTGTAACATCACCACGCTATGAAAAGCGAGCGCTGACCGGACTTTCCCCCGATTCACGAAACTTGGCAATGAACCGCACCGGTAACGCCCGTCAATAGTGATTTTGCGGCTCCAGTCAGGTACTGGCATCGCGTTCTGCGATCAACGTCCAAAATAAAAATCGGAGCGGCGCCCACAAGCACCGCTCCGCTCCCCGCGCTTCACCTACCTCATCAGCCCCCTGAGAGGTAAGCGGTCTCCATGTGCTTACGTTTTCAATTGCCGAGCAGCTTCTTCAGCTCCTCGATTTCGTCCTTGAGACGGGCACTATTGGTAATCTCACCTTCGATCTTGCGAATCGCATGCAGAACCGTCGTGTGATCGCGATTGCCGAAGCGGCGGCCGATTTCGGGCAGCGAGCGGCTGGTCAACTGCTTGGCCAAGTACATGCCGATCTGGCGTGGCCAAACGACCGAGCGATGGCGGCGCTGCGACAGGATATCGCCCTTCGACACGCCGAAGTGCCGCGAAACGGTTTTCAGAATGTCTTCGATCTTAATCCGGCGCGGCTCAAGCCCCTGAACGAGATCACGAATGATCGTCTCGGCGATGTCGAGCTTGATCGGCGTGCGCATGTACTGCCACGTCGCGTGCAGGCGGGTAATGGCACCTTCGAGCTCGCGGCCACTTTCAGTCAGACGCTCGGCCAGAAGTGCCAGCACATCGCGACCAATTTCGAACGATGGGTCGAGCTGACGCTTTTCTTGCACGCGCTTTTCGAGAACACGCTGGCGCAGTTCGAGATCGAGCGCACCGAGTTCCGTCACCAGGCCACGCTGCAAGCGCGAGCGCATACGCTCGTTCAGCTTTTCGATATGATTCGGTGCGCGAGCCGATGCCACAACGACTTGGCGGCCGCCGTCCAGCAGCGAATTGATGATATGGTCGAACTCCTGCTCGGTCTGCTGACCATGCAGGAACTCCAGATCGTCGATCAACAGGATATCGATCGACCGGAACTTTTCTTTGAACGACAGCGGATCGGAACTGCGCAACGCCTCGACGAACTGATAACGGAAACGCTCAGCGGTTAGATAAAGCACCTGAGCATGGGGCGCCCGCTGCTTAACTTCCCAAGCAATCGCGTGCAGCAAATGGGTCTTACCCATGCCGACGGAAGCGTGAAGATAAAGCGGATTGAAGCTGCGAACCTCGTTGAACACCGTCTCGGCAACCTGCGTGGCGCCAGCGTGGGCCATGCGGTTCGACGAACCAACCACGAAACTTTCGAACGTGTAGCGCGGATCAAGGGGCGAGCCTTCGAAACCGCCAACTTGCGTCCGGCCGAGCGCGGGCTGGGATGTCCGGGCGACGGTCGACCGTTGGCTGCTGGATGACGACGAGTGGTTGTTGCCGCCATCACGAGCGAGCAGCTCGGCATTCGGCCGCACCGGCATCGGACCTGGTTGACGCAGACTTACCTCGACACGCTCAGCGCCTGGGAACTCTGCTTGGCAGCAGGCCAGCAATGCGTCTGAATAGTGTGACTGTATCCAATTGCGGAGAAACTTGACCGGCACCGACGCCTTGACGATGCCATCCTCGAAGGCATCGAACTCCAACGAGTTGAACCAACTATTGAAGATCTCGTCACCGAGACGAGCGCGCAGAAGGGTACGCGCTTTCAAGCCTTTCGCCTCGACGACAACGACGGCGTTTTCGGGCGTTGCACGCGATCCGGTTCGGGCGGCTGATGCTTCATCAGCGCCGTCATTCAAGCCGGACAGGGAATCGCGGCTCGGCGAAGGTGTCGCCTCTGCAGCCGGCGCGCGTTCATAAGTGCGAGCTGCACGCTTCGGCGCGCTCGTGTTCGCAGTGTCAGATCCGGCGTCATTTGAAAGGTCGCTGATTGTCATTGTTCTTACCCGCACTAAAAGGAAATGAAGCCCCAAAGCCCACTTTGGGAACGAAACGGCTCTCCCGCCCAACCGCATCGCGGACGGAGTTGCCTTGGATCTTGAAGTCGCGCTTCTCTAACGCGGTCGCCGGACTAGGATCAGCCTTGAGACCACGGCAGGCCGGCAGCTTTCCAGCCACCCGTTCGTCCGCGATGGTGGTGGCTATCAAGTGCCCCTTCGAACCCATCGGCGACGTTGACGCTGCGGGCATAACCAGCAGCCATCATGGTTTGAGCAGCTCGCCTGCTACGGCTGCCCGATCGACATATGAAAAAAAGTTGAGCATCTTGGGTTACCCCCATGTCTTTCAAAGTCGATGTCAGCTTTTCCTCAAACCGCGCGTCTTCGCGATTATCCGGAAAGGTTTGCCACTCGACCAGAACCGGTTGCTTGCCAATCTGTGACAGATCGGGAAGACCGACGAACGCCCATTCCGCACGCGTACGTACATCGATCAGTACTGAGTTGGAATCGTTCCGCAAACGATTCCAAACTTCAGCAACGTCGATATCATCGACGCGACCGCTACTTGTTTGCCCCACTACACACGTCCTCGTTTTACACACACAATTACAACCGCCCTCACGGCCGCAATCGGCGTTAAATTACAGATTTACTCAACACGCTAGAAGCTATCGATTATTCATCGACAGTAACGGCCAACGATACACTCTATCGCCTACAGGGCCGGGGACTAAATACACACTAAACGCTAAGCTCTATCGATGAATACTAATTGTCTGCTCAGGCGATACAATACCCTTATGTCCAACTTAACTGGAAATTAACCACAGGCTATCTGCCCTGGCAAGGGGAGGAAAAGTTGCGGGTCATCCACAGGCCGAGCCGAGTTTGTCCACTGCATCGGGGAGAAGTTTTTTCAACAGACAGCGCAACCAAGAAAAAGCCGTTGAAGTGTCTGTAAAAAATCGCCCCTCTGGCACCCATTGTCGCCAAGCTACGCTCCCGCATGAAGAACACGATTCATGAGCTTTTTTTGGTTGCCCGCAAAGTCATTCAGAGTCCTTACCGTTCGGCTCCCGCTTACGAGTCCATTTTGAATCGATAATGAATCCAGCGGGTTCTCGTCAGTGTTCCCGGTACACCCCCAGAACTGCGAATTTATCCGCTGTTACAAAAGTGTCACGCGCACATGCCGACAGTCTTTTCCATGAAATAAATTCGAGATGAGCAATCGAGCGGGTGTTTATTGCGCGAAATCAAACAGCAAAAAACCGCTGTTGAAACAGCGGTTTATGGCATTTCAAACGATTTAATTGCCGCCGCGCCTGAATTTCCAGCGACGCGGCAAATTGATAGGTTACGAGGACGCTTGGGCCGACATTGCCTTAACGCGCTTGGTGAGACGCGACACCTTACGGCTTGCAGTGCGCTTGTGCAGTACGCCTTTTTGAGCGGTACGAATCAAAACCGGCTCGGCAATCTTGAGTGCGGCGGCGGCCTTGGGTTGATCGCCCGATGCGATCGCTTCTTCGACCTTGCGAACTTCGGTCTTCAACAGTGACCGGCGCGACTTGTTGATCTCGGTGCGGCGGACGGCTTTGCGGGCTGCCTTTTTCGCCGACGTAGTATTCGCCATGAGGGTGATCCTTTGTTTTGGCGGTGGCGCCTCGGGTAGACCGGACAAGTTAGCTCTGGTCCGCGCGATCGAAGCGAAGAATGCGCGAGCTGCCCGGGGCACAAGTACCCCAGGCAGCAGTTATGGAACCGTATAAGGCTGCGAATACATCTGGTCAACGTGCTAACAACGTGCATCAGAGTGCAATTTGGCCACCCGAAGGCCGAATTGTTCACAGCCGCTTGGTCTAATTGCCGTTTTCACCACAAAGTTGGCGCAAACGCACGCGATGTGCGAACCATACGTGCGAGCGAGAATTGACGCCCCTATGGCCGTTACTCGACCACGAATGACAAACTCATTGGACGACAAACTCATAGGACAATAGCTGTGATTTCACCGTTCGAAACAGTGTTTGGCGACAGAATCGCGCAACTCCACGCGGAAGGCCGCTACCGGGTGTTTACCGATATCAAGCGGACACGTGGCGACTTTCCGCATGCCGAGCGCCATTTCGACGGCGTCTTGAGTAATGTCACGGTTTGGTGCTCCAACGACTATCTGGGCATGGGACAGCATCCGAAAGTGCTCTCAGCCATGCACGAGGCCATCGACGCAGCCGGCGCGGGCTCGGGCGGTACGCGCAACATCTCCGGGACGACGCGATACCACGTGGAGTTGGAAGCGGAGCTCGCCGACTTACATGGCAAAGAGGCAGCCCTCGTCTTCACATCGGCCTTTGTCGCCAACGATGCCACGCTCTCGACGCTCCAAACCATGCTGCCCGATGCAATCGTGTTTTCCGACGAGAAGAACCACGCCTCGATGATCGCCGGTATCCGCCACGGACGCGGCACCAAGGTGATCTTCAAACATAACGACCTCGATGATCTAGAAACCAAATTGAAAGCGGTGCCAGCCGGCATGCCGAAGATCATCGCTTTCGAGAGCGTCTACTCGATGGACGGCTACGTCTCACCGATCGCCGGCATCTGCGATCTTGCCGAAAAATACGGTGCACTCACCTACATCGACGAGGTGCACGCGGTTGGGATGTATGGACCGCGCGGCGGCGGCATCGCCGAGCGCGAAGGCCTGATGCATCGCATCGACATCATCAACGGAACGCTTGCCAAGGGCTTCGGAGTTATGGGCGGCTACATAGCGGCCAGCCGCAATTGCTGCGACGCGATCCGCTCGTACGCACCAGGCTTCATCTTCACAACGTCGTTGGCACCAGCAATCGTTGCCGGTGCGCTCGCGAGTATCCGCCACCTCAAGGTCAGCAATGTCGAGCGCTTGCGGCATCAGGAGCGATCGGGCGTGGTGAAATCGCGTCTGGCCAAAGCCGGCATTCCGGTGCTCACCAACCCGTGCCATATCGTGCCGGTGATGGTGAACAACCCGGTTCACTGCAAAGCAGTGAGCGACACGTTGCTCGACAGTTATGGGATCTATGTGCAGCCGATCAACTATCCAACGGTGCCGCGCGGCACCGAGCGGCTGCGTATCACGCCGACCCCAATGCACACCGACGCGCAGATTGATCACCTCGTGAACGCACTCGGCGAACTGTGGATGGCGTGTCCGATGGCAAATGGGCATACTGTGCGTCTGGCTGCGGAATAGTGCCGCCACATTCAACGCGAGACGATCAATGATCCTGACACGCCGCTTTGCCGCAGCGCTCCTCGCGGCAACTGTTGTTGTGCCATCCGTGGCCTTCTCCCAGGCTTTCCCTTCGAAGCAAATCCGTATCATCGTGCCGTACCCGGCTGGCGGGCCGACGGACGCGCTTGCCCGCATCGTCGCGCAGGAGCTGACCGAGGCCAAGGGGTGGACCATCATCGTCGAGAATAAGCCTGGCGCATCAGGCGCGATCGGCTCGCGCGAAGTGGCCAAGGCGGATGCCGACGGCCACACCATCGTCCTAGGCAACAATCAGACCCATGCGACCAACTCGTTTTTGATGAAGGACCCGGGCTACGATCCGGTTGTCGATTTTACGCCGATCGCCGGTTTGGCGGATCTACAGCACGCGCTCGTCGTGCGTAAGGATCTCGGCGTATCGACGGTTGCCGAACTTGTGGCACTCGCCAAGAAAAACCCGGACAAGCTCAACTACGGCTCGACCGGCAACGGCTCGGGTTCACATCTGGCGATGGAGCTGTTCAAGACCATTACCGGCACCGATATGCGGCACATCCCGTTCAAGGGAGCAGCGCCTATGGCGCTTGAAATCGTGGCCGGCCGCATCGACGTCGCGTTCGCAACGCTGCCATCCATACTGGGTCAAGTCGAGGGCGGCGAGATGAAGGCGATTGCAATCGCGTCCGGCGTGCGAGCACCACAATTGCCGGATGTGAAGCTGTTGGCCGAACAAGGTATCGTGGACGGCGAAGCCGACAGCTGGCTCGCGTTATTCCTACCGGCAAAAACGCCAGCGCCCATTGTCGCCATCTGGTCGAAAGCCGTAATGGACGCGCTCGCAAAACCGACGATTGCGGCCGGCGCCATCAAGCAGGGCATCGCCGTCAACGTGCGCGGTCCTGATGCCTTCAAGATTTATTTGGCAGCCGAACTCAAGAAGTGGGCGGCGGTCGTCAAGCAGGCGCAAGTGAAGACCGATTGATTGCGACTACCTATTCGAGCGCGCGGGTCATGACGATCGCATCGACGGGCTCAGCTTCGTGCCGCAGGTAGTAGCCCTTCCGGCGTCCGACCTCAGTGCAACCGAGGCTTGAATACAGCGCCATCGCAGCCGTGTTGTCGGCGGCGACGTCGAGAAACACGCGCTTGGCTCCCGCCCGCGTAACCGCGCGGCTGAAAGCGTCGAACAGGATCCGCCCCATGCCGCGGCGTTGCCATTCGGTTGCGACACCAATCGAGATGATCTCCGAGACGTCGGCTGCGATCTGGCCGATCACGAAGCCGGTGGTGACCGGTGGAATACCAACGCGCGCGACGAATGCCACAGCGGCTGGCGCCTCCAACAATGGCTGCACGCCCGCCACATCCCACGGCGGATTGAATAGGCGGCCATGCACGTCGGCAATTTCCTGCGCATGATCGGGATCGGCGATCTTGAGCGAAACGTACTTACGGTCGAGGGGGCCGGCGGGCGGTAGCATCAAACACCTGCTTCAAGTCGTTGGATGAGCACGCCCGACTGCGGCTTGGCGTCGGCATCGCGCAGATAGAGCGGCTGGGGTGGAGTTAGTACGGCAAGATCGATGGCCATCCTTGCGAGCACGGCCGCATCAGCATCGACGCGACCTGCAACCTGCCGGTGCGAAACTCCAATCAAAGCTGCAGCCGCCATTACCAGATCGCCACCGGTTCCGCCAATCATGTGCTCGACGGGGCCCATAATCTCGACCGCAGCCTCCGGCGATAAAACGCGCGGTTCATTTGCGGGGACAGTCGCGGCGCCATCGAAGGTTTGGAAGTAAACCAGCCCGTCGCGCGTCGAGATGGCAATGGCAATCGGCCCGCCATGCCCCAGTTGCCGGAGACCGGCCGCCATAACGTGCAAACTCGAAGTCCCGCGGACAGGCTTGCCTGTCGCCAGAGCCAACGCGCGCGCAACGGCAATGCCCGTTCGCACCCCCGTGAAACTTCCCGGACCGGTTGTGACTGCGTATGCGTCAACATCCTGAACAGTGAACCCGGCCTCACCGAGCACCTCGCCGATCATCGGCACGATACGCTCGGAGTGGCCCTTCTCCATCAGCTCGAAGCGCGCCACGTCAACCACGCGTTGGCCCACCAACTGTCGCAAGCCGGCCGAACAGGCATTAAAGCAGGTATCGAAAGCGAGGATGATCATACGCGCCGGTTGGAAGGCTTGAAGTGTCAGTGCGCTCCTACACCGAAACGCGGCCGCCACGCTACCGCTGAGCTGCACGCTTCAAACGATTTTTGCGATTTCGTCGAAGCCAAACCGCGGGCTGCGTTCAAAAAGGCCCTTGGGATCGCCATACCCAATATTCAACAGGAAGTTCGATTTGTAGGTGGTATCGGCAAAGAACGCAGCGTCTACGCCAGCGTTATCGAAACCCGACATGCCGCCGCTGTCGAGGCCGAGCGCGCGGCAGGCAAGGATCAGATACGCGCCTTGCAGTGTGCCATTGCGGAAGGCTGTCGTATTGGCGTGTGCTTCGCTGCTGGTGAACCAGCTCTTGGCATCGGCGTGAGGAAATAGCTTCGGCAGGTGATCGTAGAATTTGAGGTCGTAGGCGATGATCGCAGTGACCGGCGCCGTCATCGTCTTGTCCAGATTGCCAGCCGAAAGATGCGGCCGCAGCTTCTCCTTCGCCTCGGGCGACTTCACGAACACCAGACGTGCCGGCGAGCAATTCGCACTTGTCGGCGCCATTTTCATCACATCGACGAGCTGCCGTAGCTGCTCGTCCGATACCGGTTGCGCCGTCCACGCGTTGTGCGTGCGTGCCTCCAGGAACAGCTGATCGAGCGCAGGCTTGGGCAGGGCGGAGTGCATGGGGCGAGGGTCCTGTGATGTTTGGGGGAGTTCGGTGGAGTTAAGCAGAGATGGGGGGCGGGGTCGATACCACCCCGACATCTCGGTGCATTGGCCACAACGGAACATCCTCGAAGCTTAAATGTTCAGAGGACGCCCTATGGCGCACCGGGCCATGTCCGATGATTTCGCGCTCGTGTCGTCGCGGTAGCTGTACCCCGGATAGCTTCCGACTTGCCGCATTGCGGTGCAACGTCAAGGAGCGCGACGGCCACCACAAAAAGTCTCGGGAACGGGAAGAGTGCGATCATTCCCTCTGAATTATTCTTATGCAATATTTGAGTTGGCTAGCCTTGGGCTGGCTGATCCGACGGAGGAAACGACAATGTCATTCTTGAGGACCCTGCTTCTGGCTTCTGCCCTCGCGATGCCAATTACTGCGACCTACGTGGCCATGACGGACATCACGGCCGAAGCCGCGGAAAAGAGCAAGAAAGCCAAGAAGGCTTCAAAGAAGCCCGCATACAAGCCTTGCGGTGCGTACATGTACTGGAAGGGTGGCAAGTGCGTGGACGCGCGCGACAAGAAGTGACCAAGGCTCGGTCACGGAGCAGGTCCATAGGGCCTGCTCCTGAGCTCAAAACAGCGGCGCGAGCGCGGCTTGCCTATCATGCACTCATCGGCCAGTTCATGTTGGGTGGCCCCGCCACGACTAATGAACGATTGGTCGAGTGCCTGAAAATTATCCACCCTTTGGTCACACGCAAAGCGCAGCCATTACCCGTGCTCTGACCGCATCATCTCAATTGCCGCCGTCGTCATGCCGCACCACGTCGCCGAAAGCGGATTGAAGGTCAATGTCGTGATGGGCCAAATGCGGTCGCGCAACGACACGGATCATCAAACGGCGTGTGCTTTTCGTGTCCGCCCCGCAGCTCGCGGTCTGGTCGATCGTCGGCGGTATTGTGCCTTCCGCGTTGGGCATGATACTGGGCAACTTCATGCAACATTTCGGCCTCATTGTCCGCTGCATCTCGGACCTCGGGTTCGGGGCGATCTACTGAGTGGTCGAGTATCTGGTGCTCGGCGCCAGGGGAGGCGTCAGCTGATGCACACGACCACGGAGAAAGCCCCGCCGCGCGCCGAGACGCCGCTGCCGACGCTGTCGGGCGTCATCGCGCTTGCCGCCCCGATCATGCTTGCCAACGCCTCGACGCCGCTGATCGGCTTCGTCGACATAGCGGTGATCGGGCGACTTGGCGATGCCGCGCTGATCGGTGGCGTCGCGGTCGGTGCGGCCATCTTCAACGCCATCTACTGGTGCGTCGCGTTCCTGCGCATGAGCACCACTGGGTTCACAGCGCAGGCCTACGGCGCGCGCGACAGCGCCGAGATCGCCGCGACATTGCTGCGGGCCTTGCTCGTTGCCGCTGCGATCGGCGTGGCGGTCGTCGTGCTGCAGACACCGATCCGTCGCGCTTTCCTGTGGTTTCTCGGCGGTTCGCCCGCCGTGCAAGCGGCGACGACCGCCTACTACGACTGGCGCATCTGGGCCGCGCCGGCGGGCATTGCCAACGTCGCGCTGCTCGGCTGGTTCATCGGCCTCGGCCGCACCATGGTCGCGTTCTGGCTGCAGCTCGTCGCCAACGTGCTCAACATGGTCTTCGCGCTCGGGTTCGTCGCACTGCTCGGCTGGGGCGTTGCAGGTGTCGGGCTCGCAGCACTGCTCGGTGAAGTGGCCGCCGTCATCGGCGGGCTTGTTCTCGCACGGCGTGAATTGGCGACCCACGGCGCCGGTGCGACACGCGCGACGCTGCTCGATCCCGTGAAACTCAAGGCCCTGTTCGCCGCCAATCGCGACATCATGATACGATCGGTCTGTGTGCTGGCCGTCGGGCAGATTTTCATCCGGCTCGGGGCCACACAAGGGGATGCCGTTCTCGCGGCCAATGCTCTGCTCGCAAGCATCCTCATGATCACGTATTTCATGCTCGACGGCTATTCGCAGGCGACCGAGACCCTCGTCGGCCAGGCTGTCGGTGCGCGTGATCGACCGCGGCTCGATCTGACCGTCAGGCTCGCAACGGTCGCCGCCGGGATCACAGGCGTGCTGATCGGTGTCGTGCTCTGGTTTACGGCCGGCCCGATGATCGCCTTCATGACCACGAGCGCCGAAGTTCGGGCTGAGGCTGGCGCCTACTTTGCCTGGGTCGCTCTTTTGCCCTTGATCGCAGTCGGCTGTTTCCTGCTCGACGGGGTTTTCATAGGTGCGACCCGAACCGTCGACATGCGCAACATGATGCTCTTGAGCTTCCTGATCTACCTCATCGCTCTGGCCGTTGCTGTGCCGCTGCTCGGCAACCAAGGCCTATGGCTCGCACAAGCCATATTCTTCATCGCGCGTGCCCTAACGCTGGCCTGGAAGTATCCTGCCCTCGCCCGAGCCGCAGAAAGACAGCCGACGTGAGAACGCCTGAGTGAGAGTGCCTTGACGGGCTGATACGCCTCGGGCGCGGGCGTCTCGGGCGTCAAGCCGCCATCGGCCTCGAAGACGGCCAAAGGCCATATTGGTGCGACGCACACGGCTACCGTGTCAGCTTCCGGCATTTTTGCCACACAAGTGATGAGCGCGTACACAATGCGTGCTTCGGGTCATTTTCGACGTCACGATGCCGCGGCACTTCAGAAAAGCTCTGGAAACGGACAAACGAAAGGCGAAACAATGCTGTCGCCCTGGGCGGGGAAACCGCCCAGTTACACCTTCATTGCTCGCTAACATCTACCCCTACTTCCGCAACCCTCAAGCCCCGACAGCTTGCACTTCCATTACATCCGGGCAGAAATGCTTGAGCAGGTTCTCGATGCCGTGCCGCAGGGTGGCGGTTGAACTCGGGCAACCGGAGCAAGCGCCGCGCATGTGCAGATAGACGATGCCGTCGCGGAAACCCTCAAACGTGATATCGCCGCCATCCTGAGCAACCTGCGGGCGAACGCGGGTTTCGATCAGTTCCTTGATGGTGGCAACGGTCTCGGCATCCTTCGGATCGAAGTTGTCGCCCGACTGCGTATCTGTGTTGGCACCATCGACGACCGCCGCACCCGACAAATAATGCTCCATGATCGCGCCGAGGATCGCCGGGCGTAGGTGCTGCCACTCAGCCGCCCCCTTGGTCACCGAGATGAAGTCCGAACCGAGGAACACGCCATCGACGCCGTCGATCTCAAACAAGCGGCTCGCCAGCGGAGAATTCGACGCCTCATCCTTGGCGCGAAAATCCGCCGTGCCATCGCCGAGCACCGGCTTGCCGGGGATAAACTTCAGCGTTGCAGGATTTGGCGTCAGTTCAGTCTGAATGAACATTTCATGTGCTCCTAATCGCAACCATCAACGGTCGACATGCCGCTATGGTTCGGCTGCAATTTTAGAATTGTTTTAATCCAACCTGGGCAGTTGGTCAAAGCCACTTAACGGTGAGCTCGACCTGCTAGCAAAAAAGCCCTTCACCGTTGCCGGTAAAGGGCTTGAGCCGAGGTGGGCTGGAGGGGAGCTTGCACCTCGGGAACCAATGTTTTGCCGATATTCAGTAGCGGCCGGCAGGCAGATCCAGGAACGAGCGGTCGGCCTCACGAGCGACATCGCTAGCGCTTAAACCGAGATCATGCAGCGAACGCTCGTCCAATTGCGACAGTAGGTGACGCTCTTTTCGCACTTTGAACATCAACCAGACTTGACCGAAAACCGTAGAGTGGCGGCCATTGGTCGCCGAACGGGCGATCGAGGGTACGCTACCGGAAAACATTTCAGCCAGTGTCGAGGTGCTCATTGTGCGGGCCATGTCCCGTCTCCTTCGTGCAATTGGCGCCGTTATGGTGCCATGCAGCAATTCATACACCTACCCCTTGCATAAGGAAAACGAATGATGTTTATATTAATCATCACATTACGTTATAAATAACCTGTTTGTTCGGTGAGGTATCATGATCCGGGACATCGACATTGCACTTCTCCGCGCCTTCGTGACGGTCATCGAAACGGGGGGCGTCACCAACGCAAGCCGATTGCTCGCGCGGACGCAAGCGGCCGTCAGCCAGCAAATCAAGCGGCTCGAGGAACTGTTTGGTGCGCCGTTGTTTCAACGGGAACATAAGCGGTTGACGCTGGCACCCATGGGCGAGCGCCTGCTCGGTCCAGCACAGCGGTTGATTGCCATGAACGACGAGACCTGGGGGCATATGACGACCCCGGATTTCGAGGGTGACGTCCGGCTCGGCGTGCCGCACGATATCGTTGCCAACTTGATCCCCAGCGTGCTGCAAAAATTCAACAAGGCCCGGCCACGGGTGCGCGTGGTTCTCGCCTGCAAAAGTTCGAAAGCGTTGCTCGACGATTTATCGGCCAATCGCGTTGACCTGACCCTGACGACCGAGACGGTTTGCGGAAATTACGGCGAAACGCTGATGCGCGATCGACTGGTATGGGTCAGCGGCAAAGGTGCTCAAGCCTATCGGGAGACGCCATTACCGGTCTCACTTGGCTCCAAGCACTGCAAATTCCGGCCCGAAGTTATCAAGGCGCTGCAGAGCGCCGGTCTCGATTGGCGCGTCGTAAGTGACGCCGACAGCATGGAGGCAACCTACGCGGTCCTGCGCGCGGGATTGGCCGTTTCCGCTATGCTGCGCACCTCCATTCCGGACTATTTGGAACTAACGCCAGCCACCGCAAATCTGCCGTCGCTACCCGACTACGTGGTGAACCTTTACTTGCCGTCGATCGGTGTCAGCGACGTGGCAATGGAGTTGGCTCGCCATATTCGGCAGGATTTTGCGCTTCGTTTCGGTCCCGACCGGCTAGACGCTCCGAGCGACCGAACACGCAATCAACCCATCGCTCACGAAGCCGCTTGAATGAACATGACCAACCCACTGCTAAAGCTGCTCGATTTGTGGTCGCGCCGGTATGTTTTGCGCGGATCAGCTCCGCAAGCGCCGCAGACGACGCCCGCCGTCGTCGTAACGGGTGCATCGGAAGGCATCGGCCTCGCTATAGCGCGCCGCTTTGCGCGCGGGGGCTCGCCGGCTATGGTACTGGTCGCTAGACGCGTTGCGGAATTAGAAAGTGCTGCGGCGGAAATAGCCAAGGAATTCAACGTCGAAACGGTTGCCCTTGCGATCGACATCAACGACGTGGATGCGGGCCCCCACATCGAGCGCGAACTAGCAGCCCGGAAACTGCACACGGAAGTTTTCATAAATAACGCCGGATTTGGCCTGTCGGGAGATTTCGTGGGCCAATCGCCTGCCGATCTCGACGCCTTGGTATCCTGCAATATTGCAGCGTTGACGCGGCTTTCACGGCATTTCCTGCCTGGCATGCTCGCCCGGCAACGGGGCGGATTGATCAATGTCGCTTCGCTGGCTGGATTCACGCCGGGGCCCTACCAAGCTGCCTACTACGCCAGCAAAGCATTTGTCCTGTCGCTGACGCGGGCAATCGCCTATGAAACCGGCGGAAGTGGGGTCCGCGTGTGTGTCGTGGCGCCAGGACCGGTCGAGACGGCTTTCCATGCCCGCGCGAAGGCAGAAACAGCGTTCTACCGTCTGATGCCGGCACCGGCCGCCGAAACGATTGCTGATGCGGCCTATCGTGGCTTCCAATGGCACCGGCGCGTCATTGCACCTGGCATCATGGGTCTGGCGCTGTCGATTGTCATGCGCATCGTGCCGTCGTTCCTGGTAATTCCTGTGACAGCATGGCTGCTTTACCCGCGTGGCATCGCTGTTGGAAGCGCCAATTCAGAACCGGAAAAACCGCCGGCGTCGCAATCGTGAATTCACTGTTTCGTCGGGGTTCTCACCATTTTCACACAAGACGTTTGCAATTTCGCAATATTTGGAGCGCAATACTGATATCGCTGCGGCCTCTGGTGTTGCGTTCCCAGCGATCAGCGCGGCGGAGTATTCACTGCGACCAAAACCCAGTGGGATTTTCCGCCGCGCCTCACCTTCTTTCGCCTGATTGGCGGACCCTTTTTCGCGATCAATCGCGCAGACATCACCAAAGCCGTTGAAACCCAAGCGAACGTAGGCTATGTCCGCCGAGCGCTGGCTTCTAGTTGCCTCGCACAAGTGCCTTTGTGGCGGAACGGTAGACGCGGCAGACTCAAAATCTGCTTCTCGCAAGGGAGTGGGGGTTCGAGTCCCTCCAGGGGCACCAGATAACGTTGATTTCATTGTGAAAAATAGAATTACGGCTTCTAATAGCCCTATAAAAGCCCTATAAGTTTTGAGCCTCCCTTGCTTTCTACTGAAGTGATGCAGACCCATACGCGGATTTCTAAACGCCGACGCGGGTCACGCAATCGGGTCAATGTCGACGACTCAATT
>JANLPY010000406.1:0-56709 GCA_031367505.1 Hyphomicrobiaceae bacterium | reverse complement strand
CGCAAACCGCTTCTCGAATGCCACGGCGGTCTTCGGGAAATCCCGCCACAGATCGTCTTTGTGCTCGTCCGACATGCTCTATCTCCTTGATGGACAAAGCTGACGACATCATTGCGCCGTAACTAAGGAGACAGGTATGTTTCTGTTTCATACCTACGCGACGCGCTGGGCCATGCTGACCGATACCTTGCCGATCTCATTGTTCATGTTGCTCTATCTAATATTTGCGACGCGCCGGTTTCTTGGCGCAAATTGGTTCGTTACAACTCTTTCGGTCCTTGTGTTCCTCGGTGCGGCGGCTGCGTCAGAAATCGATCT
Source organism: Hyphomicrobiaceae bacterium (assembly GCA_031367505.1). Classification (GTDB taxonomy): domain Bacteria; phylum Pseudomonadota; class Alphaproteobacteria; order Rhizobiales; family Hyphomicrobiaceae; genus JAKFWF01. The sequence continues at coordinate 56,391 of JANLPY010000406.1, read as the reverse complement.
ATGCGATGGCGGACGATGTCTCAACGGCTCGCTAGGCTACGTGCCGGCGTTGGCGGCGTTGATGATCATCGGTGGCGCGCTCCAAGGCAAAGATCATCCCGCCAGCAGCGCGCTTCTATGGGCGGCGGCGATATTCGCTCTGTCATTGGTTTTCCGTTCGAGCGATTTTCTATTTTGCCCAAGCACGTTAATCCGTCCCGGCTGGCGTGCGGGAACGCATTCGATCTGGCACTTTTTAAATGCAATCGTTATCTATTTACTAATTCGGGCTGCAATTTTGCACGGCATGCGAGATCGAAATCCGATAGAAACGTAAAATATTTGAATTACGGCCGTTTTCGGGGCGATTATTCGAAATAAATTTACCGAACGTTGGGTAATTTGACTTCAAATCCAGCTCGACGATTGCCACGTGATCGGGAACTATATACTTGACAGAACAGTTTTGATGACCTAAACATAGCTTATCCAATCAAGGGTAAGCGCCATGTCCATAAACATCACCGATCCCGTATTTCACGACGAAGCCAAAGCCCGCGCTTTTTTCGAAGCGCAACGCTGGCCTAACGGTCCCGTCTGTCCTTATTGCTCGGAACATAAGAACGTTGTCCGGCTCGGTGGCGCAGCAGCCGATAAGGGCCTCGTGCTCTGCCGTCCTTGCCGCAAGAAGTTCTCCATAACTGTCGGGACCGTAATGGAGCGCTCCCACATTCCGTTGACCAAGTGGCTGATGACCTTCCGGCTCATGGCGTCGAGCAAGAAAGGCGTTTCTGCCCATCAGGTCCACCGTATGCTTGGCGTAACCTACAAGACCGCATGGTTTCTTTGCCACCGCGTTCGTGAAGCGATGGGTCTTGATCCCAAGTATACCGGACCCATTGGCGGCGAGGGCAAGACCGTCGAGGCAGACGAGACGTTCATCGGCGGCAAGGCGAAGAATGTTCACACCGGCTTGCCGGTGCCGAAGAAGCGTCCCGTGGTTGCCTTAGTCGAGCGCGGCGGCGAAGTCCGTGCAAAGCACGTTGTCGACGTGACGGCTAAGACTGTTCGCGAAGTGCTGGTCACCCAGGCCAGTCGCAAGAGTAAGCTGATGACCGATGATGCCTTGATCTACTATTGGCTTGGACGCGAGTTCAAGACCCACGAGTCCGTCAACCACTCTAAAGACGAGTACGTTCGCGGCGACGCTCACACCCAGACCATCGAGAGCTTCTTCGCCATCGTGAAGCGCCAGATGTACGGCACTCATCACGCCGTCTCAGAGCAGCACTTGCAGCGCTACATCAACGAGGTTGCCTTCAAGTGGAATAACCGTTCGTCAATCGGCGTCGAAGATCTTGAGCGTTCGAACAACGCAATCAAGGGGTCCGCTGGCAAACGCCTTACTTATCGGCGGATTGACGAAGCCTCGAACGCCTAAGCAGCTGGCTCAACGCTTTCTGCGCTGGCGGCGTTGCAGGAGCAACAGACCATGACTCGACAAATCGAACGAACTTCCTCATGAACAAGGGGCGGCAGCGTTCGTAGCGCTGGCCGCCCCTCACTTGAGGGTTTTGCAGGGGTGCGCCCAGCAAAACCAACCCATGTATTTTGTGCGTCTGTTCGCAATCCAGTGCAAGTGCGTCGCGGGCGCGCCTCTGTTCATTTCAACAGAGGACAAACTATCCATGAAATCGGAAACTGTCGAATACAAACAAGTTTCTAATTTGACGGTAAAGTGCGGCAAGTGCGGAACCTACAGCGAAATTCCTCGCACCCACCACACGCATTGACCCGACATACATCAGCGTTGACCACATGGGTGCCGGCGCTGAACTGTATCCTGCCGCGCATCGTCATTTCCCCTTCTTGGTCCCAATCTTCCTTGCCGCGCCTTTGGCTGGCGGCGTGAAGGGCTTGGGCGGCGTGTTCACTGCCTTCTTGATCCCGCGCATGAAGCGTTCTTCCGCGCCGGGCTCGTCTTGCACAACTTCAACCTTCGGATTCTTAGCCATGCCCCAGCCCTTATCGCGAGTAAATCCTAATACTGGCATTCTTATCGCAAACGCAGGGATGAGGCCAACGCCGCTACAACAACGTCCAGCCCTTGCCCTACTTGCAATTGACAGCATAGCATCGTGGACCAATGTCGAAACCTTCATGCTCAATCTCTTTGTTAGCATGCTTGGCGGCCCGACCGACACAGCGGCGCGGATATACCTTGCACTAGAGACCCAATCAGCAAAAAGTGCAGCTATCTCGGTGGCAGCCATGAGCTTGAGCGATGACAAACAACGCATACTTAGAGCCGTCTTGGCTGTCGCAAAGTCTAAACAAAAAGCGCGAGACAAACTGGCCCACTGGGCGTGGGGAGTAGCACCAGCGATAGAAGACGGAATCCTGCTAGTCAACCCCAGAGCGTTGATTCATCAGGAAATCGACCGCGAGAACGTGTTCGTCTACAAGGAACAGGATTTCCTAAATATCATTGCCCAAAATGAAAGACTTTGCGGGTTTTGCCAACTACTAAAGTTTATTCTTGGCGATCACATAGGAAACCGAGACGGAATGCTATACGCTCAGCTATCCGGGGAACCTGAAATTCGAGAAAGGCTAAATCGTCCGGCTTAGCCAAATCGATCTCTTCAAGAAGAATTTCAGAGATCTTAACAACAGCACTGGGCGTCACTATCGAGGTGACGCCCTTTTTACTTTTAACCCTGTCACGGCAGCTTTCAGGTAGCGTCATGTTTCTGTTCCGTCAAGTATATAGTTCCCACGTGATCGACATTAGAATTTCAACTATGGAGCAGCCCTATGGCCGCCGTATTGCCTGTTGGATCGGAAATCTTCGGCATTGCATTGATCATTTTGATCGCGGCCGGACTGTGGGCAACCGTAAAGGTCGTGCCGCAAGGCTCGAACTGGACCGTGGAAAATTTCGGTCGCTACACCCGTACGCTGCAGCCTGGTTTGCATATTCTGGTGCCGGTCATGGAGCGCGTAGGTACCAAGATGAATATGAAAGAACAGGTGATGGATATACCTTCGCAGGACATCATCACCCGTGACAATGCCATGGTGCGTGTCGATGGCGTCGCTTTCTATCAGGTGCTCAATGCCGCGAAAGCATCCTATGAAGTCAACATGCTGGAAGTATCGATCATCCAGTTGACGATGACCAACATTCGAACGGTCATGGGATCGATGGATCTCGACGAGCTTTTGTCCAATCGCGATAAGATCAATACACGGCTACTCCATGTCGTCGATGCCGCGACCGAAGCGTGGGGCATCAAGGTTACGCGTATCGAAATCAAGGACATCGAACCGCCGCGCGATCTCGTCGACAGCATGGCGCGTCAGATGAAGGCCGAGCGAGAGAAGCGTGCGCAGATTTTGGAAGCGGAGGGCATGCGGGCTGCGGCCATTCTGAAGGCCGAGGGTGGCAAGCAAGCCGTCGTTCTCGAGGCCGAAGGCCGCAAGGAAGCAGCCTTCCGCGATGCCGAGGCGCGCGAGCGTTCGGCCCAGGCCGAAGCCGAGGCAACGCGCATGGTGTCAGCCGCTATTGCTGCCGGTAACGTGCAGGCAATCAACTACTTCGTGGCCAACAATTACGTGAAGGCACTCGAGTCGCTCGCCAAGGCGCCGAACTCGAAGATAATCATGATGCCGCTTGAAGCGTCGAGCGTGATCGGATCGCTGGCCGGTCTTGCCCAGATCACCGGCGAAGCGTTTGGCGGCGGCGGCTCAGGCGGTGGTGGGGACGGCACAAGATCAACCGCTAAACCTGCTCAGCGCGGCCACATTCCGCAGATCTGATCAGTGCAATCAGTCGCCTGTTGCCGCGTCGCCCAGTACGGCGCGGCATTCGGCCGGCAACATATCGAGCGTGACCTGAGGCGCTGGTGGAGTTGGTTTGACCGGTTCTTTTGGCACGGGCGGCGGCGGTGGGGCCGGCCGGCTGATCAACGTCAGCCAATCAGTCAACTCCTTGCCGCACCCATCGTCGCTTAGTGTCCCTGCCTGTGCTTTGCAGTTGAGACTGTCGGGCGGACAGCTCATGCGAACATGAAAATGATAGTGGTGCCCCCAGAACGGCCGGACCTTCCACAGCCACGCCCGATCAGGTCCCAGGGCCGGCGCCGCGTCGCATAGCGCCTTCTTGATCGCCGGGTGCACTAAAATCCGCTCGATCTCGGCGTAGTTCGCAGCTCTCCTGATCAGTTTTACATGTTTGTCGGTCCATACCGCCGGATCGACGGCCACCGATTTTTCATCGCCATTGGGAAGCATCGTCGTCGCGGCGAGCTCTTCGCGCTGGGTACGGCTCAGGCGGCGGTTAGGCATGGGGGTCAGCCAGATATCGGCATCGAGTCCGATCTGATGGCTCGCGTGACCAGTCAACATTGGTCCACCGCGCGGCTGGGACATGTCGCCCAGCAATAGGCCGGGCCACCCTTCGAGGGATTGTGCATCGCGCGCAAACCGTTGAACCCATGCCGTCAGTGCAGGGTGTCCCCAGTTGCGATTGCGCGACAACCGCATCACCTGCCACGCAGGTCCGTTGATCGGAACGGCCTTGGCGCCAGCGAGACAGCCCTTTGAATAAAAGCCAATGGCGCGTGCATCGAGCGGAGCTGGTGTCTTGACGCCGCCAAATAGGATTTTGGCAGCAATCAATGGCTTCTTTGGTTTCGCCGGCAGGGCGGCTGGCGATCCACCGGCTGCTGGAGCTTCTGGCGCGGTCTGAGCGGAATCCGGTTCGGTCGTATTGGTGGGGCTATTTTCGATGCCGGTCGAGGGGGCCAAAACAACCGGCGCAGAAAATCTGGCAGCGCCCGTCGACTGCGCCGACGCGGTTGCGGCAGTGCCCGCTGCCAGTACGAAAGTCAGAACGGTCGCGATCAACCGCATGTTTGAAATCGGTCCCATGCTTATGAGCCAGACATACTTTACCGTGGAAAGGCCACAGAAGAAAATGTCACGTTTCGGTTTTCGGCAGTTTTCTGAACGGCACCATGAGGCTCCATTTTAGTTTCATTGGCTCGCTCGTCTGATAGGGCGACAAACCGATCGTCATGGCGAGATGACCGGCGCCCGGTTGATCCACATAGGTCCCAAACATTCGATCCCATATCGACAGGTTAAATCCATAGTTGCTGTCGTGTTCGCGGCGGACGACCGAGTGATGTACGCGATGCATGTCGGGAGTGACGACGAGCCAGCGCAAGCGTCGATCGAGCCACGAAGGTAGCGCGACGTTGGCGTGGCTGAACATAGCTCCCGCGTTGAGGATGACCTCGAATAGGACAACCGCGATCGGCGCCGGACCCAGCAGCACCACCCACACCATCTTGTAGAGCATCGATAGCGCGATTTCGATCGGGTGAAACCGGATGCCCGTCGTCAAATCGATATCGACGTCGGCGTGATGAACTTGATGCAGCCGCCACAAGCTCGGCATCTGATGGGACGCCACATGCTGAAGCCAGATGGCGAAGTCGAGAGCGACGATCGCCGCCATGACCTCGATCCAAGCTGGAAGCGCCAGCCAATTGAGCAAGCCAACGCCCTGATCTTGTGCCCAAATGGCAGCCGCGACGGCCGCCAGAGGTATGAACACGGCACCTAGGAATTGCGGGAGATACGCCATCGCGCGGATCACTATGCTATCGACCCCGACGATTGCCAAATTCGTGAACCACCTACGGCCCTTTGGCGCGGACAGTTCACGCTTCGGGATCGCGAGCTCCAACAGCGCCATTATGACGAACACGGTTGCGAAAACTGACAATCGCAACACCGGCTCTGATATGGTCCCGAACACCTGCATCTTTCGACCTCATGGACCAAATGACCGCAATCACGCTTCTCGACGATGGCCCGGCGAGCGCTAAAAACCGGCTCCTGCTGGCGCACGGGGCGGGTGCCGCTATGGACAGTCCGTTCCTCAATACATTCGTCGCGTTGATGACCGAGCGTGGCATTGCCACCACGCGTTTCGAGTTCGATTACATGGCAGCGCGTCGCCTAAGTCCCAAGCGGAAACCACCGCCAAAGGCCGAATTGCTCGTTCAACAATACGAGAGCGCTGTTGCAACGGTCCGCGGCAGAATGACTTTGGACGAGCGATTGTTTATCGGCGGCAAGTCGATGGGCGGGCGGGTTGCAAGCCTGATCGCCGACCGGCTTTACGCCAATGGAAGTATAAACGGCCTCGTATGTCTGGGCTATCCATTTCATGCGCCCAAGACACCCGATAAGCTGCGGACAGCGCACCTGGCGGAAATGACGAGCCCGGCTCTGATCGTGCAAGGTGATCGCGATCCGTTCGGTACACGTGGCGAAGTCGAGGCGATGTCGCTATCGACACAAATCGCGTTTCATTGGGCGCCCGACGGAGATCATGATCTGGGACCTCGCGGCGCTTCAGGATACACGCGTCGCGGCAACCTCGAAGCTGCCGCCGATGCGGTCGTGGCTTTCATGTCGTCCTAGTTCAGCCGGCAGGTGCTGGCATTCGTCGTGGCAATTGCCAAACTGCAAGAAGGATCAAGGCGGCGGCGAGTGCGAGTACATGGAACAAAGCGTCGAAGCCCCAGCCTTCATAGATGAAAGCGATGAGTGGTAGCGCTGCCGCCAGCACCGTGAAGCTGACGACGTACCTGACGCCATAGATGCGCGCGCGCATGTCACCCTGAGCCATGCGGCCGATCATGTAGTCGTTGATCGGAATTTGTCCGAACGCGGCCAGCATGAATGCTATTGCGCAAATAAGAGCTGCATGGTCGCGCAATCCGGGCATCATCGAGAAAAACAGTAACTGCAATCCCGCCGCCGCAATAAAAACGGTGCGTGGGCCCAGCTTGTCCAGAAAGTGCCCAACGATCAACTGGCCGATCGAGGCGAGTGCGAACACCAGGAATGCCAACTGTCCGATCTTGGTGGCGGACAACTCAAGCCCGCCGAGTTTTTCCGCGAACACCTTCGGCAACGCGAACGTCGTCGATTGAAAGACGATGCTCGATATCGCCGTCGTTAAAAAGACCACGATGGATATGCGCAATAATATTGCCTTGGCATCAGGCGTCAGTGCCTTGACCGCACCGGCAGCTTTCACCGCTGGTTTTGGATGGGCAATGCTCTCCCACATGAAGATCGTATAGATGATGCCAACGATGATGGAGATCACTCCAGGGACGATGAATGCGGTCCGCCACCCTCCGTGGTCAATGAAGTAGCCCGTGATCAAGGCAGCGCTCGCGACGCCCAGGTTGCCCCAAACGCCGTTAACCGCGAGACGCATGCCTGTGCCGCGCCATTTCTCGACGACGATCGCCAATCCTACCGGATGGTAGATCGCCGCGAACATGCCGATGACGAACAGCCCAATCCCAACGTGCAATGGTGTCATCGCGAATGCAGTCGCGATGGAGGATATACCGATGCCGATGAAGAACACGCTCATCATGCCATCGCGGCTCCACTTGTCGGCGAGCCAGCCCGCCGGCAGTGCGAACACACCGAAGGCGAAGAACCCTGGTGCAGCATACTTGAGGAGCTCGCCGTAACCGAGGCCCCACTCGCGGTTCAAGGCGAGGGCCGCAACCGTGGCGAAAATCAGTGTAAAGAGGTGATCGAGGAAGTGGCCGATATTGAGCAACAGGAAGTGCAGCCGGTCGCGCGTCATGAATTGATGTCCGCAAACTTAGCCGAGCTTCTGATAAACGCCCCGCCTTGCAGCTTGGCAACCCGTGATGAATTTTACAACGAGGATTTCATTCGACGGTGCCAAGCAGCGGATCGCTGCGCGCGAATTCCACTCGGCTGAGCGACTTTGATCAATGATAAAAAGCGCAAACGGAATCTCGATTTTTTGCACAGGAATCTGCGTGTTCAGTCACGTCCTTTCGGCGATACACTTGTTTTATCTCAAAGGATTTCGTGACGTTTAGCTTGGTGTTATGCGTCGGCATATACACACCACTTGAATTGCTGAGGGCGCGCCGGCGGGCGCAGGGGATTTTATGAATCGGGATTTCTTGACGAACGGCATTGCGCCTCGCGCGATGCTGCTGAAGACGATTGTCATGTGCTCTTGTGCATTGGCAGCGATTGCGCTGGGCGCTCCTGCCGCCGGGGCAATGAAGCCTCGGGCGGAAAATGCGCCGGTTGTTGCGCCGTCCGGACCACTCGTTGCGGTCGTTTCGCTCGGCGCACAGCGCTTGTCAGTCTATGACAAGAACGGTCAAGTGCTGACCAGTCGCGTGTCCTCCGGGCGTGCCGGATATGAAACGCCGCAAGGCGTTTTCGCCATCATCGAGCGCAATCGCGAGCATTTTTCGAACCTCTACGACGACGCGCCAATGCCGAACATGCAGCGCATCACGTGGTCGGGCGTTGCCATGCATGCCGGCGGCCTTCCGGGTTACCCGGCATCGCACGGCTGCATTCGCCTGCCGCTGGACGTGTCGGATCGATTGTTCGAACTGACCAAGCTCGGCACGCGCGTGGTGGTGACGGATGGTATCGCGGTTCCGGTCGCATTTGAACATGCACGTCTTTTCAACGTGCGCTCGGCTGAGCCGGGCGGATCAGTTGGCGGTTCGGTGGCTCCGATGGTCAAGTCGTTGCCGGGCGCTATGAGCTTGCCCATGATGCTTGGCGCCGTCGTCGCCACCCCGGTGCAAGCCTCGGTCCCGGCGTCCTTACCGCCCGCCGCACCCGACGTGTTTGCCGATCGTCCCGCCGATGTTTCGCGAGCCGCTTGGGCGACGGAGTTGCTTGGGCGGGCTCAAAAGGCAGATGCGTTTGCTCGCTCGGCGAAGGCCAGCGCCGCAACTGCCCAGAAGCAGGCGGATCGTGCGATGCAACAGGTCCTCGCATCCGAACGTGCGCGCTCGGCGCATGCTGCCAAAGTGGATGCGTTGGAAGCCGCACTTCAGCGGTCGAGCAATGCCAAGGTTGTTGCGCGGATCGAATTGGCGCGGACAGCGGCCGTCGCTCGCTTGGCCCAGACGCTCGCCGAAACTGATCGTTTGCGCGCAATCCAAGAGCAGACGCGTAACGATGCAAATCGCATGGCGGCCGTTGCTGGACAGGCGGCAAATGCAAAAGCCGCGTCCGGCGCTCTCGCCCGTGAAGCTGGCCGTCGCTTAAAGCCGGTGTCGGTATTCGTCAGTCGTGCAACCGGGCGGCTTTACGCGCGACAAGGTTTTGAGCCGTTGTTCGATATTGAAATCACGATCGACAACCCGGCGGCACCTATCGGCACCCATGTGTTCACCGCGCTCGAAACAAATGTCGCGGAAAAGTCAGTTCACTGGTCAGCCGTGACTGCGGTTGGAAACCCGCCGAGTGAGGTGCCTGTGCCGCGCAAGAGCCGAGCGAAAAATCAACCGGTGGAAGCTTCCACTCCGACACTCACGGCTGCTGCGGCGCTCGATCGGGTGGGCATCCCGGAAGTCGTGCGTCAACGCATCGGCGAGATGCTGATCCCCGGTTCATCGCTGATCGTGTCGGATCACGAGATCAGCAGTGAAACCGGCAAGGGCACTGACTTCGTGATCTTGACCAGATGACGTCGTCCTCATGGTTTGGGTTCGCGCCATTTTGGATTGGCTCTGAACACGATCTGAGCGCCGAAGATCACGATCGCCAATCGCACGAGATGATGTAGCGCGGTGTACGCCACATCGAGGTTCAGAATATAGGCGATCAAATTCAATTCGGATTGGCCGCCAGGTGCGTAGGCCAACAGCACCGTCGTGCTGTCGAAACCTGTAAGCCGCGACACGCCAAGCGCGATTAATCCGGTCGCGATCAACAGCACCACCGAGAAGCCGGCGCCCCACAGCATTGTTGAGGAAAATTCTTTCCACGTCAGTCCGCGGAATTGCGCGCCAAGTAGGATGCCGAGCGTCACTTGCGCGAAGATCAATATCTCGAGGGGGATCTTCGCCGAGGTCAGGCCTGACGCATGGGCGAGGCCGCTGAGGATCATTGGGCCAACGATTGGCGCACCGGCCAGGCCAAAATATTCAGCGAGCCACCAGCCCGCCCAGCCGAGGGCAACTAAAACCACGGCATCGACCAATAGAAACTGATTGAGATGAACCGCTCCCGGCACGAAGATGCCGATGGTTCGTCCACCGGCCCATTGCAACCAGAACGGCAGCAAAAAGCAGATGAGCGTGATCCGTGTCGCCTGGATCAGCGTCACCGTGCGCGGGTTGGCGCCAGCATCGGCGGCCATCGTCACCATGTCGGTCAACCCGCCAGGAATGGCGCAGAAGAAAGCGGTCGGCCGATCGTATTTCGCCAACCGTTCGAAGTAGATCATGCCGAGGTAAATGATGGCGATCATGAAAGGCAAGAGCAGTACCAGGCTCAGCATCATACCACTGAAACGGGCGATCAATTCGGGAGCGAACGCCGCACCGATCGCGACGCCAAGCACAGCCCGCATCGGGATCGATAGCATCACGGGACGCTCGATGGGCGCGGCTAAGATCGATGCTGCGATGCAAGCGGTTAGCGAGCCGAGGAACCATGGCAGCGGCAGATGCAGGAGAATAAACGTCAGCGATCCACCGAAACCGATCACGAACGCCAAACACAGCCGGGCGAGCCCGACCCGATCGAGTCCGGCGCGCTCCAGCCAGCGATCGATTTTTGTGCCGATTGTCACCGGGCGTGGCCCATCGCTGCCATCGGGCATTCGAGTTATCCTCCAGAAATCACGCCAACGATGGCGCCGGAAAGGCACGTTGCCAGCGCCCCGAACAGCATCGATTTGGGCGCTAGCTCGACGATAATGTCTCGCCGCCCCGGTGCCATTGCGGTTAAGCCGCCGATCATGATGCCGAGCGAAGCGGTGTTGGCGAAGCCGCACAACGCGTAGGTCATAATCAATCGGCTGCGCGGTGAGAGCATCTCGGGCGGCATCTTAGCCATGTCGAGATAGGCGACGAACTCGTTGAGCACGATCTTTTCCGCTAGCAGCCCACCAGCGGTTGCAGCTTCACTCCAAGGGATGCCGATCGCCCAGGCGAGCGGCGAAGCAATCACGCCAAGGATGCCTTGCAACGTAAGGCTTAGTCCGAGCGGCTTGCCGATCAGGCCAAGCAGTCCGTTGAACAAGGTCACCAACGCCACCATCACGACGAGCATGCCGATCACGTTGGCGAGCAGCCGAACGCCATCGCCGGTGCCTTGCACGATCGCATCCATGCTCGATCGGGGTGGGTCGTCGAGCGTGACCTTTGCGGTTGCCGGGCCATCTTCGAACCCTTGCGGTACGACGAGCCGTGCGAGCATCAGCGCGCCCGGCACGTTCATGATCGAAGCGGCGAGGACGTGGCCCGAAGCGCCCGGCACGAATGGCTCGAGGATGGCACCGTAAAGCGCCATCACCGTGCCGGCGACCGTTGCCATGCCAACGACCATGATCGCGAAGATGCCGCCACGTCCCATGTCTTGCAAATAAGGCCGGATCAACAGCGGTGCTTCGACCATGCCGACGAACACCTTCGCGGCCGCTGCCGTGCCGAGTGGACCACCGATTCCGAATGTGCCTTGGAGCACCTTGGCGAATACCCGGACGATCGCCTGCAACACGCCCCAGTGGTACAGCAGGCGGGCAATCGCGCTCAGCACCATGATCAACGGCAACGCCTGAAAACCGAGCAAGAACATGTTGTTGGGATATTTGACCTCGTATGGGGCAGGCCCGCCAGCCAAATGGCCAAAAACCACCTGCATTCCGGTTTCGGTAGCAGTTCGCAGCGCCGCAAATGCTTGGCCGACAACCTCAAAGAAGGCGCGCGCGGCAGGTAGACGCAGCAAAAGCAGCGCGATCAAGAATTGCAGAGCCAGAGCCGCAAGCACCGTCGAGGCTACGCGCTGGAGTGGCAGCTCAGATCGTTTTTCGCAGCAAATCCAAGCGAGTAAGGGGATCGCGGCAATGCCGACGAGCCCCTGCAATGCCAGCATGTGCGGTCTCCCCCCAAATTCCCCGTAATCGACGATTTGAGCATAGGCGCAATGTTAGCGGTCTGCCACAAACACAGGCGTTCAGTGGAAAAATCGCGCGAAGTTATCCACGCTTCCCCCCTTCGTGACATAATCCGTGGCTAGTCGATTGTTCTTGAGATTCGTTGGATGAATTGAACCCGCATGACCGACCGCAAACCGCCGCCCTTGCCGCCACGACCGCCGGTTCGCCCTCCAACCTTGGAGGAGTTCAGGCCGCTTGCGGAGCGTAGCGGTAGTCCGCTGCAGAAGCTGAGGCCGCCAAGTGGGCAAAGTCAACGGCCGCTGCCGGTTGGTGGCTATCGTCCGGCCGTGCCGCAGCGCGACGCCGATCAATCCGGACGTTCGTGGCCGATGTCGATCGCGTTGTGGGGTGGACTGAGCTTAGCCGGGCTGATCGGCGCAATTTTCGTCGCTTTGACGATTTGGTCGCCAGCCAACTTGGTTCGCGACCAGCTTGTCGCCCGCGTCAAGGCGCAGACCGGCCGCGATCTCGTGATCGCGGGGCCGACCTCGCTATCGTTTTTCCCGAGCGTAGCGATCTCGATGAGCGATGTGACGTTGTCGGCCCCGCCGGGCATGACCGGCGCTCCGATCGCGACCATGCAAGCGCTCGAAGCCTCGGTGCCGCTGCTGCCATTGTTGCAGAAACAGGTCAACGTCGAACAGGTCATTCTGCGCAAGCCGGTGATCGATCTCCGCGTCGATGCGAGTGGCCGGCGAAGCTGGGACTTCGCAGCGCTGGGCGCGCCTAAGCTTATCCAATTGGCGCAGGCCACGACCGGACGTCCGGGGCAGATACCGCGCGAGCTCCAAGACTTCGTCAAGTCCGCCAATCCGGATAGCCGCGAGGCGGTCGTCTCCAAAGGACCGCTGGCAGCGCTTGGGAATTTATCACTGGAAGACGTGCGCATCGAAGGCGGAACCATCCGGTATGTGGACGAGCGAACGGGTGTTGCGGAGGAGGTCCAAACGCTCGATGCGCGATTGTCGCTGAGCAGCATATCGAGCCCGCTCGATGCCAAGGGTAGCTTGATCTGGCGCGGCGAACCTGTCGCGTTCGAGACGCGCCTGGCATCGCCGAAGTTGCTCACCGAGGATCGCCCGGCGCGGTTGACATTGAAGGTCAGCGGCCGGCCAGCGGAGATCGACTACGACGGTGCGGTGACGCTAGGCCGGACCCCTGAAGTTGAGGGAACGGTCGCAGTCAAGGCGCCATCGCTCAAAGCGCTTATGGCATTACTGGGTGCGACGATTCCGGAGGCTACCGCACTTGGTGCGACCAGTCTCAACGGGCGCTTGAAAGCAAACGAAGCGGCCGTGTCGATTTCCGAGATGACGCTTGGCGTCGACAATCTGTCGGTGCAAGGGGCGCTGACGGTGGAGCCGCGCGGGGGCCGCCCGATGCTTCGCGGTAATCTTCAGATTGCTGAGCTGGACCTCAATAGATACGCGCTTCCCACCGCTGGTGCCGCCGCGTCTGTGCCCAGCGTAAAGGCACGTGCGGTGCCCTCGCAAAAGATCGCACCCGCTGGCAAGCCAGCGCAATCGATCGAGGATCTTTTGCGAGCCAACCCCAATCAGCCAGCGCCCGCCGGCACTCGGGTGCAAGGCTATACCCGGCGCCTGGGATGGAGCGAAGAAACGATCGACCTCTCCGCTTTCCGGTTGTTTGATGCCGATCTGAAATTGGCGCTGGGCAGTTTAATTTATCGCGGCCTTAAGGTCGGCCAAACGCAGATGCGTGTAGGGCTGAAGGATCGGGCACTCACCGCACATTTTGATGATGTTCAACTTTACGATGGCCGGGGACGTGGTCTGCTGACGATCGACGGTACAACGCCCGTTCCCGTGATCGGTGCCAACCTGGCTGTCGACGGCACATCCGCCGCACATTTGCTGAAGGACGCGGCCGATTTCGAATGGGTGGCAGGGCGCGCCAAGGTCAACTTTGCTGTCAGCGGGCAAGGCATGACCGAACATCAAATCATGTCATCGTTGCAGGGTAAGGCCGATGTTCAGTTCAAGGACGGTGCCATCGTCGGTTACAATGTGTCAAACATGCTGCGCGGTCTCGCGCAGGGCCGGTTCTCGGGGCTCGAGCGGTCACCGGCAGAGAAGACCGATTTCAGCGAGATGGCCGCGAGTTTCACCATTCAAAACGGCATCGCGCAAAACAAGGATCTGCGATTGATCAGCCCGCAATTGCGTATCACCGGGGCCGGCTCGGCTAACTTGGGTGATCGCACGATGGACTATATGCTGCGGCCGAAACTGGTCGCCCAAGCGACTGCCGGCACAACGGAAGGGGGTGGGCTGGAAATTCCAGTCAAGCTCAACGGCTCTTGGGATCGTCCGACGATCGCACCGGATATCGACGGTGTTCTGAAAAATCCCGATCAAGCGATCGATACGATCAAGCAGCTCGGCAAACAATTCCAGGAGAAGAACCCTGAGGCGATGAACAAAGCCAAGGATCTGCTCAATCAATTCCTCAAACGCTGATCGTCGAGAAGTTCTTTTGCGATCGCGATCCCGGTGCTAGCCTTGACGCTTGTTGCATTATCGCCGGGGTGTCGCATGTTGAAAATCTGGGGACGCAGGAATTCGATCAACGTCCAAAAGGTCATGTGGATCGTCGATGAGTTGGCGCTGAAGGCCGAGCGCGTCGATGCCGGCATGAGCTTCGGCCTGGTCACCGATCCATGGTTCTGCGAGCTCAACCCCAACTCCCGCATCCCCACCATCGACGATGATGGGGTCGTGCTGTGGGAGTCGAACGTGATTGTTCGATATCTTGCCGCCAAGCACGCGCTGGGCACATTGATGCCAACGGACAACGTCGCGCGCGCGAAGTGTGAAATGTGGAATGACTGGCAACAGACCGTGCTGATGACAGGTCTCGGGCCGGTGTTCTGGGGCTTGATCCGTACGCCCGAGGATCAGCGCGATCACGCTGCAATCAAGGCTGGCGAGCATGCCGTGGCCGCAGCGTTCAAGATCTTGGATGCGCAACTTTCCCACCAAGCCTACGTCGCAGCCGAACATCTGACGGTTGCCGATATTCCAGTCGGGTGCGCTGTGCATCGCTGGTACGCACTCCCGATCGAACGCCCGGAGTTACCCAATCTGCGGCGTTGGTACGAGGCCTTGAGCGCGCGCCCGGCCTTTGCCGCGCACGTCATGCTGCCGCTGACCTGAGCCCAGCAAAATGTCTGTGTTCGATGAACCTAAGGTCGACTGCCACAATCACATTCTTGATCCCGTGCGCTTTCCCTATCAGCCCGATACGCGATACCGCCCGAGTGGGCACGAGATCGCGACCGCCGGGCAACTCGCGTGTGTGATGGAAACCTATGGCGTGCACCACTGCCTGGTGGTCGGGCCGAACTCCGGATACGGCACCGACAACCGTTGCCTCCTCGATGCAATCGCCAATAGCGGTGGCCGTCTCAAAGGCATCGCGGTTGTCGATCACGACACATCGGTTGTTAAATTGGAGAACTTGAAAGCAGGCGGAATTGTCGGCGTTGCCTTCAACTCTGCGAACTTGGGCGTCGAATTCTATCGCGATAGCGCCGGCCTGATTGCGCGGCTCGCCGACCTCGATTTGATTTTGCAGCTTCAGTTCGAGGGCGATCAACTGCTGTCGTTGCTGCCTCTGATTGAAGGCTCGCCGGTGCGCTTATTGTTCGATCATTGCGGTCGCCCCGATGTCGACCGGGGGATCGAGCAACCGGCCTTTCAAGCGCTTCTGGCTTTGGGACGGGCAGGGCGAGGGATCGTAAAGCTTTCGGGGTACGCCAAATTTTCTCGTCGGCCGCCATTGTATGCCGACGCCGAAATGTATGTGCGGGCGTTGATCGATGCCTTCACGATTGACCGTTGTGTGTGGGGCTCGGATTGGCCATTTCTCCGTGCCACCGAGCGGATCGACTACGGCGTGTTGTTGGCAGTCGCCGAACGGTTGTTTTCCGCATCCGCGGACCGGCGAAAAATCTTCTGGGACAATCCGGTTCGAGCATTTGGCTTCGGCACCGAAACGAGTGGAATTAGCTCATGATACTTTTGGTCACCGGCGCCATGGGCCATCTCGGCTATGAAATCGCCCGGCAAGCAGTGGCCCAAGGTCATGAGGTGGTGGCCGTCTATCGCGACGAGCTTCGCGATGACGATGCAAGAGCGCTCGGGCCCAACGTGAAATGGCGGGCTTGCGAACTGACCGACGCCGCAGCCGTTACGGCTTTAGCCTGCCAACATCAGATCGATACTTGCGTTCATGCGGCCGCGATTTCAAACGAGGCATACGCTAGGCCAAATCCGATTGATGCAATCGCGAGCAACGTCGGGGCAACCGCGAACTTGCTCGACGCAGCGCGCGTAGCAAAATGGCAGCGTTTTGTGTTTGTAAGTACCGGCTCGGTATTTCAAAAGCGCACGGATACGGGTGGGCCGATCTTCGAGGATGCCACTCCGCAACCAGCCAACATCTACAGCACGACGAAGTTCAGTGCGGAGCTGTTGACGCGCATGTACCGTACCGAGTTCGGCCTATCGGCATCGACGGTGCGCATTTCGTGGGTGTTCGGACCGCCTGTCGTGTCGGAGTCGCCGGCGCGCGGGCCAATCCCGTCGTACCTGTTGCGGGCCTTGCGAGGCGAGACGATCAGCGAGGGCGGCGGCGACTTCGCGGCGAGCTTCACCTACATCGCCGATGCCGCGGCAGGATTGCTCGCAGCAGCAGTCGCGCCGCAATTGCGCTTCGATACATATCATCTGGGGCACGGCGTGAATTTTACCGCGCGGCAAGCAGGCGATGCCGTCCGGAAATTATTTCCTGGTGTGAACATCAGCCTTGGGGCCGGCGCCGAGCCGTGGACCAAGTATACGGCGATCCGTGGGCCGTTGGCCGGCACGCGTCTGCGCGACGACACCGGTTTCGAGCTGACACATACGCTCGATCAGGGCATCGCTGCCTATGCCGCGTGGATGCACGCAAACCCGGCGGCATGGCGAGAGCCGTAGTTCAAGTCTTCACGATATCGCCCGCGAGCAGATCGAATAGCTCGGGCGTCACGACTGGCCGCACCCCGAACCATAACTCGAAGCCGCGCACCGCCTGATGCAACAGCATGTCGAGACCGTTCGAGGTGGCGAGCCCGCGCTTCTCGGCCGCCACCAACAACGGTGTCTTGAGCGGCACATAGATAATGTCGGAAACGACAGCGTCGCCGGCCAGGGTACTTAGATCGATCGGCAGTGACGGCTGACCCAACATGCCGAGCGACGTTGCGTTGACCAGCAACTTCGATCCCTGGAGCAGTCCTGGCAGCTCCGCCCAGTGTGCTGGTTTAACGCTCGGTCCGAACCGGTCGCGGAATGCTTCGGCTTTCTCGAAGGTGCGGTTGACAACGTGGATGGTCTTGATGCCGCGCTCGATCAATCCGTAGACGACGGCTCGGCTGGCCCCGCCCGCGCCAAGTACCACCGCACTCTCGGTCCGCTTGTCCCAGCCGGGGGAGGCTGCATCCAGTGCGCCGATGAATCCCTCAACGTCGGTGTTTGTCGAGCGCAATTTGCCGTTGTCGAGCCACAAGGTGTTGGCGGCACCGACGGCCTTGGCGCGGTCATCGGGCTCGGACAACGCGAGCGCCGCATCCTTGTGCGGCATCGTCACGTTGGCGCCGACATAGCCATTGGCCGACAGGTTGGTGACGAACGCCGCGAACTCGTCTGGGCTGCGTTCCTCGATGCGATAATCGCCGTCGATGTTGTGACGCTTGATCCAGTAGCCATGCAGCATCGGCGAGCGCGAATGCTTCGCTGGCCAGCCAATGACGCAGGACGCGCGTTTCGCTAATGTCATTGTTAGTCGTCTCCTCAACCGGCCGATGCCGGGGCTCTTACCATGAGATCGTCGGGGCGTACCACAGTGCCGGCTTTGGCCGATAGCGAGATCGCGAGTGTCGCCGCAAGTGTCTTGGTGCCGTCGCGTCCGGTGAGCACGGGTGCTTCGGTGCCGCGGATAACGCCCGCGAAATTTCGCATTTGCTCGTAGTAGGGATCGGCCGGCTTGATATGCGCTCTGGCCTGGGTCAACGGGACGCCCCAACTCTCGCGGCCGGTTTCGTGCCAGCGCAAATCGAGCGAGGGTACGGCCAGCGAGCCGCGCGTTCCAGCCAGCAGTATGCAATCCTCCGACGTCTGCGGATAAAACGAATTTTCGCCCGATGAAACTTCCCAGGACCAGGGGCTCGATGCGGTGTCCGAAATGAGTAGCGTGCCAAGCGCGCCGCTTTTGAAGCGGATGACCGCTGCCGCCGTATCCTCCACCGCAAAGTTGCGCACCTCGTTGGAGGTTGAGGCTTGCACGGTGTCGATATCGCCGCACAGCATGCGCAGACAATCGATCTCGTGGATGGCATTGATCAGGATTGGCCCGCCACCCGGCTCGCGACGCCAGGCCAAGTCGTGATAGTCCTTCGGCTTGTGCGACAGCCAAATACTGGTCGCCGCAACGACACGGCCGATGCCGCCTTCGCGCACGATTTCGGCGGCCTTTTGCATGATCGGATTATGCCGTCGATGATGGCCGGTGAGTGTCGCGACGCCCGCGGACTCCGCTGCCTCGATCAGCTTCAAGGCCTCATCGACAGTATCGGCCACCGGCTTTTCGATGATGATCGGGATTTTGCGTGCGATACAGCTGAGGCCCGCCGCAACGTGCATCTGGTTCGGCACGGCGATGATTGCGCCATCGGGTTTGGCCTTGTCGAGCATCTCCTCGATCGCAGCGAAACACGGATAGCCGAGCCTGTCGGCTTCGGCTTTCGCGGCCGGCGATGGATCGGCGACACCCGCGAGCGTGTATGCCGGATTATGCGAGCGCAGCACCTCGATGTGTTTGCGGCCAATGAGGCCGGCACCGATCACTGCGATGCGAACAGGTTCCATTGCCGAAGCTCCGATCATGCGTTGAAATGTTTGGCCGACATCAGCGACGGTTCCTTCGGAACGTGAGGTGCGAACTTCATGCGTTCGATCACGTCGCGGCGTACGTCGATGCCAGGAGCGACCTCGGTGAGCGTGAGGCCTTGTTGCGTCAGCCGGAATACGGCGCGCTCCGTGACATACAGAACGTCCTGACCGCGCTTCAGCGCTTCACGCCCGGAATAGGTAATCTGTTCGACATCGCCAACGAACTTCACGACTTCGCCGTGACGTTTGATCTGGAGACCACCATTGCCGATCTCGAGTTGCGTGCCCTTGGCATCGAAGGTGCCGCAGAAGATCACCTTCTTGGCGTTCTGGGCGATGTCGATGAAGCCGCCGGGGCCGACGGTGACGCCGCCTAGTTTCGACACGTTGACGTTGCCATGCGCATCGGCCTCACCGAAGCCGAGGAACGCGATATCGAGCCCGCCGCCCGAGTAGAAATCAAACTGCGAGGGGCCGTCAATCATCGCGGTGGCATTGCGGGCGTAGCCGAACAACGAGCCTTCGAGAAGTTCGCCGCCGTAGGTGCCATGCTCGATCGTCTGATAGTATCGACCGAGATGGCCGCGCTCGGCAATCAGTCGCGCGACGCCATCGGGGATGCCGAAGCCGTAGTTGAGCACTGCGCCATCGACGAGTTCGTCGGCGGCGCGGCGGGCGATCAGCTGGCGCACGGTGAACGGTTGCGGCACCACCGGGCTCGCCGGTCCCTTGATCTCGCCGGACATCGTTGGATCATAAACGACGTCGTAGCCCATCGATTGCAGAGGATCGACGACGACGGCATCGACGAGCGCGCCGGGTACGCGAACCGAACGCGCCGGTAACGCCCCGACTTCAACGGCAGTGCGTACCTGCACGATGACTTTGCCACCGGAATTGTGAGCCGCGAGTGCTGCTGCGTAAATGTCGACGTTGGCGGGTTCCTGGTCGAGGCTGACGTTGCCGTGTGCATCGGCGAACGAGCCACGAATGACCGCAACATTTACGGGGAATGGTTTGTAGCGCAGCAACTCGCGGCCATCGATGGTCACGACCTCGGCGAGATTATCCTTGGCAGCATTGTTCATGCGGCCACCAGCGACACGGGGATCGCAGAACGTGCCAAGCCCAACGTGCGTGAACAAGCCTGGCCGGCCGGCGCCGATCTCGCGGAACAACTGCATCGCGACACCCCCGGGGAGAACGTAGGCTTCGATCTTGTCGTCCTTGGCCAACTGCTGCATGCGCGGCGACCAAACCCAATGCCCGCCGATCACTTTGCGCACCATTCCTTCGTGCGCGAAACGGTTCATGCCGCGCGACTTGCGGTCGCCGATGCCGAGTGAATGCACGACGGTCAGTCCGCGCGGGTGGCCGGTTTCGAGAAACCGTGTCTCGATTGCTTCGTGTAGGCACGAGGCTTCGACCAAGCCGCCACCACCGCCGATCAGGGCAACGGTGTCGTCGTCTTGGATCAGGGCTGCCGCTGAAGCCGCTGTCATGAATTTGTTGATCGCCAAGAGCGTCGTCCCTTCCGAATTATTTTCTTATTCGAGAATGTCTGCGAACCGCGCTGACCCGTGTTTCAAGATCGATCGGCCAATGACGGTGCGATGAATTTCCGACGTGCCATCGTAGATGCGGAAGATGCGCGCGTCGCGATAGAAGCGCTCGATCGATAGATCGCGGCAATAGCCGAGGCCACCGTGGATCTGCACTGCGCGATCGGCAACCCGGCCCAGCATTTCAGCGGCATAGACCTTGACCATTGAAATGCGCTCGCGGGCGTTATGCCCCTGATCGATCTCCCAGGCGGTTTGCAGCACCAACATGCGCGCGGCATTGATCTCCATCGCACTGTCGGCGAGCATCTGCTGGAGCAGTTGGAACTCGCCGATAGCGGTGCCGAACTGCCGCCGCTCCTTTGCATACTCGGTCATCATCGACATGATGCGCGTGGCCTTGCCGACAGCGCGCGCACCAATGTGTGCGAGGCGAATGCGGCCGAGCGTTTCGAAAGCGTGATTGAGCCCGCGGCCTTCCTTTCCAAGCAAGCGCTCGGGTCCGAGTTCGACGTTGTCGAAGAACAGTTCGATGTGGCTGGTGCCAGAGAGGCCCATCATCTTTTGATCGCGGCCAATGGTGAAACCGGCCATGCCCTTGTCGACCAGGAATAGCGATATGCCCTTCGCGCCAGCCGCTGGATCAGTGACGGCTGAGACCACGAAGAAGTCGGAGAACGAACCGTCACTGATGAAAATTTTCTGACCGCTCAAACGCCAGCCGTTGCCGCTTCGG
The DNA here is from genome assembly GCA_031367505.1 of Hyphomicrobiaceae bacterium. Taxonomy (GTDB): domain Bacteria; phylum Pseudomonadota; class Alphaproteobacteria; order Rhizobiales; family Hyphomicrobiaceae; genus JAKFWF01. The sequence goes on along the minus strand of JANLPY010000406.1, from coordinate 35,100 downwards.
ACGGCTTGCGTTTTGATCCCGGCGGCGTCGGAGCCAGCGCCCGGCTCGGTGAAGCAGACCGAAAACGTGCGTTCGCCGCGCACCGACGGCTCGAGCCAGCGCTGCCGTTGCAGCTCATTTGCCAGCAGCAAAACCTCGTACACGTTGCCAAAGGCGCGCCGGATGAGGATGTCCGTCGTGTGCCCGAATTGTTCTTCCGCGAGGCACGTGTCGATGGTCGATAAGCCGCCGCCGCCGTACTCGGCCGGAATGTTCATCGCGTACAGGCCGAGTGCCTTCGACTTCTCAAAAATCGCGCGCGCTCTTGCCGGATCAAGCGCGCCGCTGGTCTCGACTTCCTGTTCGAGCGGCTTGAGCTCGGTCGACACGAAACGCCGAACCGTTTCGATCAGAAGCCGTTGTTCGTCGCTCAATCCAAAGTCCATCGGTCGCTCTCAGTTCACGTATGTGGATTGAATGCCCTTCACGAGCGCGATCAGGCAATCGAGAGTCGGCGTGTCGATGCCGTGTTGACGCGCGAGTTTGGCGACGGCGCCATGAATGGTGTCGATCTCGGTCGGCCGTCTTCGAATGATATCCTCGCGCATCGATGACTTGGATGTCCCGGTGCCGCCGCCGGAGGTATCGACAAGCTTCATCAACACCTCGCGCGCTTCCGCGACATCGAGCACGACGCCTTCGGCTTTAGCGACGGCCGCTGCTTCATCGATCAGCCGGAATACGGTGACTTGAAGTTCCGGTACGCGCATAATTTCGAACGATCGGAAATCGGTGACGGCCGAGATCGCCCCGAGCGCGACGTTGCCGAGCAGCTTTTTCCATTTCTCGCGTTTGATCTCGGCGGTGGCGATGGTGGGCAGGCCGTGGGCGGTGAAGGCCTTGGCGATCGATACGACGCGCTCCGAAAGTCCACCCGGGATCTCGCCGATGTGGGTTGGCAAGTCGCCCAAGTTGCGCACGACGCCCGGTGCTTCGACGAGGCCTGCCTGCGCCGTCAAGCCGCCGATCACCGTACCTTTGCCGAGGATCGCTTCGAGTGTCGCCTCGTTGCCGAGCCCGTTTTGGAAGGAGATCGCGGCGGCCCGGCCGTTGAACAGATGCTTCACGCCGTGTGCGGCCGTCTGGTTGGCGAACGCTTTGCATTGGAACAGCACAACGTCGGCGGCCCGAATCTCACTCGGATCTGAAGTTGCCTTGATCGGAATGAAGCGGTCGCCGCCGACGCCAACGATGCGCAAACCTCGCTCCTTGATCGCGGCGATGTGGTCAGCAGCCGCATCGACCAGCGTTACGTCGAGCCCGCCCTCGGCGAGCAGTCCGCCGAACAGGCCGCCCATCGCACCAGCGCCGACCACGACAACGGTTGGCTTTTCGAATGACATCGCGGCACTCTCCCTTAGCGATCAATAAGTGGCGCGACCGCCGGTGATGTCGAACACAAAGCCCGTCGTGAAGCTACATGCCGGGCTCGCGATCCAAGCGGCCAACTCCGCCACCTCGTCGATCTGCACCAGGCGGCCCATCGGGATCTTGGCTTTCATGTTGCGAATGTGCTCTTCGGTCATAGTGTCGAGAAGGGCGGTCTCGGTCATGGCCGGCGCGATACAGTTCACCGTGACACCGGCGTCGCTTAACTCCTTCGCCATCGATTTTGCTAAGCCGATGACGCCGGCTTTGGCGGCCGAATAAGCGGAGATGTTGGGCACGCCTTCCTTGCCGGCAATCGATGCAACGGTGACGATGCGCCCGTAGCGATGGGCGCGCATGTGCTCGGCGGCAAGCCGGCTGGAATAGAAAACGGCCGTCATGTTAATCGCGATGACGCGATCCCAATCCGCCAATGGATACTCCCAGGACGGCTTGATTGGCCCATTGATGCCGGCGTTGTTGACCATGATGTGGACCTGGCCGAACTTGGCGACGGCGGCCTTAAATGCGCGTTCAACGGATTCGTAGTCGGCGACGTCGACGGCTTCGGCCATCGCCGGTTTGAAATTGGTCTCGGCGTCGAGTGGCGCCAGATCGCGATCCCAAACGACTACCTTGGCGCCGCGCTCCGCCATCAATTTGGCGATGCCCAGTCCGATGCCTCGGGCGGCACCCGTTACGATTGCTACTTGGCCATCCAGGCTGGTTTTCATCAGACCTATTCCTTGCTCACTTGTTTTTTACCCACTTCAGAATGTGCGTGCCGACGGTCACCAGCACACCATCTTGGTTCTTGATTTGGATGTCGCCAGTCGAGCGGCGCGCCGCGATATCGATCGCGCTGATCCGGTACTCGACGGTTATGGTGTCCCCGAAGAATACCGGGGCTAGAAAGCGAATGCGATCGTAGCCGAGGGAAACCGGCGTCTCGTCGGCATCTTCGCGCGTGTGGGCGATGACCAAAGTAGAGGCGGTCGACATGTAGCCGACCATCAGCGCGCCGTGTGCCTGCAACCGGCCGTAGCTCGATTTTTCCATGTAGGCTTTGTTGGTGTGGTTCGGCGAAAAATCGCCGGTGATGCCGGCAAAGCCGTACACATCGTATTCACCGACGGTCTTGGAGAAGGTCGAGCTGTCGCCAACCTTGACGTAGAATTCTGACATTGCCGTTCCCTGTATAATTGATGGCAATGGAGCGCCTTAGCAACCCTGCCATTCTGGTTTTCTTTTTTCGACAAAAGCCCGCTGGCCTTCCTTGGCGTCTTCGCTGGCGAGCATGCGCTCGGCTGCCGGATAGGTATGCCGGAGCGCATTTTCGATACTCGGCTCCGAAAGGCTCCGTATCATAACTTGCTTCGACGCTTGGATCGCCAGCGGCGCGCCTTGGCTTATCTGGTCAGCGTACCATCGCACGCGCGCGCGCAACTGCTCCATTGGCACCGCATCATTGATCAGGCCCATCACCTTGGCCTCGTGCGCTGTCACCCGTCGTCCGGTGAGCACTAAATCCATCGCGAACTTTAGCGGCATATTGCGGGCGAGACGTTGCAAGCCGCCGCCACCGAGCGCTGCAAGGCCGACCCGTGGTTCGGGCAGCGCGAACTCAGCGTGATCAGCCGCGATCGCGAGGTCGCACGCTGCAATGATCTCGACGCCGCCGCCAATCGCTAGTCCGTTGACCGCAGCGATCACCGGCTTCAGCAAATCGAAGCGATGCGAGATGCCGCCGAAACCGGTTGCCAGATGATCATCGGCGTTGTTGATCTGGCGCTCCTTGAGATCGCTGCCGACGCAGAATGCCTTGTCACCGGCACCTGTGATGACCGCAACGTGCAGCGTCTGGTCGGCAGCAAACGCGTTCAGATTTTCATGAAGCTCCCGATGCGCCTGTGCATTGAGCGCGTTCATCGCCTGCGGACGATCGATGATGAGCCACAGAAGTGTGCCTTCGCGTTCGTTTCGGATGGCGGGGGTCATGCGGGATGCCGATGTTCGAAAAACTCGCGCGTTTCCTTGACCATACGAGTTAGCCGCGCGGCCGGGTCGAGCCCAGGATAGCGCGCCGCCAAGGGCACCTCCACGCCGATCGCGATGTCGGCTGGCAACGCATCGATCACCGACCACAGATCGAGCCCGCCTTGGCCCGGCATCAGCCGATTGGTGCGCGCTTCGGTTACCAGTTCCTCCGGTGGCGGCGCGATAGCCGGGGCATCGCAAATTTGCAGCGTGCCGATCAGTGCTGGATCAGTTTTGGCAATGTCCGCGATCGGGCTCGCCGACCGATGCACGTGTAGCGTATCGACTAGGATCCGGCCGTTCGGCTGACCGGCGCGGCGGACGATTTCAGCGGCCTCGTTGAAAGTGCGGATAGCGCGAAAGGGCATGAACTCGAAGTCGGGATTGATGCCGTATTCCCTAGCCAAGATGCAAATCTCGGCAAACCGGTCTGCGACAAGGTTTATATCGCTCGTGTTGCCCGCAACCGTGAGGCGCGTTGCGCCAATTTCGGCGCCGGTTTCGAACAAGGACTTGTAGTCGGCAGCTCGCGTGGTCTCGGTGATTGAAATCAGCTCGACGTACAACACCGATACGCCGGTCGCATCCATGCGTCGGCGCACCTCGGCGCGTCCAGCCTTGTCGAGCGGGTACTCGATGCCACCGGGCGACGCGTGGGCAATGCGCAGCCCGACCGAAGACAAACCGGCGCTGGCTGCATACTCGATCAGTTGAGCCGGCGCGACGTCGAGTTCGCACAGATGGGCGATCGATAGCGGGACGTTGGCGTAATTGTTGGCGCGCGGCACGATGACCTCAATCCGTAAGTGTGAATTCGAGCGGCGGTAAATCGGCGAACCGCGCGGTTAATGTTTGTCCGGCCCGGATCGGTGTCGGCAAGGTGAGCGATCCAGTCAACACGCAATCGCCTGGCTCAAGTGCAATGCCGCGTTGGCGCAGATCGGATACCGTTTCGACCATAATCGCCAGCGGATGTCGCCGGTAGGGACCTGAGTACGCCTGGATCGCCGGGCTGCCATCGATCCGCGCGTCGATCGCCATCGTCTCGAATGGCAGATCGTGCCAAGCGACGACTGCCGCACCGAGGATAGCGGCACCACCGCCGCCGTTGTCGGCGATGCCATCGAAAGTCGTGGCCGCGCGCTGACCTGTTCCCGGCGCATAGCGGGACGCTGCAAGCTCGATCGCGGGATGGAAGGTCAAAAGGGGAGCGAGGCTATCGGCGGTAATTCGAGCAGGCAGCTTCCCCGTCAAGCGAAACGCAAACTCGCACTCGACCTTAGCGCCGTTGAACAAGTTCGCGGCGATCCGTGCCGGGCTTTCAAGACAGCGATCGGCGAAGATCCGGCCCGGAAGGGGACCATCATGACCTTCGAACAGTTGAACGGTTGGCACCGTCGCGCCGACCTTCCAACCGGCGACGCGGCCGCCGATCAATTGAGCCATACGATCTTGGATCGCGTAGGCCTCGGCGCGCGATTTCGGCGCCAGCGCCGCGAACGGCAGTGGCACGCTGCCACCCTTTAGCCACGCATCGGCCAATGTACGTGCCAAAGCTGCAGTTTCATCAGACATCAGACGTCCACTGGATTTCGATGTTTCGCTTGTTGAGGGACCGGTTCAAATGTACGCGGCCTCACGATCTTCGGGGCCGATCATAGGCTGCAAAAAACCGGCAAAGCAACGCTGGTTTTCCGGGCGATCGTTTTTCGATTGACAGGAGCAAGTGCCTAAACCCTAAGCTAGCAGAAAAAAGTGGGGTCTTGATTTTTGGTCGATCGGTCTTGTTCAAGCGATCTGTGAGCTTGCCAAGGGCGCACGGCCACTATTCAGTGGACCTTAAAATAATAATCATGCAACGGAGGAAACTATCATATGAAAAAAATGATCAGTCGCTCGGCGCCGGCCTTGATGGCGGCCGTCGCGCTGTCGTCTGGCGGCTATTCGAACCCGGCATCGGCCCAGGATGGTGTTATTCGCATCGGCGTTTCATTACGCATGATCGTCGAGAACGGCTTGCGCTACGGCCAAATGACCAAGGATGAGCTCGAGGGCGTCAACGCCACCGGCGGTATCAACGGCAAGAAGGTCGAGGTCATCCTGCTCGACGACGAGTGCAAGCCGGACAAGGGCATCGCCAACGTCAACCGCTTCATCAACCAGAACAAGGTGCATCTGGTAATCGGCTCGACCTGTAGTTCGGTATCGTTGCCACTGGTCGACATCACCGCCAAAGAAGAAGTGCCGCAAATCATCCCGCACTCGACCAACACCGGCATAACGAAAAAGGGCAGCGCCTGGGTGTTCCGCACCTCGGTTTCCGAGCGGTTTTCCGCCAGCATTCACGGCAAGTGGCTGTCGGAGAACGTCGGCAAGAAGGTCGCCTACCTCTACACCAATGACGGCGCCGGCATCGGCTTCGCCAAGGACTACATGTCGTTCATGAGGAAGAACTACAACGTCGAGCCAGTGTACGAAGCGCAAATGCAGGAGAGCGACCTCGATTTCCGCGCTCATCTGCTGAAGATCAAGTCGCTCGGCGTTGAAGTTTTGGCGATCGGTGGCCAGCTCGACGCCATCGCGCGGATTGCGCAGCAGTCGATCGAAGTCGGCATCCCGAAGAAGGTCCGCCGCATTTCAGCCTCTGCGGCCTCTAACGCGCCGGTGCCTGAACTGGCTGGCGATGCGGCCATCGGCTTGACGTTCGCGGCCGCCTTCAACTGCAACGACGACCGTCCAGTCGCCAAGGCCTTCGTGAAGATGGTGCAGGAGAAGTACAAGACCCGCTGCCCGGATCATGACTTCAGCCAGGCCTACGAAACCGCCCAGCTGGTTAAGCTCGCGCTCTCGAAGGCGAAGCTCGGCCTGACCGATGCGACGCTGAAGGAAGATCGTAAGGCGATCCGCGATGCGCTCGCTGGCATCAAGGACTATCAGGGGCTCGCCTCGGGACCGATCAATTTCTGCGCCGATCCGACGCCACAGTGCCGCGATGGTAACCGGGCTGGCATTCTGGTCGAGTACACCAAGGGCGGCAAGGACTTCGAAACCGCGATCCTTGCGCGCGTGGCATTCGACGCCGACTTCGGGCTTTGATCGTCGAGGCTGCCAATTCATCCCCTCTCCCCGCCCACTTGCGGGGCGAGGGTTAGGGTGACGGGCGGCAACGGCTTCGGAGCTAGCGGCCGCCCCTCACCCTCGACCGGCCGAGTGGGCCGCTCTTTGCCCTCTCCCCGTCAAAACGGGGCGAGGGACGAAGCGCTCAACACACAAGCCGGCTCCAAACGCGCAATGGATTGATCGTGCAGGACAACGCCAACAAGACGCTCATGCCAGCCTTGACCGAGGCGAAGGCCTCCTGGCTCTCGCGTATGCACCCGATCGTGCCGTGGATTGTCGCCTGTCTTGCGCTGCTGCCGTTGCCGCTCTTTTTGAGCAATGCCTACACCCAGTACGTCGTCAACGTGATGGCGATTAACATCATCCTGGCGACGGGACTCAATATCGTCAAAGGCTTTGCCGGGCAGGTCACCATCGGGCACATCGCCCTGACCGCGATCGGCGCATACTCCTCCGCCGTGGTTTCAACCTATCTGGGTATACCCTTCTGGGGTGCGCTGCCGATCGCCATGTTGATCACGGCGTTCGCCGGCGCGATCGTCGGAATTCCCTCGTTCAGGTTGGAAGGCGCTTATCTCGCGTTGGCGACGCTTGGCCTTGGCGAATCCGTGCGCATCATTATTTCGGGCACGGATTTTCTCGGTGCAGGTATCGGTTTCGAAAATATTCCGCCGCCGTTCTTTTTCGGTAAATCCCTCGGCGATCATCGGGCCTACTACTATGTGGTAATGCCGTTAATGCTGCTCGGGTTGTATTTCTCGTTCAGTATTTTGCGATCCGATATCGGGCGTTCGTTCAAAGCCATCCGCGAAGATCAACTGGCGGCGGCGGCAAGCGGCGTCAACGTGCGCAAGTACAAGGTGATCGCTTTCGTTTTGTCGGCGCTGTACGCCGGTTGTGCTGGCAGCCTGCAAGCTCACATGGCGCCGGGTTTTCTGCATCCCAACAGCTATACATTGACCGAAATGGTGACGCTGCTGTTGATGGTCGTGTTCGGCGGCATCGGGCACATTTGGGGCGGCGTGATCGGCGCCATTGTCGTCACCATCATCGACGACTTGACGCGTGACTATTACACCTACCGGATGATGATGTTCGGCAGTGTCATCGTGTTGACCGTAATGTACATGCCGAAAGGCATCGGCGGCATTATCGATAGCTTCCTGGTGCGGCGGCGCTTCAAAGAGATTCGAGCGGCAAGCGACACCGCGCGACGGGCAACCGAAGCGGGGGCGAAATAGAATGCTGCTCGAAGTCAAGAATCTCAGCAAGAAGTTCGGTGGCTTCACCGCGATCTCCAACGTCAGCTTGTCGGTCAAGCAAGGTGAGGTGCGCGGCATCATCGGCCCGAATGGTTCGGGCAAGAGCACGCTCTTCAACCTGATCTCGGGCGTATACAAACCAGAGCCTGGCGCAAGCATCATCTTTGATGGCCACGACATAACGGGCATGGAGTCACACGATATCGCTGGCCTCGGCGTTGCCCGCACGTTTCAGATGTTGCGGATTTTCTCCGGCATGAGCGTGATCGAGAACATGATGGTCGGCCACCATTCGCTGATCCCATATGGCACCGCGTCTGCCGTGCTCGGAACGCGCCGGGTCTGGCGCGACGAAAAGCGGTTGCGGGCAGAAATGATGGAGCTGTTGGCCTTCATCGGACTTGCCGACTATGCCGAGATGCCGGCCGGCGAGATGTCTGGCGGTCAACGCCGGTTGCTGGCGCTCGGACGTGCGATGGCGGCCAAGCCGAAGCTGTTGATGCTCGACGAGCCGGGTGCCGGACTGTCGCCAACCAACGTTGACATATTGCTCGATACGGTTCTGGCGCTGCAGAAACGCTTCGGCCTCACGGTCATCATCATCGAGCACATTTTGAAACTGGTGATGGACACCTGCCAGACCATCAGCGTGCTCGAGCACGGCGAGAAGATTGCCGAGGGCACGCCAGCCGAGATCAAGGAAAACCACGCAGTGATCGAAGCTTACCTTGGCAAGGAAATGAAGGACGACGAGGTTCGCGCCTATTTGCGATCAGCGTGACGCGGCAAGGATCGGGAGACTAGGGCAAGACACATGCTGCAGATCAAGGACCTCGCCGGTGGCTACGGCAGCGTGCAAATCCTCAACGGAGCCACGTTGAAGGTTGATCGCGGGCAGATCGTTGCCTTGCTCGGCGGCAACGGCACCGGCAAGTCGACGCTGTTGAAAGCCGCCTCCGGCTTGATCAAGCCATGGGGCGGATCAATCACGTTCGATGGCGAGCGCATCGACGGGTTGCGACCCGACACCATTGTTCGCCGTGGTCTCGTGCAGGTCACGCAAGGTAAAGAAGCCTTCCCCGGCATGACAGTTGAAGAGAACCTGCGGCTCGGCGCCTACGTGGTGCGGGATCGAACCAAGACGGCGGCCTCACTCGAGCGGGTCTACAGCTATTTTCCGATCCTGAAAGAGAAACGCCGTCAGTTGTCAGGCACGCTCTCAGGCGGCCAATTGCAAATGGTGTGTATCGGCCGCGGCCTGATGTCCGAACCCAAAATGATCATGCTCGACGAGCCAAGCGCCGCGCTTGCGCCGCAAGTCGTGTTGGAGATTTTTCGCACCATCTATCGAATCACCCGCGACGGGATGACGGTGCTGATGGTCGAGCAGAACGTGCGCATGGCGCTTCTGCTCGCCGAGTACGGCTATGTCATCAAGGATGGTGTCATCCACCTCGAAGGACCTGCCGAGCAACTGATCTATGACGACAACGTGCGCCTGTCCTATCTCGGCGGCACCGTCGCCAATCGTGACGCGACCCTCACATGACACCTTCAATCTTATCCCGTCCGATACGGCCGGCTTCCCGAAGGGAAGTCGCAGCGGACAACCAAAAGAGCCTGCAATGGATTTCATTATCGATCTGGTGATTATCGGCATATCGGTCGGCATGGTCTATGCCCTGGTCGCGCTCGGCATCTCCCTGATCTATTCCGGATTAGATATCGTGCACTTTGCCCACGGCGAGATCTACATGATCGGCGCCTTCATCGGCCTCACCTTGTACAAGTCGGTCGGCATGCCTTTCATCGTCGCGTTCGTTTTAGCGGTGATATTGACCGGCCTCGTCGGCGTCTTCATCGAGCGCGTATTCTACCGGCGGTTGACCAGTGGTGGCGGCGGTTACACGGTTGCCGGCATGGGCATGGTGATTGCCGGTTTTGGCATGTCGATCGTATTGCAGAACATTGCATTCCTGATCTGGGGGCCAAAGCCATTGCCCTTTCCGGTGTCATTCGGCATGCCGGTTGAGATCGGCAATCTCGCGCTGCCGATGTCGTACATCTGGATCATCGTCACCGCACTGGTTCTGATGTTCGTGTTAAATCTCGTGCTTAAGAATACTATGATTGGCCTAGCGATCCGGGCGGTCGCCTACAACAAAGAGATTGCCTATCTATCCGGCGTCAACGTGCCGTTGATGATCTCGATGATCTTTGGCATCGCTTGCGCACTCGGTGGAGCGGCGGGCATTCTGATCGCGCCGATCAACTACGTGCAAGTGCAGATGGGCATCGGTGTTCTGATCAAGGCCTTCGCGGCAGCCGTCGTCGGCGGTTTCGGCAGCTTGCCCGGTGCCGTGCTTGGCGGATTGCTGGTCGGCGTGGTCGAGAGCCTGGGTGCGGCATTTATTTCCGGCACCTACAAGGATGTTTATGCGTTCGTCTTGTTGATCGTGGTGATGATGGTCAAGCCATCAGGCATCCTCGGTGTCGCAGCGAAGATAAAGGCATAAAGTCAATCGGTCGCGCCGATCGCGCCGACGGCTTGCGGCAGACTGTGGTCCTGCTTGCTAGCTTGTCAGGGCGGTGTTGGTTATCATCCTACACGTGGCGGCCAACGGATCGTCGTGATCGAAAGTAAGCGTGATTGTGCCAATAATTATCTCAATCAAAGAGCTATCCAAGACGTATGCATCGGGCTTCGAGGCGCTGAAGCGGGTCAGCCTCGACATTCGCCGAGGCGAGATCTTTGCATTGCTTGGTCCGAACGGGGCCGGAAAAACCACGCTGATCAACATCATCTGCGGACTGGTCAATCCTGGCACGGGCAGTGTCGCGGTCGATGGTCACGATATCGTTCGCGATTATCGAGCGGCGCGGGCGGCGATCGGTCTGGTGCCGCAGGAACTGTCGACCGACATGTTCGAAACGGTATTGCGAACCGTAACGTTCAGCCGTGGGTTGTTCGGCAAGCCGGCCAATCCCGCGCATATCGAGAACGTGTTGCGGCAATTGTCGCTTTGGGACAAAAAAGATTCAAAGATCATGACGCTGTCGGGCGGCATGAAGCGGCGCGTGTTGATCGCGAAGGCGTTGGCGCATGAACCAGAAATTTTGTTTCTCGATGAGCCGACGGCTGGCGTCGATGTCGAGCTGCGCAAGGACATGTGGGAGATCGTACGCCAACTACGCGCGACAGGCGTCACGATCATTTTGACCACGCACTACATCGAGGAAGCCGAGGAGATGGCCGATCGCATTGGCGTGATTACCAAGGGCGAACTTATTCTGGTCGAAGATAAATCGGTGCTGATGCGAAAGCTCGGCAAAAAGCAGCTCACGCTCCAATTGGCCAGCCGCATGGAGACGATCCCTGCAGCACTTGCCGCACACGATCTTGCCTTGGTTGATGACGGACAGGAGTTGGTCTTCACCTATGATGCCCGCGCCGAGCGCACGGGGATCTCCAAGTTGCTCGCCGATTTGGGCACGAGTGACATCCGTTTCACGGATCTCAGTACGAGCCAACGATCGCTCGAGGATATCTTTGTCGATCTGGTGAGAAACGCGAAATGAATTTGCACGGCGTAAAGGCGATCTATCTAGGCGAGATAGCGCGGGCGGCACGCACGTTGATGCAGAGCATAGCCGCGCCCGTGTTTTCGACGTCGCTCTATTTCATTGTGTTCGGTGCAGCGATTGGTTCGCGCATTACCGAGATCGACGGCGTGCCTTACGGCGCGTTCATCGTGCCAGGTCTCGTCATGCTTCTGTTGTTGACCGAGAGTATTTCGAATGCGTCGTTCGGCATCTATCTACCTCGTTTTACGGGCACTATTTATGAAATTTTATCCGCCCCGCTATCGTCGGCCGAGGTTGTGCTCGGCTATGTCGGGGCAGCGGCCACCAAGTCAATCGTACTTGGCGTCATCGCTTTACTTACGGCGCGGCTATTTGTGCCGTATCAAATCGAGCATCCGTTCTGGATGTTCCTCTTCCTCGTTCTGACTTCGGTGTCGTTCAGCCTGTTTGGATTCATCATCGGCGTTTGGGCGGATGGATTCGAGAAACTGCAAGCCATCCCCATGCTGATCATAACGCCACTGACATTTCTGGGCGGGACGTTTTATTCGATCAAGATGCTGCCACCGTTTTGGCAAGCGGTTTCGTTTTTCAATCCGGTCGTTTATTTGATCAGTGGTTTCCGGTGGAGTTTTCACGGAGCGGCAGACGTCAACGTCGGATTGAGCATAGGCATGACGTTCGGCTTTCTCGCGATCTGCCTGACGCTTGTTTGGTGGATTTTCCGCACCGGATACCGGCTGAAAGCCTGAGGCTTGCTGCTATGATCAGAAAATTCAAAACCGGTCGATGATTGGCGCTCAAATTGTTGCAAGGTGAGGCAGATGGCGGCGAGGACAAAAAATTTACAACGGTTTTTTGATTGCGCACAGTTGGCGATCAAAGCGCGAGTAGCGCCTGCAAGCGATGCCAGCCGTGCGAGCGAATTGATATTTTCGGAGATCGGTCTGTCGCGACCCAACGAGGCTCGTCGGGATTGTGCCCGGCTGCCTTCCTGTGCGCATTTCGACGCGGCGGCCGGTCTGGCGCAGCAAGGGCCGAGCGACATAGCGGCGGTAGCGGCAGCGCTCGCGCAAATCGAGCCCGAGCTTGTCTGGTATAATCGAAAGGGGTCGTCACCGGCGTTCGCGGCCAAACACGCCAACGCGATGATCGTCGGACCGAACGGACTAGAGACGCATGACCACGTGCAGATCGGCGTTAGTTTGATGGCGCCTGACACGGTGTATCCCGATCATCAACACGTGCCGGAGGAAGTGTACCTCGTCTTGTCGTCAGGTGATTGGCGGCAGAACGCTGGTGCGTGGCACGAGCCGGCGATCGGTGGGATTGTCTACAACCCACCCAACATCGTGCACGGCATGCGTTCGCGAACCTCCCCGCTACTCGCCATTTGGTGCTTGCGGGCGGAGCCGGCGGCTTGAATTGGTATTGGCTCGTGGATGGTCACGCCGTCGCGAATGTTGAACGTGAAATCCCTCATTAGCCAATCGGCAATTCCGTTTGCGGATCAAAAAAGTGCAAGCGGCCCGGCGCTGCCGATAAGCGGACCTGATCGCCAGGCGCAATTTGGCTTTCGGCGGCGACCCGGGCGACCGTCACCCGATCTTTGCCGACGCGCGTTTCAAGTATGATCTCGGAACCAAGTTGCTCGACGACCTCGACACGCGCATCGAAGCCGCCTTCCGGCGCATTATTTCCTAAGAAGAGATGCTCCGGGCGAACACCCATGATGGCGCTGCGGCCATGCCACGATTGAAGCGCGCCTGGTTGTTTCAATGTCAACTTCAGACCGGGCGCATCGATCGTCGTTGCCCCGCCATCGCTGCTGATCGCAACATCGAGAAAGTTCATCGCCGGCGCACCGATGAAGCCGGCGACGAATTTGTTGGCGGGCTTTCCATATACAGCTAACGGCGTGCCGATCTGTTGCACCCGGCCGTCGCGCATGATGACCACGCGATCGCCCAAGGTCATCGCCTCGACCTGGTCATGCGTCACGAACACCGACGTCGTTGGCACTTGCGTGTGCAGCCGTTTGATTTCGATGCGCATCTGGGCGCGCAATTTGGCATCGAGATTGGATAGCGGTTCATCGAACAGGAACACCATCGGGTTACGCACGATGCAGCGGCCAAGCGCGACACGCTGCTGCTGGCCGCCCGACAATTGCTTCGGCTTGCGCTGCAGCATCTCGTGCAGGCCGAGCATCTCGGCGGCGCGATCAATGGCGGTCTTGATCTCAGCTTCGGGGGTGCGCTTGTTGCGCAGGCCGAACGCCAGATTGTCGTAGACGCTCATATGCTGGTAGAGCGCGTAATTCTGGAACACCATGGCGATGTCGCGGTCACGCGGCGGCAGATCGTTGACGACGCGCTCGCCGATCCGGATTTCGCCGCTGCTGATGTCTTCGAGCCCGGCGATCATCCGCAGCGTCGTCGATTTGCCGCAGCCGGAGGGGCCGACGAGCGCGACGAATTCCTTGTCGGCGATCTTCAAATCCACGTCTTTCACGGCGTGATGCAGCGAGCCATAGTGCTTGTTGAGCTTGCTGATTGTGATCGCTGCCATATCCCGCCTGCTTGATCAGATTGATGCAAAATTCATCCCCGCCACGCAGTTGCGAAGCGGGGATGTTTAGTGCTTGTTATTGTGCGGCCTTGCTGACGATCGGCGCGCCTTCGGCCAAGATCTTGCCGATGTCTTCGCGCTTACCGGTGATGGCTTTGCCAACAGTATCGCTGAACGCTTTGTGAACCGCTGGCCACTGCGGGAAGTAGTAGGCGCCGCGGACCTTGTCCGGCGAATCCAGCACCGACTCTTTCAGTAGCTTCATGAACGGATCCTGGGCCGCGATCTTGGGCCAGAACTCGGTGTTGGGCGGCGGCGCGCCGGTCGCCTTCCACAGCTTCATCTGGCCGTCTTCGTCGACCATCATGGCATCGAGCATTTCCTTAGCCAGTTTCTTGCGCTCAGGTGTGATCGACTTCGGGATGGCCCAACCCCAGATATCGTCCCAGGCGAATGGTTTGCTGCGATTTGGCCCAAGGGGAAAGCGCGCTGCCGCGACCTTGCCAGCGATCTTTGATTTGGCCGGGTCGTTGAACGTGCTCCACCACAATGAGTCGGCAACGGTGAAGGCTGCATCACCAGCCATGAACACGGCGTTGGCTTCATTGCGATCATAGGCCGGCATACCGCGCGGCGAGATCTTGTGCGTGTTGATCGCGTCCCACCAGAATTCGACGGTATCGCGCATGCACGGCTCATTCATGCTGGACTTCCAGCCATTGGCTGCGAGCACTTTGTTGTCGCGCTCGTAGGGTGGCATCAGCACGTCACAGTTGTTGCCCCACATCGACCAGAAGTAGGTGAACCAACTATTGTTCATCGACATGCCACCGACGTAGCCGAACTTGATCTTGTTGGCGGCTTGCAGTGCCTTACTGACGGCGACCAGTTCGGCGTGGGTTTTCGGCACCTCGTTGGGCTGCACCAGATCCGAGCGATAGAAGAAGACGCTGAACGTCTGTCCCATCGGCACGATTGTGTTTTGACCTTGGGCGTTGGCGAAAACGACAGGCGCGATACCCCATTTTTCGGCAAACTTGACGTTCGCAACATCGTCCATCGGCTCAAGCAAATGAGCCCAAGTTTGGCCCCAGTCGTCGTTGTGCCAAATGACGTCGTACTGATCGGAGTTCGACGTTAGCGACGCCGTCATCTTCTCGACGTAGACGCCATATGAGTTTGGCACCTTGATGATCTTGACGCCGTTCTTGGCGCCCCAGGTTTCGAACATCGCGATCGAAGCATCCTGGATCGGACTTGGCTGATAGCCGATCCGCAGTTCTTTCACCTGGGCGTGGGCAGCACCCGTCGCCATTGCCAAGGCCGTGGCAGCTGCCAAGGCCCATCTCGCAAGTCCAAGCATCGCGTTTCCTCCTGTTTTTTTGTTGTCCAACATTAAATTCGCAGCCCCCTGATGACGTATTTCTGGCCGAACAGCGCCAGCAGGAATGCGGGGCCAAGTGCCATGACGGCAGTGGCGGCCATCAGGTTCCAACGGGTGCCCATCTCGGTCACGAACTGGGCCATCATCACGGTGATCATCGGGATGCGGTTGCCAGTCAGGATCAGCGCGAACAGGAACTCGTTCCAGGTGAACAGCCAACACAGCACGGCCAATGCCGAGATCGCCGGGATCGCCGATGGAATAGCCACCCGCACGAAGGCGCCCCATCGGGTGCAACCATCGATCATCGCGGCGTACTCCATCGACGGGTCGATGCCGTCGAAGAAGCCTTTCATGAGCCAGGAATAAAAGCAGATGTGGACCGCGATGTGCGGCAGCAAAAGCCCGAGATAGGTGTCGTAGATGCCCCAACTCTGGGTGACGAAATACAGCGGCAGTACCCAAGAGATATAAGGCACGCAGCGGAACACATAGATGGTGCCGAACCAGGTGCGCGACGCCGGGCCATTGAAGCGCGATAGCATGTAGCCGCTCGATACGGTGACGAGGATCGAGAACACAGTCGCCAATGTCGAGACGATGGCGCTGTTCATGAACGCCTCGGAGATGCGTGGGTCTTGCAGTACTTCAGCGAAGTTGCCGAGCGTGAATTCGGTGCCGCGATGGACGTAATACACACCCGATTCCGGGCGCACCGACGTCAGGATCAACCAAAGCACAGGGAAGGCGAAGGCAAAGCAGACGCCGAACAGCGCCAAGCCAAAAAGCGCGCGCCGGCACCACACCGGCATGCCGGCAAACATCTGCGGTGATCGGACCATTGCCATGCGATCAGGCCTTTGCGATGCGGTCGACAAGGCGATATAACGCGATGCCAATCACCAGAATGATAAGACCACCGATAATGGCTGCCGCCGAGCCACGCCCCAAATCGAGATTGAGGAATGCGTGCACGTAGGCATAGAGGCTGAACAACTCGGTTGAGCGGCCAGGACCGCCGCCCGTCAGCGTCCAAACAATGTCGAAGGTGCGGAAGGCGTCGATCGCGCGGATCACGACGCAGACCACGATGACCGGACGCAACATCGGTAGCGTCAGATAACGGAACACCCGCCAGCTCGTGGTGCCGTCGATTGCCGCCGCTTCGAACGGCTCCTTCGGTAAACTTTGCAATCCCGCGAGCAACAGCAGCGTGAACCAAGGCGTCCAGAGCCAGACGTCGGTTATGACAATAATGGCGAACGCACTCCAGCGTTGAACGAGCCACGGTTGACCTTCGAGGCCAATGCCTTCGAGCACGGCGTTGACGATGCCGAATTGATCATTGAATATCCAGCGCATCATGATTGCGGCCACAACCGGGGCGACCATCAGCGGCACGAGCAGGATCGTCTGCACCAGCTTCTGGCCGGTAAACGTGCGGTTGAGCAGCAGGGCCAAGCACAGGCCGATGACCAGCGCGCCGGCAACGCTCAAGATCATGAACAAAACCGTATTGGGCAAAACGACTTCGAGGAAGGCGGGATCGGTGATCACCGACTTGTAGTGATCGAGCCCGACCCAGGTCTTCTTGGGATTGTAGAGCGCCCAATTGCGGAAGCTGGCGTTGGCGCCGATAAAAATCGGTACGACCTGAAACAGCAGAAGCAAAAGCGCGGCGGGAGCGATGAGCAACAGCATAAAGCGTTGCTGCTCGCCAAACATCGGGCGCCGTCCTGTTTGCATTCTAACGTTATCTCCCTGGCGCATACGATCCGTGAAGGACGGTTAGCGCGTTTTTCCAAACTGGATCGTTACTGCTGTCCAGCAGCAAAGTATGGGGGGGGCATTCAATCCGTGTCAATGACAGTCGAGAGATCGAGCCAGTCGAGCAGAGGCGGGCTGGGCCTCTAAATCGCTGGGACTAACCCAACGAAACAGTACTCTGTTTAACTTGGATACATGAGATAGCGCTGGCGCTGCTTGCGGAATGCTGCGACTTCCCCACTCCAGGCAGCTATGATTTCGTCGCCCGTAGCACCGCGCTCGATCATTTGGTGCAGACGCCGTGTTCCGGAAACCGCATGGAACATGCCGAGCGAACCGAACAGTGTCGCATTGCGGGACTTCGCCTGACGCTGCAATTCCGCCAGTGCGTGAATGCCAACATCGACCGGTTTGAAAACATTGATATCCGTCGCGGTTATATGTACGGCGCCGATACGCTGACCTTCGAAGCGCGGGTTGGTGGCGACGTTGGCGATCGCTTTGGGAGTGTACGCGGTGGCGTCGAAGCGCGCGCCGGCAAGTCGTCGCGCATTCAATGCTGCGGCGGCTTGCGTGGCATCGAACCACGGTGCGCCAAACTGTGTGAACGGCGCCGGTGTGCCGCGCCCTTCGTTGACCAAGGTATCGCCAACGAGACCGATACCTGGATACATGAGTGCGGTTTCGAACGTCGGGATGTTCGGGCTCGTCGCAATCCAAGTCAGCCCTGTGGACGGCCAGCGCATCGAGCGTGTCCAACCGGTGCACGGAATAACTGTCAGGTCGAGCGCGGATAATCCGGTCAACCAGCGCTCACCCTTGATCATAGTGGCTAGTTCACCAACTGTCATTGCGTGCGTAATCGGGATTGGATATTGCCCGACAAATGATTTGAAGGCTGGTTCGAGTACGAAACCCGAGACGTCCTCGCCGCCAATGGGATTCGGGCGATCGAGCACGACGAAGGGGATGCGGGCTTCGGCGGCGGCCTGCATCGCCAGACCCATCGTCGAGATGTAGGTGTAGGAGCGCACGCCGACGTCCTGGATATCGAATACCAATAAATCGATACCGCGAAGCATTTCGGGCGTCGGCTTCTTGGTTGCGCCGTAGAGGCTGAACATCGGTACGCCGGACTTTGCGTCGCGGCCGTTGCGCACGCTGGCACCAGCCTCTGCCGATCCACGAAAGCCATGTTCCGGCGCGAAGATCGCGGCGAGCTTAACGCTCGAGGTACGGCTGATGATATCAACCAGATGCTCGCTTTCAACGAGGCTCGTCTGGTTGGCGATCAACCCGATGCGTTTGCCGGCAAACTGTTTGAAAGACGCCGCGACAGCTGAAGCAGCGCCAGTTATCACCGGGCCATTGGTGCCACGTGGTGGCTGCGGCTTGTTTTGCGCACGCGCCATGCCGAAACCACACGTGGCCGCAGCGGACAGTCCGGCCAGTACCGAGCGGCGGCTTAGGTGTGAGTGATGGCCGTCGCTGTTGATCGCGTTGATACAGGGTCGTCGCATGGTCTGCTCCAGGGCAAGTCGTCACGACGCGCACCAACATGACGGATACGGCGGACAAATGGCCGCCACAAGCGGGGCCGGTATAACAGGATCGCGCGTCAGCCCAATTGCGACGTTTAAATCAACGGAAATTGTTGCTATCATTTGTTTGCGCGATACGGGAGGCAAATGCACCCTGAGCTGGAGTTAGCCATGTATACGCAGGCTTTGAGCCTGGAACCGAAACCGGTTTCCAAATCGGATGAGGATCCGTCACGACTTGAGGCGTTTCAAGCCCGTATCGATCGGGAGGAACGCATCGAGCCGAAGGACTGGATGCCAGCTGCCTACCGCCATACGCTGATCCGGCAGATATCGCAGCACGCACACTCAGAAATCATCGGCATGCAGCCAGAAGGCAACTGGCTGACGCGCGCTCCGAGTTTGAAGCGCAAGCTGCAATTGCTGGCCAAGATCCAGGATGAGGCGGGGCATGGTCTCTACCTCTACAGTGCCGCTGAAACACTTGGTGTTAGCCGTGAGCAGTTGGTCGGCCAATTGCTTGCGGGCAAAGCAAAGTATTCTTCGATCTTCAATTATCCGACGTTGTCGTGGGCTGACATTGGCGCCATCGGCTGGCTGGTCGACGGTGCCGCGATCATGAACCAGATTCCGATCTGCCGCTGTTCGTTCGGACCCTATGCGCGCGCCATGATCCTGATCTGCAAGGAGGAGAGCTTTCATCAGCGCCAGGGCTACGAGATCATGATGACTATGTGCGCAGGCAACAGCGCTCAGAAGGAATTGGCACAAGATGCTTTGGACCGGTGGTGGTGGCCTTCAGTCATGATGTTTGGTCCCTCCGACAAGGACAGCGTTCATTCGGATCAGGCGATGCGTTGGAAGATCAAACGCTTCACCAACGACGAGCTGCGTCAAAAATTTATCGATGCGACCGTACCGCAGGCCGAGTACCTCGGTTTGAAGATTCCAGATCCGGATTTGAAGTTCAATTCCGAGAGCCGGCATTGGGAGATAGGTCCCATCGACTGGGATGAATTTTGGCGCGTGGTCAAGGGCGAGGGACCTTGTAATCGGCAACGCTTGAGCGCGCGTCAGGCGGCGCACGACGAAGGGGCGTGGGTGAGGGCTGCCGCCGAAGCCTTTGCCGCGAAACGGCAAGCGATGCCAAAGCTGAGGACGGCTTAGTATGACCGATAAGAACTGGCCGCTTTACGAAGTATTTTTGCGACCGCGCAACGGGCTTTCGCACAAACACGTCGGCAGCCTGCATGCAGTGGACGACGAAATGGCATTGCAGAATGCTAGAGATGTTTATACCCGCAGGGGCGAGGCATCGAGCATCTGGGTCGTCGCCTCGAAGGCAATCCTCGCGTCCGACCCTCTCGACAAAGAAACGCTGCTCGAACCTTCGGCCGAGGATCGCAAACCGTATCGCCATCCGACATTTTACGATATCCCCGATGAAGTCGGGCACATGTAGTTCAACGATGAAGAGCAATCCTGACAAACTTGCGCACTTCCAATATGTGCTTCGCCTCGCCGACGATGCGCTGGTGCTCGGCCATCGTCTCTCCGAGTGGTCTGGACGCGGCCCGACACTGGAAGAGGATATTGCGCTAACCAACATAGCGCTCGATCTTGTCGGCCAGGCGCGCTCCTTGCTGGCCTATGCCGGCCATATCGAAGGGCAAGGGCGTGACGAGGATGCGCTCGCCTATCATCGGGATGCGCATCAGTTTCTGAATGCCCAGCTAGTCGAGCGTGCGAACGGTGATTTCGCAGCAACGATGGCGCGCCAACTGTTCTATTCAGTCTTCGCCGAGATGCTCTGGTCCGCCTTGAAGAACTCAACGTCTGCTGAACTTGCGGGGATTGCCGCCAAAGCCGAGAAGGAATGTGCCTATCACGTCCGGCACAGCTCCGAATGGGTTATCCGGCTCGGCGATGGCACGGCGGAAAGTCAGGCACGCATGCAGCGCGCAATCGACGATGCCTGGATGTTCACCGGAGAGTTGTTCGAGATGGACACGGTCGATAACGCGATGCTTGAAAGCGGCATCGGTATCGACCGTAGCGCATTGCGACAGGCTTGGACCAAGTACGTCGTTGGCGTTCTGGAGCAGGCGACACTCGTTCGCCCGCGTGACGGCTGGATGATTTCCGGTGGTCGTCGCGGGATTCATACCGAGTATCTCGGACCCATGCTGGCTCAGATGCAATTCCTGCAGCGAGCCTATCCAGGAGCGGTCTGGTGACCGCAGGCTCAACTCATAGTGAAAGTGCCGAGCTGATGGCCCGCGTATCGGCGGCGCTTGCGACCGTGACCGATCCGGAACTTCCATTCTTGACGATCGCCGAGATGGGCATCTTGCGCAGCGTAACGCTCGACGGCGCTATCCCGGAAATTGCAATCACGCCGACGTATTCGGGTTGTCCCGCGATGGACGTGATCGCAATCGATATCGAGACGGCGCTGGCGAAGGCCGGTTTCAATACCGTCCGCATTCGCCGGGTACTGGCGCCAGCATGGACAACTGAATGGTTGAACGAGACCGCGCGCCGCAAGTTGCGCCAGAACGGCATCGCGCCGCCTGAGAGGGCAGCGGGAAAGCGCGCGTTGTTCTCGACGGTCGACGTGGCGTGTCCTGTGTGCGGTTCGGGTGATACCGAACGTGTCAGCGAATTCGGTTCGACGGCATGCAAAGCGCAGTACCGGTGCTTGCGGTGCAACGAGCCGTTTCAATATTTCAAATGTATTTGAAACAAGCACGCAGCCGTGAATTAGGAGACGCGCGGAACTCATGAAAGATCAGTTCCATCCACTGACGGTGGCAAAGGTCCGGCGCGAGACTGCTGATGCGATTTCCTACGCGCTGCACGTGCCGCCCAACCTTCGCACCGCGTTTAAATTCCGCGCCGGTCAGCACCTCGTTGTGCGCAAGCTGTTCGAAGGCATCGAAGTTCGGCGCACATATTCGATCAGTTCCGGTCCGGCCGACACCGATCTTTGGATTACGATCAAGCGCGTGAATGGCGGTCTGTTTTCCCCCGATGCGCACGATGCGCTGATCGCAGGTAGCACGATCGAGGCGATGGCGCCGGCCGGCCGGTTCGTCAGTGCGCCGGACGAAACCGGTGCGCGTACCTATCTCGCGATCGCAGCCGGCAGTGGCATCACGCCGGTCATGGCGATCATTCAGTATGCCTTGGCCAATGAGCGAGACAGCCGGTTCACTTTGATTTATGGCAATCGTTCCTATGAAAGTATCATTTTCCGTCAGGCGCTCGAAGATCTGAAAGACCAGTACCTAGACCGTCTGCAGATCTTTCACATTCTGAGTCGTGAGCGAGATACCGACGTTCCGGTATTGGCTGGCCGAATCGACCGGGAGAAGATTAAGCAGCTAATGCCTTCGGTCGGGAAGCTTAGCGAAATCGATCAGGTGTTCTTGTGCGGACCGGACAGCCTGATCAAAGATGCGCGCACAGAGTTGATGACGCTGGGAGTGGCCCCGGAGCGTATTAAATTCGAGTATTTCCGCGCTGGCCCGGAAACGCTACCGAGACCGATTTCCAGCGAGCCTTCAGCGATATCCATCGATCGGATCGGTGCCGAGGTGGTCGCGGTACTCGACGGTACGCGCCATCGTTTCATGGTCGAGCCGGGCCAGCATATTGTTGCGGCGGCGCTCAAGGCCGGGATCCGTGTGCCGTATTCCTGCAAGGGCGGGATGTGCTGTACTTGTCGCGCCAAACTCGTCGAAGGCCAGGTCGTCATGGACCGGAATTTCTCGCTCGAACCGTGGGAGATGGATGCCGGATTCGTATTGACGTGCCAGGCTCGCCCGACCACCGGCAAGGTCGTCGTCGACTACGATCAGATGTGATGTCTGGTCACGATGACGTCTTGGCGAGCACTCACGTGCGCGGGCGTTTGTCGATAATCCGAGCGGCCTTGCCCTGCGAACGAACAATCGTATTGGCATCCACGACGCTGATTTTGGCTGTGACGCCGATCGTCTCTTTAATGCGTTTGGCCAGGGCTTCGGCCGAGCGTTGGCGGTTATCTTCGGTATCGGCTTCTGGGCGAATCTCGACGATGACCTCGATCTCGTCCATACGGCCATCTCGCGTCAATACGATCTGGTAGTGCGCCGACAACGGTTCGACCTTGAGGATCTGCTCCTCGATCTGGGTGGGGAATACATTTACGCCGCGCACGATCATCATATCATCGCTGCGGCCTGTGACCTTCTCCATTCGCCGCATGCTGCGTGCAGTACCCGGCAATAACCGGGTCAAGTCGCGCGTGCGGTAGCGGATGATCGGCATTGCTTCCTTGGTGAGGGACGTGAATACTAACTCGCCGATCTCGCCGTCCGGTACCACCCGGCCCGTCAGTGGATCGATCACCTCCGGGTAGAAGTGATCCTCCCAAATGTGCAGGCCATCCTTGGTTTCCACGCATTCGTTGGCGACGCCCGGCCCGATCACTTCCGACAAGCCGAAGATGTCGACCGCGTGCATATCGAACGCCGATTCGATTTCCGCCCGCATCGCGTTGGTCCATGGTTCGGCGCCAAAGATGCCGGCCTTCAGAGAGGTTCGGCGCGGATCGACGCCTTGACGCCGAAACTCGTCGAGGATCGCCAGCATGTAGCTGGGTGTCACCATGATGATGTCGGGTTCGAAATCCTGGATCAGTTGCACCTGGCGCTCGGTCATGCCGCCCGATACCGGGATCGTCATGCAGCCAAGACGTTCCGATCCGTAGTGTGCGCCAAGGCCGCCGGTGAACAGTCCGTAACCGTAGGCAATATGCACCCGCATGCCGGGCCGCCCACCGGACGCGCGTATTGATCGGGCCATGACATCCGACCACATCGAAATGTCATTCTTGGTGTAGCCGACAACCGTTGGCTTGCCGGTGGTGCCGGACGAAGCATGCACCCGCACCAGCTGTTCTTGCGGCACCGCGAACATGCCGAATGGATAGTTCGCACGCAAATCGTGTTTTGCGGTGAACGGAAAACGGGCGAGATCGGCGAGGGCATGCAAATCATCTGGATGCACACCTGCTGTATCGAATGCATTTCGATAATGAGGAACGTTGTCGTAAGCCCGGTGTAATGTCCACTTGAGCCGCTTCAACTGGAGTGCCGAAATCTCGTCACGCGAGGCAATCTCTATGGGGTCGAGATCCTCGCGGCGTGGTGTCAAATCAAGCATCGCGTCCCCTCTTGGTCCTGTTCGACAACTCAGCCGGTCGATTCGGCCGAAAGTAGAGCTCCCTCGATGGTGCGCGAGTGACCACGAAATTCGGCAATAGCGGCACCATCTAGGCGCGTAACGGTGATGTCGTAGATGCCGCTGCGACCAGCGCGGGAGCGCTCGACAGCGCGTGCGATCAATTGATCGCCGAGGGCAGCCGCACGGATGAACGTCACGGTGCAATGCTGCGCTACGCAGCGTTGATTGTACGTGTTGCAGGCAAATGCGAACGCCGAATCCGCCAGCGTGAATATGAAGCCGCCATGGCAGGTCCCGTGACCATTCACCATGCTGGCTGCAACCGTCATCGCAATGTCCGCGCGTCCGGGGCCGGCATCGAGAAGTTGCATCCCAAGTGAGCGCGACGCGGTGTCTTGTTCCCACATCGCATCGGCGCAAAGCTTGGCAAGTCGTTCGGGGGCGATGTTCATGATTTCCTCGATCATCGCCCATTGTACAGAACCAAACTCGCAGTGTCAGTGGTGATCTGCGCGAAAGCAGGATCGCCAAGATACAACCCGGCATGGTTGGATGCAGGACCAGCAGGTAACTCGCGGATGGATCACATGACCGGCACGACCCGACTGAAGACGACGATCAAAGTCTGCATGTTCGATCAATATGGAACCGTCGTCGACATGCAGGGCGGATTGACCAAAATCGCGACGCCGTTTTTGAAGGCGAAAGGCTGGGCTGGCAGTCCAAACTCGTTCGTGACGTGGTGGCGGCGGACCCATTTTGAGAATTCGATGATCGATGCGCTGCTGCACAAAGCACATACGCCGTATCGGGAGATCGGCCACCGCTCGGTCGCCTTCGTGCTGGATCGCTGCGAAATTGCCTACACCATGGATGAGGTGCGCGGCCTGGTAGCGGAAATCGAAAAGCTAGAGTGTTTCCCAGAGGTTCCGGCTGCCCTGGCGCGCCTGCAGTCGCGTTACAAGCTGGTTGTGCTTTCGAATGGTGATCCCGATATGCTCGAGACAGCGAAGACGTATCACAAGGTACCGTTCGATCGCGTCATTTCCGTTGCCGAAGCCAATTCGTTCAAACCGCATGTGGCGACCTACACGAAGGCTGCCGAAATCGTCGGATTGAAGATGGATGAGATCCTATTTGTGGCAAATCATGCGTTCGATTGTATCGGTGCCAAGGCGGCCGGCATGCGGACGGCTTTTATCGATCGTCGCAAACGGCCATTTGGAAACACGCCCTATCAGCCCGATATCATCGTCAGTTCCATGACGGATCTTGCCGATGCAATGGTCTGATGTTTCTGAGCAGGGATAAAGATATGCCAACGGACAATCAGCCGAGCCGCTACTCAATGCTGGGCCGGGATATGCTGGCACGTGCAACCGCCGAGGAAGCCCAAGTATTCGGTTCGTTTTTCTTGTCACGCCTATTGGGTTTCGAAATTGGTTATGAGACGTCCACCCGGGAGCCGCATCGTGGTTCGAGTGAGCCGGAAAACGCTATTATCTGCGTGGTGAGTTTTGAAGCCGTTCCACCCTTGTTCAATCCGCAGGGCACGCTGCACGGAGGCATTCTCGCGACGGCAATGGATATCTCGATGGGACATCTGCTGCATCGGGTCGATGCGGCTGGTGCCACATTGGAGATGAAGGTGCAGTACCTGGCGCCGATTACAACGGGTATCGTCCGTTGCGAAGGGACGTTTCTGCGTAAGGGAAAATCCATCTGCGCAATGCAATCCTCTGCATTTCGAGCAGATGGCGAATTGGCCGCTCATGCGACGGCGACTTGGAAAATTGCCCGATCACCTAAGCAATGAGCTCTGGCGCAACCCATCATCACATGGTCACGTGGTCGGTATGACCAAAGCCCTTCGTATAGTCGAGGACCGAGAATACTTTGGGCACAACACGATGAAACGCCAAGTTGCCACGATCATCAGGCGCGTATTGGATCACAAAGGGGAACTTTCGGAAAAACAGCGCTTCGACCATCGTAATTTGCGACGGAGCGGTAACGCGTTCGGCAAGGCCGCCAATCGACAGCCCGCGAATGCTATTCCAGTCGGTGTAGGATGGCGTGACGGTGAGCGAAACCTTGTTATGGCGCGCGATATTCCGAGCTTTCTGTGATCGCGTCGAACAGCCAAAATAGATGTCGAGACCGTCGTTCACGTAACTCACTGTCGTGGCTTGCGGGTAGTGATCCTCGCGGACGGTTGCGATTGTCATATCCGTTTGCTTCGACAAGATGTCGAGAATCGTCGCCTTCACGGATTGGTCCATGATGTGCCTCCTGGATTGGATCATATGGCACCTAGTTCTACGCGGGTGAGGCGTATGCCTTCACTGACGCCGATCAATTCCGCTTGTGTTCCGTGTTGATCGCTTGGATCAATGTGACATCAGTACAGGTCGGTTCATGGCGGCCAACATGTCGCGTGAAGCTCCGCCCAGCAGGAACTCGCGAAATCGCGAATGTCCGTAAGCACCCATCACGAGCAGGTCCGAACCGAAGGCGTCGGCCTGTCGCAAGAGTTCACGGCTAACATCGGCATCGAATGCCGACGCCTGCGAAACCAAGCATTTCACGCCGTGCCGCGCCAAGGTTGCGCTGAGTTCGGCGCCTGGAATATCGCCGGCGACTGGCTGGTCACGCTCCGGATCAACCCAGAGCACCTGGACCTCCTCTGCTTGAACCAACAGCGGCAGGGCATCGAAAACCGCGCGCGCCGCCTCCCGCCGGCCATTCCACGCGATTGTTACGCGCTTTGGCGGCGCGTTGATCTGGCCCGCATTGGGTACCAGCAGAACAGGGCGTCCGCACTCGATCGCGAGACGGGCTGGCTCTTCCAGAAATGCTGAATAAGCCCATGCCGGATTCTTCTGACTGGCAATGACCAGATCACATGTGCGGCCATGCTCGATGATCCGGTCCGCAGCGGTCGCAAAATTCGCATCCGTTTCGCGCCATTCGGATTTCGCAGCATGCAGTTTCGTCGCCTCTGAAAAAATGTTCTTGAGCCGTGCCATCTCAAGCCGGTACGCATCGCGATGCTGATCGACAGTGACCGTTGTCCCGCCTTCCGTCGCCGGGATCACCACGTATGGCGGCACAACGCACAACGCGATCAAATGAGCGTTCATCGCGGAGGCCAGTGGCGCTGCGGTATCGAGCAGCCGCCGTGCTCTCTCGGTATCGTGCAGGTGAAGCAGGATGGTCTTGTACGTCATGTGAACTCCGGCATCTAGTTAGGTCGGCCTATAGTATGAACTCGTGCGTTTGCACCCGATGGGAACTATACCTGAGTAGAATGCGCGTACTTTGCCGCTGCTGATCAATATCGTTGGCGCTGACACCTAAAACAACCGCACCGTTTCGGACGTATTCTGTAAGGTCATCTCGTAGCTTCAAAGTCATCCAGTTCGCCGTGATCAGGGCTTCAGATGCGACGGCACCGAAGCACTGGAGCTTCTGCCAAATTGAGTTGCGCGTAACGACAACGAACTCATCATCAACCCTGGTCGGCGTCGTCTCGACCTCAGCAATGACGTCCGCGACGACGCCGCACGCCGACCCGGTACACCAAGTTCCATTCTGCAATCGCACCAGCGTTGGGGCCACCGCCGCGATGCCTCTCTGCTCCCTAGTGAATCCGGCCACGTCCAGATCCATCAACGCGCGACAGAGGCACTCTCCGCGATCGAACACGGCAATAGCCAATCTCGTTTTGCCGCCCCCTCTACTCATGTTCGCCGTTCCACTTTCGCTCACAGCCCGCACTCGCTTGCACGGTGTTTCACGCAGCGATCCCAGTACGTCCCAGTGCTCGTTGTTCGCGGCCGCCATCGATCAACTCCGAAAGTGCGCTAGCATCCTTGATCGTGACCAGAACGCATTGCTCAAGATCAATAAGTCCCTCAACCCGGAACTTCGTGAAGGTCCGGCTGACCGTCTCGATCGTAAGCCCCAGGAAATCGGCGATGTCGGCTCGTGTCATTGGCAGGACAATCTCTCGCGCGTCTTCACCGCGGCGCGCATTGCGATGTGAAAGCGAGAGCAAGAAACCGGCCAGACGCTCGGTCGCCGTCCGTTGGCTCACCGTGAACAGCAGATCGCGCGCGGCCAATAGTTCATGCGAAACCGCCTCGTAGAGTTTTAGGCCAACCCGTGCATCAAGCCGGATGATATCGTGCAGTGCTTGGACCGGTAGGCAGCGGACACGGGTGCGGCTCGTTGCCTGAGCCCCGGCTGCATGTTCGCCCATCGCGCCAAGGCCGACGAAATCGCCAGGATAGGCAAAGTCTACGACTTGACGGCGGCCGTCGGGCAGCATGCGATAGATGCATACGTGACCAGCCTCGATCCGATACACGTGCGTCGCTGGGTCGCCCTCGCAGTAGATATGCTCTTTCGAATTGAATGTGCGAATGGTTCCAGCATCGAGCTGGTCGGCGAACACGTCGCCGGTTCGCGCGCGTCCGAGTGCGCTGCTCGACAACGAACGAGTGGATGGACTTGGTGAGGTGGTGGAGGTCGTTCCGGTTGCCAGCATGTCAGTTCCCTTAAGGTTGATCGACTACCAGTTCAGATCGATTTGACCTGCCCAAGAGGACCAGCTGCTCGCTGTACCCGTGTGACGGCTTGGTAATTGATTGTGACAAAGTGTAAGAACGATCACTAAGCTGGCGGCAAAACTCCACGGGCACCCCTAAATGGCGCAAGATCAAATAGTTGGTCATATTCTGGTGGTCGACGATGAAGAGGCCGTCCGCACCCTGTTGCGTGAGTGTTTCGAACTCGAGGGCTACCGCGTTTCAGAAGCCCGGGACGGCGCAGAGCTATCGGCTCGGCTGGCGCAAGTTCCGGTTGACCTGATCACTTTGGATCTAAAGCTGGGTGGCGAGAACGGCCTGGAACTCGCACGTACAATCCGCGCGGAACGCAATGTTCCGATCGTCATGATCACCGGTAAGGGTGACACGATCGACCGGGTCGTCGGCCTGGAACTGGGAGCTGACGACTACATAGCCAAGCCATTTCACGTGCGCGAAGTGGTGGCCCGCGTACGGGCGGTTCTGCGGCGTTACGCGGGGCCCGTTGTAGCCAAGGAGACGGTTTCTCCCGTAGCAGCCGGCGAGCGCTATGTGTTCGATGTTTGGCAACTGGATATCGCTAGGCGCGAACTCAAAGACGATACGGGTACGGTCCAGGAGTTGACCACCGCCGAGTTCAACATGCTTGAAATGTTTGTCCAGCGCCCGAGCCGCGTTCTTTCACGAGACAACATCATGGACCTGCTCAAGGGCCACGAGTGGTCGCCATTCGACCGCTCGATCGACGCGCTCGTCGTGCGCGTGCGCCGGAAGATCGAGGCGGCGCCTGACACGCCTCGTATTATCAAAACAGTTCGCGGGGTCGGCTACGTGATGGCCGCTGAGGCGCGCAAAGTCTGAGCCATGTCACGCATCTGCGGTATTCGGTGCCGCAGCGAGCGCCAGTCGCGCCAGCGCCGGCAATGACTTCGAACCGGTCTTCTTCATGATGAGCGCCCGGTGATTTTCGACGGTGCGCTGGCTGATGCCAAGGTCGGCGGCGATGTTCTTGCTCGGTTGACCGGCGAGCACCAGCTCCATGATCTGCCGTTGCCGCGGCGTCAGGCCGGCAATGTGATCGGCCGCATCCTGTTGCCACGCGACGAGCTTGCTGGCGTCCTGCGATTGCTCAAGCGCGCGTGCAATCGACGCGAGCAACTCGGCGCGACCAACCGGCTTCTCGATGAAATCCGAGGCGCCCGACTTCATCGCCTTGACCGCCATCGGCACATCGCTGTTGCCGGTGATCATGATCGCCGGCATCCGATCCCCAGCCGCGCGCAGATGATCGAGCAAGTTGAGCCCGCTCATACCCGGCAGATAGGCATCGACCAGCAGACAATTGCCGTGACCGGGCTGATAGGCTTCGAGGAATGCCTCGCAGCTCGCGTAGGTTGCAACTCGGTGGCCATCGTCCTCGAGCACTGCACGGAAGCCGTCAGAGATGTTGTGGTCGTCATCGACCACGTAGATGACATCGTCCCGGCTTTTCGGGTCGGCACTCGCACGCCGCGAAATCGATGCGGCAATTGCTTCCGGCCGCGGTTCGAGCAACCGCTCGATCACTGCCATCATCTCCTTGAGCTTCACCGGCTTGTTGAGCTGGACGCAGTCTGCGGCGTCGATGTCGCGCATCGTGGTGGTCGAGATATCGCCGGTCAAAATGATGACCGGCACCGGACACCGCAATTGCTCACGCAGCCGGGCCGCAACCTGCAGCCCATGCATGCCATTGGGCAGATTGTAATCGGCGAGCACCAAATCCGGCTTCACCCCGCCAGTGGCGACCAGATCAATGGCCGCCAAGCCGTGCTGGGCCGTCACCACCTTGTGCCCCTCGCCGTCGAGCAACATCAGTAGTAGTTCGCGCACGTCAGGGTCGTCTTCGACCACCAGGATGGTGCCCTTGGTTCGCGTGACGTCGGTTGCCGCAGTTGGAGCGGCGAGCTTGATCGCCCCGGTTGGTAGTGCCCCGCCGTCCCCCGGCACCGTGATCTCAATGGCGAACATCGAACCTTTACCGAGCCGCGAGCGCACGTGGATGCGGTGGTCCAACAGCTTTACGATTCGCTGCACGATCGACAGGCCAAGACCGAGACCACGCGTGCGCTCGCGCGCATCGTTGTCGAGCTGATGGTATTCCTGGAAGATCGCCTGCAATTCATCATCCGGAATACCGATGCCGGTGTCCCAAATCTCGATGCTGATCATGCCATGGCGCCGGCGGCATCCGAGCAACACCTTGCCGCGCTTGGTGTACTTCAGCGCATTCGACAGCAGGTTGCGAACCATCTGCTCAAGCAAATTCGGGTCACTGTGGACGTGCAGGCTGCAAGGGACGACGTGCAGTTCGAGCCGCTGCGCCTGGGCGTGATAGGTGAATTCGTCGCGCAAGCGGTCGAACAGCTCATTGATCGGGAAGCTGACCGGCTCGGCCTGAACGATGCCGGCCTCTATCTGGTTGATGTCGAGCAATGTGTTCAGCATGCCCGACATGGCGCCGAGCGTTTCGCCCATCCGAGTGACGAGCTTCGGCGCCTTTTCGCCGGTCACCGATCGGACGAGCAAGGCCTGCAGCAGGGTCAGGGTCTGCAGCGGCTGGCGCAGATCGTGGCTGGCAGCGGCGAGAAAGCGCGACTTGGCGATGTTGGCCTGCTCGGCTTCCTGCATCGCCAATTCGAGTGCCTTGCGGATCGCCTTGCGCTCGGAGATGTCGGTGAAGGTGATAACCACGCCTTCGACTTTGTCGTCATGCGTGCGATAGGGGAGGATGCGACGCACAAACCATTGGTCCGGTTGCGTCTCGATTTCGCGCTCAAGTGGCTTCAAGCTCAGCAACACTGAGCGAGCATCCGCGGTCAGGGCGGTGTCGCCCGACAGCGAATTGAGATCGGCGAGCGGCCGGCCGACGTCACCAGGGATGACATTGAACAGCGACCGCGTCGCCGGCGTGAAAAAGCGGATGTTGAGCTGCATATCCAGGAACAGCGTCGCCACGTCGGTGCTGTAGAGGATGTTCTGCAAATCGTTGGCAGTCAGGCGTTGCCGATCAAGTGTTTCTTGCAGCTGGGTGTTGAGCGCGGCCAGCTCCTCGTTGAGTGACTGCAACTCCTCCTTCGAGGTCAGCAGTTCCTCGTTCGTCGACTGGTATTCCTCGTTGACCGAAAGCGCTTCCTCGTTGATCGCCTTCTGCTCTTCGCCAGAAATCTCGAGATTGTGGATCGCGCCCTGCAGCTCGGTGCGGGTTGCTTCGAGTTCGTTTTCGAGCTCGGTGACGCGAACCACATCCGGCGGCGCCCCTACGCGGTCCCTGGCATGCTCGCGCCCAAGGTCATCGACGAAGCAGATCAACATCAATTCTTCGCCATCGATCGCCACCGATCTGACGTTAATGTTGAAGGCGATCATCGCTCCATTGCGATCGATGCGGCCACCCGGCACCACGATGGGCACCGTGCCCTGGCCCGCCTGATGGACCGCCGACCGGAGCTTGGTGCGCAGACCGCCCGCTGCCATCGCCAGCAGATCCTGGGTCGGATGGCCCTGCGCCACGCGCAGATAGTCGTGAATCGGTCCCAGCGAATACAGGCATTCGAGCTTCGCGTTGATCAACACCGCGGCTGGCGCGTAGGCTTCGAGCACCAGTCGCCGGCACAGTTCGGTAAGGGCTGCCTGCCGCGAGGGAGCCTGGGGCTGGCCGGCGCGGTTCGCCGTTCTGCCGGGTTCGGCGACACTCTTCGTCAGTCCGAAGTCACGCATGTGCGACCGGCCGATCGTGCGATAGAGCCGATCCGGCTTTGAGATCACTTCGAACCGGCCGTCGACATTGCCAGCTGTTTCCGAGTTACCGAGAAGCAGGACGCCACCTTGACGCAGTGCGAAATGGAACAGCGCGATCACCTTGGCCTGCGCCTCCTGCCCCAGGTAAATCAGCAGATTGCGGCACGAGATCAGATCGAGACGGGAAAACGGCGGATCGGCCAGCACATCTTGCACGGTGAACACCACCGCTGCCCGCAGATCTGCCGATACCTTGTAGCCGTGGTCCTCCTTGGAGAAGAAGCGCGCCAATCGTTCCGGCGACACATCGGATGCAATCGTTTGTGCAAATAGCCCCTCTCGCGCGACGGCGATGGCCTCGGGATCGACATCGGAGGCAAACACCTGCAGCTTGATGTTGCGCTTGGCGTTGGCGATCGCCTCGCGGAACAGCATGGCGAGCGAGTAGGCTTCCTCGCCCGTGCTGCAGCCAGCGATCCATATGCGGAGCGGCTGGTCAAGTGTGTGTTCACGCACCAGTTCTGGAATGACCGACCCGGCCAGGTGCTCGAACACCTTCTGATCACGAAAAAAGCTGGTGACGTTAATCAACAGGTCCTTGGCCAGCAGCTCCAGCTCTTTGTCGTCGCCGCGCAGAAGCTCGAGATATCGGTCGGTATCATTGCGATCGATCGATGCCAGAGCCATGCGCCGTTCGATGCGCCGTTGCAGCGTGCCATGTTTGTAGAGCGAAAAGTCATGCGCGGTCTTGACGCGCAGCAGGTCGATGAACTTGTCTACGCTCGCCGGTTCATCGGCCCGCTGTGACAATCGACTGGCCGAATTGGCGCAATTGAGCGCGGCTGCATGCGCGGCGAGCGCCGTCGGAATTTTTGCCAACGCCAGCACCTGGTCGACGCCACCGGTCTTTATCGCACTGCGCGGCATTCCGTCGAAGCCGGCTTCTTCAGGCAATTGTGCGATGACGAGGCCGTCTTTTTCCTTGATCGACGCGAGGCCTTGGCTGCCGTCGGAGCCACTGCCCGACAGGACCACGCAGACTGCGCGCGGCCCATATTCGTTGGCGAGGGCGTGCAGTAGGAAATCGAATGGCATTCGCGCACCATGACGCGCCTGCGGGGTGACGAGTTGCAGTGCGCCCTGGCCGACCGACAAATAGGCGCCCGGTGGAATCACATAAAGGTGGCCCGGCTGAATCATCATGCCGTCGGTGGCTTGTAGCACTTTCATCGGCGTATGGCTTGACAACAGCTCGACCATCATGCTGGCGTGATTGGGGTCGAGATGCTGCACCAGGATCAGAGCCAAGCCACTGCCATCGGTCAGCGCGTCAAGGAGCTTCCGGCAGGCGTCAAGCCCGCCCGCCGAAGCACCAATCGCGACCACAGGGAAATTCATTGGCCGCGTTCCCACAGGAGAGGGCGACTGTTCTGCCAAGTTTCTGCGACTGTCCGGCATCTGGCCTGTTTCTCGAAAGGGATCGGCGATCGACCAGCATGGGCAACGCTAACACGCTTATTGTCATTGCCATGCATCAATCGGTGCCGGCACGCGTCATCCTTAACGCCCCAAGAACGAGCCGATCTGCCCGGACTGAGTAGTTTCCGGGGCTGTTGCCGACCCGCTCGCCGGCATTAAACTCAATCTTTCTAATTTCGAGCAAGGACTATTTATATGCGGGCAGCGCCACAAGAAACGAAGACCGTGCCAGGCACGGTTGGAACGCCATCCGCGTTTCAAAGCGTTGCCCGCGATGGCAGTGTATCCACTCCGTTGCGCATCCTCGTTGTCGAGGATGACGTCCTGATCGGCATGTTGCTCGCCGATATGCTTGGTGAAATGGGTCATGTCGTGTGCTCGGTGGAGGCCACCGAAGCCAATGCCATAGCCGCTGCTGCGCAGCACAAGCCCGATTTGATGATCGTCGATGTGCGGTTGCATGTAGGCAATGGCATTTCCGTCATGGAACACATTCTTCGCACAAATTTCGTGCCGCATGTTTTCGTCAGCGGCGACATTCGCGGCGTGATGAAGAGCAGACCAGGTGCCATCGTGATAGAAAAGCCGTTCACTGAATTGACGCTCGCCCGAGCGATCGAACGGGCGCGCACGTCTAAATAGGCTGCGGGCACTTAAGCTTGACGAATGGAACGTTTCGCCGCGTGCCTGACACCAGAACGGCAGCACCATGGATGATGGGGCTGCCGTTCGATTTTCTACTCGTGCCAAAGCTGTGAGATCACTGTAGGTAGGGGCAGGTCCGGCGGACACCGTCATAGCCAGTGTACATGCCAGTGTCGGATTCGAACGAACGGTAGGTCTGGGCGCAGCGGCTCCATTGGCCGCCATGCGAGTTGCGGTGATTGGCGCGGGCCGCTTCCGACAGCACGATGCCGCCGATGATCGCAGCGCCGATGCCAAGCGCGATATTGCCGCCGTTGCCGCCGCGGCGATAACCCGAGCCACGACGATAGCCGCGGCCATCGCGGAACTGGACCTGCTCGACGTGATTCGAAATTTGCGTCGGGCCGGCGCTGACTGGGGCGGGGCCCGGCAGTGCCATGGCAGCACCAGCGTCGACGTTGACGATGGTTGCGCATATGAGCGCGCAGGCGAATGACTTGGCGAGAATCTTCACTGTGTATTCCTTGTGTGGGTAGACATCATCGACACTTGCTTAGAGAGCTGGCTGCGGTTTTTTGCACAGGGCGTTGAGTGGATTTTCTGCCTGACAGCGCGCACGCTGGTGCCCGCGAATCAGGAGACCCGATGAAGAAACGTACACGCCGGAACCACTCGCCGGTTTTCAAGGCGAAGGTGGC
>JANLPY010000381.1:0-2065 GCA_031367505.1 Hyphomicrobiaceae bacterium | reverse complement strand
TCATCGTCCGGTGTGGACATCATGTGATGCGGTTGCTTGCCCATCGGCAGGCGCGCGGTTTCCTTGTAGGTCCGGGGGTCGATCAGGCTGACCGTGTTGCCGGCCGAGTTGAGGACGATGACCGAGTCGGCGCGGGCGTTGTGACCGGGCACAAGACACAAGAGTGCCACGGCAGCGGCATACGAAAGAATGGAACGGGAGTGGGCGTTGAGGTGCTGGGGCTTGAGCTTCATGCCCAGCATTTTACTTGGTGCGCTTGCGGAGCCATGATCCCATGATGCTCAGCAGTAGAAGAAGCGTGAGCAAGCATCAAGATGGGAAGTACGCGCGCTCGGACACGCTCGAACTTGGTGGATATCACCGGAGCTCGCTGTCGCGTCAATAGGCTTTGATCCCGTTGACAACTTCGATCACCACTGGCACACCAGCGATTTCGCTCGGGAACTGCTTGCCTTGGAGGGCCTTCTGGAGGTTCACTTTGACAGCATAGCCGTCGCCGTGGCGCGTCAGACCGACACCGACCAGCCCTGGCACACGTGACAATTTCTTCTTGACCTGCAATTTCGCAGCCCGGGCATCGCGGATGGTCGCAGTCATGGCTACCATATTAGCTAAATCTTCAAGGCCTTGAGGACATCCTGGATCGGGTTGGCGTAAGTTAGGCCCGCTTTGTTCCGTCCCCCGGACTCGGAACCTGCGAACAGCAGGCCGACCGCTTCCCTGCGTGCATTGACGATCAGCGAACCGCTGTCACCGCCGTCGGAAAAAGCTTGCGCACCCACTCCTTCGATTTCGATGACTTGATCAAAGCTGAGGTTGCCGGTGTCGTAGGCGACGACAACGTCGTCGAGCTCGAACGCGGTAACGCGGCCATTCGTAAGGCTGGTGGTCCTCCCGAGCTTGGCCACCTTTGTGCCCTCGTCGACCGGCGTGGTCGAAACGCCAGCCAGGTTTCCCAGACCCTGGATCCGCGTCGGATCGAACGCCATGTGTTTCAAATCGATTTCTGCGATCGCACAGTCACGCAAGTTGTGTCGTTTCTTCAGCTTCACGAAGTCGGTCAGGGTCGCGACCTTGTCTTTCGACAACGCGCCACCGTCGAAACGGCCGGGCTGCAGAATGGCATCGCCGAGCCCTGCCAGGTTTTCGTTGGCCAGCACATGGTTGTTGGACAAGATGCAGACCGACTGCTTGTCATCGGAACCTCGACGGACAAAGCAACCCAGCGTGCCGGCAGTTATCTTGTGGTGTCCCACCGAGGTGCCGATGCGCAGCGGGCGACGGCGCTGTTGCTCCCAGGGCAACGTGCTCCGCTTCTGGATGCGGCCGACGAACTGAACGTCAACCTCGCCCTTGGCCATATCGGTCAGCCGGCCTAGCTCGGGGCGATCTTGCAGGCTGTGCCGCTGCAAACGAATGGCCAGGCGATAGCCCATGTTGCTCGGATGCTTCGACACGCCGAGCGCAAAGAGGCGCTGCGGTTGAACCACTCGCGAGGACGGCATCTCGGATGCCGCGCGGGCCAGTCGAGCGACGACGGCACTCTCTATCATGGGCAGGACAATTTTCTGCTGTGCCAGTGCCTTTAACTCGCGGACCGAATCGAGTTCCATGGAAACGCCTCCAGCTTGTCGTTGTTGGCTAAGGTCGGTTGTGTGGCGGCCGAATATACCCAGACGCCGGCCGGCTCATCGCCGACCTGGATGGTCTGCAACACCCGTTGCGTCGCCAGATCGATGACCGAGACCGTATCCGCGCCCTGCTCGGTGACATAGACCAGCTTGCTGTCGCCCGAAAACGCCAGGTGCGAGGGCATCGAACCGGTCTTCACCCGCTTGATCGGGCGCACCGTGAGTTTCTTCCCGATGATCTCGTCGCCGGCATAGATGTCGACATAATTCATGCGCAGCGCGGTGGTCACGAACCACTTGCGGTCCGGTGAAAACCCCAACTGGTAGGGGTCCTGCATCGACATCTTGCTGGTGATCGCGCCGGTTTTGCGATCGACAAAGTAGAGTTCGTTGCTGCTGGTGCTGCCGACCAGCAAGGCATCGTCGTCAGGCGT
>JANLPY010000360.1:0-9172 GCA_031367505.1 Hyphomicrobiaceae bacterium | reverse complement strand
CCCGCCTTGAACGAGCGATGCAGTTCGTCACCGACAAGATGGTTGAGAACCGCCGCAAGTGGGTGCCTGACCACGGCCCGATCGAGCAATTGAAGAAGCGAACGGTGCAAACATGATCACACGCGAACAGTGGCGACGTATGGACTCGATCCAGCGGGCGCAGTGGATGCGAACGGCCACCGAATTCCAAGAGGGCATCGCCCACGGCTGGAGCGAAGCCGAGACCGAGCTCGTCGCGTTGCAGGACAAGTTCAAAAGCATGGTCAACAACCCCACGCTTCGGCGCGCCGCGCGCCTTGCCGCTTGGGCGGACAAGGGCCAGCCCGCACCCCTGGACGACAATGTGTGGCCCCCTGGCGTTATGCCGGACGTCTACACGCAGGGGTTTGCGAACGAAATGTCGAGCGTCATCACCGGCACCCGGAACGATGAAGGCTCGGCTGTTGGACAACTACGGAAGGCTTTGGGAATGACATGAGCAACATCCTCGACGCGATCAATATCAAGGTCAGCCGCGCGCTCGACTATTGCGCCAAGGCCGAGGAGAAAGTAGCGGCCGAGGCCGACACGGCGCGCAACGCCGAGGAGGCGTT
Source organism: Hyphomicrobiaceae bacterium (assembly GCA_031367505.1). Classification (GTDB taxonomy): domain Bacteria; phylum Pseudomonadota; class Alphaproteobacteria; order Rhizobiales; family Hyphomicrobiaceae; genus JAKFWF01. The sequence continues at coordinate 8,579 of JANLPY010000360.1, read as the reverse complement.
GGCCCGGCGGCTCGCCACGCTGGAAGGCGACTACACCGATGCCAAGGCCGCGTTCGAAAACTGCCAAGCGAATATCGCCGAGCAGAAGGCACGCATCGATGCGCTGGTCGCCAGCCTGACACAGTTGGGCGTCGATGCGGGCTTGTAGTCATAGGAAAAGAGCGCCAGTTGCCCGGCGCTCTCAGTGTTTGTCAGAACGGCGCCCTGCGACGCTGCTCAAGGTGCTTGGCCATAAAACTGTAGCAGTTGCTTGGCCTGCTCCATGTCGCCAGCGGCAAAGGCCGCCTGAGCACGCTGCACCCAATCAACAAGTTTGTGAGCGTCGATCATTCGAGCTCATCCTCGACCAAACTCAAAATCAGCCGGTTTCTCATTTTGACAAGGGTGATGACCTCGTTCTGTTCGAGGTGCTCGCCAAACCTTTGGACGAGCAGATCGAACAGCCTTTTGGCAAAACCAGCCGATCCGTTAAGGCACGACCCTACGACTTCCGTTTGACCCGACATGGGCCACTTCCTCTCGATGCGTGCACGCGCGGACGCACCCACGCTGCACTGGTTTCAGTTTGGGATTGGGTGCCCCCTTGTCGTGGATGGGCATACGTCGCGCTTGGCGATCCTTCACTGCACCCCGGGATTTCCTGCTCGGTGGCAGTCCTATCTGGGCCAGTACCTTGGCTGCTCAATAGATAGCGAACGGCGCGCGGGTCGTCTAGGAGGCAAAAGCTTCCTTTGTGTACGTTGCAAGTTAAGTGGTTACCATCACCGCAGTCACTGCTTCCGCCGCAGCACTGGGATCAGATTTACCTCTTTAGGCATTAATGTGCGCCGATGCAGTTCGCGGAGGTCCTTCCAATCACTACCATTGAAGACCTGAACGTCTTCCACTAGCACCTGATCTTTGCATTCTGGGCAGCCCACTAAAGACATGGTGTGGCCGATCGTTCCTTGGACGACTTTGACCTTCTCGGTCTTGGCACCTATGGCGCTGGCGAACAGTGGCGTATCGACCGGAATGCGAAACAAGCCATCATAGTACGTGATGAATTTCTCCTTCTCGGAGAATTGCTTGGTCAAAGAAGCCAGCGGGCGAAAATACTTCTTGCAGTTCGGGCAGACTGGTTTGTCCTTCAGAAAAAGGAACGTGCAAAGCCCGCCAACTAAGAACCCGCCGAATTGCAACAGGGCGATCCAGTAGCCCGCTTCTCCCATTTCAGGTGTCTTGGTTTGCCCGCCGCGACCGACGCGGTACTGGGCTTTGGTCAACATGAAATCCAGATAGTTTGAAAACGAAATTAAGTCGCTGACTTGCCGACCGTCGTCTAGGATGAGCGTCGAATACTCCATGAAATATATCAGCCATTGGGTAAAGCCGGCGATCACCACCATTTGCAAGAAGAGCAGCACGCTCGGTCGCGTGTGGAAGTATAGGCTTCCAAAGTAGTAACCGGACGCGGCAGCCATGCCGGTAGCGATGGCTCCGGCTGGAACGACAAACCAAATCATCATCGTGAAGAGGTTGAGGCCAAGCAGCTTCTGTACGAGCAACACCCCGATCGCGGTAAGCACGGACGTGATCAGGCCGCACACCGCGACGCCTGTCGTTGAGAGGAACCATCGCATCGCTCGCGCCCCCACGCAGAACTTGTCCTTCCGCAGTATAGTCGGGCATGATGTTCCCGGGCAATCGGGCGTGGGGGCGGTGAACAGGTGTTTCCCTTCGGAGACAATTTGAAGGGCGTCGGCGGCGCGGCGGGAACGATGGGACTGATCGTCCTGATCCTGCTCGCTCACTCACCAGCTTTACTTGACCCGACTCTTGGCGCTCAAATCATACGGCTGTTCGCGTTCGTGCCGCGCTGGTTCTCACTGGCCCCTTGGTCCAACGCGCATAGGCTAGTCACGTCGGTCTTCTTACACGGCGACATCTTTCACGTCGCTGGCAATTGCTTATTCTTGTGGGTCTTCGGTCGGTCACTGTTGCGGCTATTTGGGACCGGACCGTTCCTCCTGGCCTTTCCACTGTTGGGCGTCGTCGGGCTGCTCCTGCACTGGGTCATCTATCCAAACTCGCCGGTTCCCGTCATCGGCGCGTCCGGTGCCGTCGCTACTCTGATGGGCGCATACTTGGCGCTATTCCCCAAAGCGCGCATCAAGCTCTTCGTGTTTCTGGGCGGTTTCGGAGCGCCGGTAACTGCGCCAGCTTGGGCGTTTCTGATCTACTGGGGCGGCCTTGAGCTGCTGTCTTTAGCTGGTGGCGAAGGCAACGTCACGAGCGTGGCCTATGCAGTTCACGTCGGCGGCTTCATCGCTGGGGTGATGGCGGCCATAGCATGGAAGGTCGCGTACCCGTTCGCCGAAGAGCAACTGTCCGAGTTTACGACCGAGGCGTTCAAGTCCTAGTCGGCGTTCGAAGGCGCGCTGTCTGAAACGAAAAAGGGTACTCCGTTTGCCGGGGTGCCCCTTCTTCACAATCTGTTCGCTAGAACGGGATCTCGTCGTCGAGCGCCTTGTCGAAGCCGTTCTTTTTCTTCGCCACGACGGGCGCCTTCGGCCCTTCGATTTGTTTGGGCTTGCTTGCTGGCGGCAACTGCTTCTGTTGGGGCTCACTGCGCTTGGCGCTACCGAATGCCGCTCCGATGCGTTCCAGCAACTGGACGGCAGGCTCCAACCTCTTGGCGGCTTCGCCTACATCGTCCGCCGCCTCGATCATCAGCGCCGCAAAAACTTCATAGCGAGTGCGTTCGCGGTCAATTTCAGCCTGGAGTGCGTTGATGCGCGCAAGCAGGCGTTGTCGTTTAGCGTCAGATATTTCTAGCTTTTCAACCGTGCTCCGAAGTTCATCCAGCAAACGCCCAAACTTCTTCTTCGCATTCGCATCGAGCAGCACCGAATATTCCTTCGCCCGGCGCACGTGTGCAATCCGCAAGCGCATGGTGCAAGCATCGACGTCGGCCGCGAATGTCGAAAACTGGTGCCACGCATGATGGCCAGGCTTTGCGTATTCCCAGTTCGCAATCTCCGCGATGCCGAGATTGGCAGCCAATGCAATCACATTGTTCATGTAACTGAGGGTCAGGTGGTCGGTGTTGTTATTGTCATAGCCTTCCTGTTCGCTAATGGCCGTATTCAATCGGTCCCGCATAATTCGCTCGCCAGCGACGAACGCCTCACCATCTGCCTCGGGCAAAGAGTGAAGTTCTTCATCGGTAAGGTGTGTCATTCGTTGATCCCCGATCCCTGCGAACCAGATGTAGGATCGGTTCGCCATTAACCAATAGTCAGGCAGGTGAAATATCGGTGGATCACGGGCGGTAGGGCTTCATCACCGGCGCCGAATTGTCGGGGTGATATGGTGTCATCGCCTGGAACGGCGACTCGGCTGGCGGCACCAACTTCAGCACTGAATTCCAGTCTGCCGCCGGACCTTGCCTCACACCGTTGATGGTTATGGTGATCGTCGAGTAATGCAGGCCCAACTCGTAAATTGCACCGGTCAGCGACCAGCGAAATCTATAGGCGCGGTCGGGGTTTTGGCCGATGGCCTCAAGGATGCCCGTGGTGCCGTCTGCCAGATCTACCGGAATATCATCGCCCTGCCATGACCCACGAACTACGAGCGGGAGGTAGGTCGGCAGCTCTTTCGATTGCAACTTGATGCGCATGCGCAGCTCCAGGGTTGCTGCTACCCTAGCCCGATTCGCTGGACCGTTGGAGTCCCACCTACCTTAGGTAGGTGCCTCTAGGTAGGTACTGCCGCCGGAAACAACTGTATTTATTGGTGGAGCCGAGGGGAATCGAACCCCTGACCTCTGCAGTGCGATTGCAGCGCTCTCCCATCTGAGCTACGGCCCCGAACCGGTGGGAACTTGTCCTTACGAGCGAGCCCGCCGGATTGTCAAGCATGGCCCCCGCGCGATAGTTCCCCCGAAGGGATCTGCGGTTCGCTTTCCATTCATCGTTTCGACATCGGGACCATAAACAGTTCCGCATCTGTAAGATAACGACGACGGGAGCCGCACAATGGCAGGATCTCGGAGCGTCGATTTTGATCCGCGATACCTTTTGTGCATGGCATTTTTATGTGGCGCAACTTTCGGTGCTGTTGCCCAGACACCGGCGGCGATGAGGCCCGGCATATGCACGCTCGCGCCCAATGTTGGCGCAAAAACGACAAGCTCGAATTCCGTGCCACAGACGTCGTTGACGACCCGGCTCGATTTCATCTCTCAGGCCGCGTCAATTTTGCCTTCAAAGGATACTGCCTGTTTGCCGGCTCCCTCGAACTCGACCGCGCGCAATCCATACTGACTGTTAAAGGCAACGTCGAACTGAGTGAGCCCAATGGCAACATCATCCGCGCCGAACGACTGACTTTGTCGGACGAATTCAGGGATGCTTTCCGGGATGCAATCGCGATACCGCACGTTAGGTCGCGTTACACCACACCGCCGTCCTTTAACTTGGCAATCTCGGCAGCCTTCAATCCCAGCAACTCACGCAGCACCTCGTCGGTGTCCTCGCCGAGTAACGGTGGCGCTTTGGGTGCGGTCGTATCGTGGCTCGCCATTCGAACTGGATTTGCCACCACTGGCAATGGACCGGCCTCCAAATGATTGAGCGTGCGCACCGTATTGCGCGCACGCACTTGGCGGTCTTGGAAAACCTTATCAATCGTGTTGATCGGCCCGCACGGCACGGCAAGTGGCTCAAACATCGCAATCCAATCGTCAGCGCTGCGCTTGGCCAACGCTTCAGCGATCTGCGGAATAAGACTTGCGCGATTGATGATCCGCTGTGTGTTGGTGACAAAGCGCGGATCGAGACCTAGCTCACCAAGGCCTACTGCTTTGCAGAAGCGGGAAAATTGCCCGTCGTTACCGATCGCCAGAATGATGTGTCCCTTCGCGGTCGCAAACGCCTGATACGGCACGACGGTCGGATGCGCATTACCCATCCGGCCCGGAATGGTGCCAGCGACTAGGTGCGTCGAGGCTTGATTTATCAAACTCGATACGGTGGCATCGAGAAGTGCAACATCGATGTGATCGCCCTCGCCGGTTCGCTCGCGATGCACCAGTGCTGTGAGGATGCCTGCTAGTGCGTTCATACCGGCGATCTGGTCAGAGATCGCCACGCCGACCTTGACCGGTCCACCACCCGGCACGCTGTCCGGCTCGCCCGTAACGCTCATCAACCCGCCCATGCCTTGCACCAGAAAGTCGTAACCGGCGCGCGACGCATAGGGCCCGGTTTGGCCAAAGCCAGTGATGGAGCAATAGACAATGCCAGGGTTGATCGCTTTGATCGACGCATAATCGAGACCGTACTTGGCCAAGCCTCCAACTTTGAAATTTTCGATAATCACATCGGACTTGGCGGCAATCTTGCGGATCAATTCCTGCCCTTCTGGGACTGCCATATCGACGGTGACGGACTTTTTCCCGCGGTTCGCACACAGAAAGTAAGCCGATATCCCGGGATCACCGGCTGAGGGCTCTCGAACGAACGGAGGGCCCCAGCCGCGCGTATCGTCACCCTCGCCCGGCTTCTCGATTTTGATCACTTCCGCGCCCATATCGGCGAGGAATTGAGCCGCCCATGGGCCGGCAAGCACGCGAGACAAATCGAGCACGCGAATATGAGCTAGGGGGGCTGCCATTGTCGCCGGTTTCCTCGTCCTGAGTTTGTGCGATAACGGGTAGCACGAACAGGTTTTGGGGCAAGCAGGGACCGCGACCAGCCAACATGAACCAACAATTCCGGCCGATTAAGCCGATCGATGACTTTCTTGGCGCCGGTGACCCTGGAGCAATCGAAGCGCTGTTCGAGGACCACGCTGGCGGCGCGCTCGTCCATCAGCCATCGTCGCCCGGCGGATATGGTGAAGCCGCGCTCGTAGAGGCGTATCGCCAGCGCGGATTTTTGGCGGCAGCGCTCGACCCGCTTGGCGTTGCAAAAAACAGCCGCATCGCCGAGCTCGACGCGCAACAATATGGAGTTAGCCAAGCGTCGCCACTGATCGCGAGACTAAAGGCTGCTTATTGTCGATCAATCGGTTGGGACTTCGCTCACATTCGAGATGCAGCTCGTCGCCGATGGCTCGCCGCCGAAGCCGAGAGCTACGCCCACGGTGAGGTGAGCCTCGCCGAACAGCACCGTTGTCTGGCGCTCTTGGCTCGCACAACTACATTCGAGACTGCGCTCGCACGGCGACTGCCCGGCGGCAAATTATTTGGCATCGGCGGTGCTGAGACTTTCAACGTCATCCTCGAAACCTTACTTGTCGAAAGCGTACGCCTCGGCGTCGAAGAGGTTGTGATCGGCGGTATGCATCGCGGCCGGTTTAACATGCTGGCCAACGTGTTCGGCAAGCCGCTGACGCCACTCGTCGCCGAGATCATCGGCAAGCCAGCAGTACCCGAAGGTCTTGGCGTGTCGTCCGATGTTTCATACCATCTGGGCTATTCAGGTGAGCGTGAGATTGCGGGCCAACGATTGCGCATTTCAGTTTCGGCCCATCCCTCGCACTTGCAATTGATTCCAATCATCTCACAGGGGCGTGCGCGAGCGCGGCAGGCCATGCGCGCCGACGCCGGACGGCGCGCGGTGCTGCCACTGCTTCTGCACACGGACGCGAGTTTTGCAGGCCAGGGATTGGTCGCCGAAATGTTCCAGCTATCGAAGCTGGCGCCGTTCGATCTGGGCGGGACCATCCACGTCGTGATCAATAATCAGGTCGGCTTTACCACCGATCCTGATGACGCTCGTTCGGCACATGGCTGCACCGATATCGCGCGGCTCGTCGAGGCACCGATCATTCATGTCAACGGTGACGATCCTGATGCGGTCTCTCGCGCAAGCTTGGTCGCGGCCAACTATCGGGCAACCTTTGCGAGCGACATCGTGATTGATCTCGTTTGCTACCGCCGTCCTGGTCATAACGAGATTGACGAGCCGCGGTTCACGCAACCGGAAATGTACCGAGTTATCGACGCGTTAGCGCCGGTGCACGCACTCTACGCCGCCAAGATCGAAGGCGGAGCGGCGATTGCGGCCGAAGCGTCACTGGCAATGGAAGTGGAACTGAAATCTGCTTTCGAGGCTGCGAAATCGTATGCGGTCAATAGTGCCGATTGGTTCGGTGGAAATTGGAGTGGCCTGAAACCCGGCACGATTGCGGATATGGTGGCACCAGTAACAACGGGATTGCCGTTCGCTGAACTGCAACGGCTAGGCCGCCTGATCACTGATCTTCCGGCAGGGTTCATACCCGATCCAAAAGTAGCGAAATTTCTAGGTGAGCGACGGCATTCTTTCGAGATTGGCGAGGGTATCACGTGGGCTGCAGCCGAAACGCTCAGCCTTGCATCGCTAACGGCGGCCGGTGTGCCAGTTAGGTTAGGCGGCCAAGATAGTTTGCGCGGCGCATTCACCCAACGCCACTGGCAACTGCATGACGCGGAAACCGGCGCCCGCCACATGGTGTTGAGCACTGCCACCACGGACGCCAAATCGCTCGAAGTGCACAACACACCTTTGATCGAACACGCGGTGCTTTGTTTCGAGTACGGCATCAGCTTGGATGACCCGCGTCGACTGATCGTATGGGAAGCCCAATTCGGTGAGTTTTTGAACGTTGCGCAACCAGTGTTCGACCAGTGCATCGCGTGCGGCGAAGACCGATGGCTGCGCGCTTCAGGAATCGTAATCCTGCTGCCACATGGACTAGATGGCGGCGGACCAGACCACTCGACCGGACGCCCAGAGCGATTGCTGGCTGCGTGCGCTGGAGCGAACATCCAGGTCGTCAACGCGTCGACGCCGGCAAACTATTTCCACCTGCTGCGGCGACAAATATTGCGCGATATCCGTAAGCCGCTGGTCGTGTTGACGCCGAAAGCGTTGCTCCGCCACAAGGCCTGCGTGTCGTCTCTTTCGGATTTTACTGGCACAACGCGCTTCCGTGAAACGATCATCGATGGCCCGGCGCACGATGCAAAGCGCGTCATCTTGTGCACCGGCAAAGTCGCGTACCTGCTGGCCGAGGAGCGGGTCCGGCGCAAGCTCGAGAACGACGTCACGATTCTACGGGTTGAACAAATCCACCCGCTGCCGGAAGCGCAAATTGCGAAAATTCTCGCCGCGCATCCGATAGCTACGCTTGTTTGGTGCGAGGAGGAGCCGGCCAATATGGGCTACTTCACCCATCTTGACCGGACCCTGCAAAGCATCGCCAAGCGTCCCGTCGCTCGTGCCGGCCGGGCCGCCTCTGCGACGCCAGCATCGGGTGTGAAGTACTGGCTGGAAGCAGAGGAGAAAGCTTATCTGGCGGCAGCGTTTGGGTAGACCTGTTTTCGGTGTCAGACCCAGAGGGTCAGACACCGTCGAGAAATGAAGTCTCGCGCGACTGTTTGCGATCGTTCAACACGAAAATGGGTTGTCCGTGAAATAGCGCCAAGCGTCTGATCTGGTTAAATTTGTTGACCTTTCTGCGGCATTTGTGTTGCAGGTTTCCGCTGGTGGCTGTGCGATTTTCCTGCAAAACGTGCAGCGCCTCTTTCCATCCCCACCCGAAGC
>JANLPY010000111.1:0-9203 GCA_031367505.1 Hyphomicrobiaceae bacterium | reverse complement strand
TACTGGCCAGATCGGTGCCATCCTGCGCCGCGAGGGTCATCTGGCAGTGCGAGATGAAGGACGTCGCGTCCCTGGAACACCGTCTCAGAGGCTTCCTCGGACCGCCGCGACAACTGTCGCCGTCGGAGGAAGTTCAGCATTGCCTTAGCCGTCTAGGAGGACTCTAATCGTTTACCGGCTTCAAGGAGTCTCCGATTGTCGTTTCTGAATGGGAGGAATTGGTATGCGCGACCACGCAGCGGAGGCGCTTACGACCTCCTCGACCATTGATCGACCGGCCGTCGAAACGCTGCCATTGATGGGCCGCATGGCGGCGTGGGACTTCTTTAGCGGATGCGGCGGCACGAGCGCTGGTTTCCGAGAAGCGGGTATCGATGTCCGCCTTGGATTGGACATCGACCCCGAGGCTGTGCGCACGTTTAGAAGAAACTTTCCAGAAGCGGAGGTCGTCGAGAGCGACATACGCGCTGTCACTGCTCGCAGCCTTGACCGGTACCTACGCTCCGGGAATGCGGCAGGGCCCCTTGTCTTTGCCGCCTGCGCCCCGTGCCAGCCATTTTCCCGACAGAACCGCCTCAAGCGGGCTGACGACGGACGGACGTCGCTGCTGCGGGAGCTACGCCGTTTCATCCGGCGTTTCGGGCCGGACTACGTCTTCGTCGAAAACGTTCCTGGCATGCAGCAGGGCTGTCTGGACGGAGAGCCGTTTCAGGACTTCGTCGCCTTTCTCCGTGAATTTCGCTACGGCGTGGACTACGCTGTGGTGGAGGCACTGGACTTTGGGGTTCCGCAGCACCGCAGCCGTCTAATCCTGACCGCGTCACGTCACGGCAGTCCCGGCATGCCGGCGCCCACGTACGGTGCGGGCCGCAATCCCTATCTAACGGTTTGGGACGCCATTGGCGGATATCCTCCCCTACAGGCGGGCGAGATGCACCGCCAAATTCCAAACCACGCCGCGCCCTCGCTTTCGCCAATAACGAAGGCACGCCTTCGTTCCACACCTGAGGGAGGAGGTCGACGAGACTGGCCGAAGCATCTGATACTCAATTGCCACCTCGATCATGACGGTCATTCCGACGTCTACGGCCGGCTCCATCGGGCTCGCCCTTCGGGCACCTTGACCACGCGTTGCATCAGCGTGTCGAACGGGCGGTTCGCACATCCGACGCAGGATCGCTCCATCACGCCCCGCGAGGCCGCCGCGTTGCAGACTTTCCCGGACACTTTCGTCTTCGAGGGCGGCATAAACTCGGTGGCAAAGCAGGTCGGCAACGCGGTCTCCGTGAAACTAGCGCGGGCCTTCGGGGAACACTTTCTGGCCCATTGGGCGTCGCGGTAGGGTACGGAACAACTATGGCGAAGATACGCTTCGCGGCCCGCACCGTCGACATGTTGGGCCGCCAACAAGTCGCTGGAATCCCAACCGCCATACATGAGCTGTTCAAGAACGCCCACGATGCTTACGCGCACAATGTAGAGGTAGATTACTGGCGTCGCGACGCCCTACTGCTGCTTCGGGACGACGGCGTCGGCATGACGGCGACAGACTTCGAGGACCGCTGGCTGTCGGTCGCCACTGACAGCAAGGCAGACGGCGGCACAATGCCCCCCCCGTCAATGCCGAATGGCCATGTCCGAACGCGACCCGTCTTGGGCGAAAAAGGCATTGGCCGGCTGTCAATGGCTACACTCGGCCCACTTGTCCTGATCCTCACCAAGGCCTTGTCAGGGGATCAGGCCATTACTGCGGCCCTGGTGCACTGGAGGCTTTTTGAGATACCGGGCATTTGGGGCGACATGATAGATATCCCAGTTGAGCAGTATCGGAGCGATTGCCTGCCCGACGCCGCAGGAATGCAGCGCCTCAAGAAAGGGGTTCTGTCGAACGTCGACGCAATCGGCCGCGTTCGCCTGTCGCCACTACTCGACACGATCAGAGCTGACATTAATGCGTTCGACATAGATATCCGTCCGTTTTACGCCGGTATCGGTGGCCCAAGGCTCGACCTTCCACAGGTCTCCGGCACGCATTTCCTGATCAAGCCCACCGACCGGATTATCGAGCGGGATATCGAAGACGAAGGCCGCGACGTTGTCTCTCCCCTGCGGCGCACTCTTCTCGGTTTCGCCAATACCATGCTGCCAGGGCTGCCACCCCCGTCGGTTGCAACGGCCTTCCGTGATCATAGGACCGATGGCACCGTAGATGACATCATTGGTGCTGAGAGCTTCTTCACCCCATCGGAATTCGATGAGGCAGACCATCAGGTTGTCGGCACTTTCGACGAATACGGCAGATTCAATGGCCACGTAGCCGTTTTCGGCACGGAATCACAGCCTTACGATGTCGTATGGAAGGAGGCTGCGGGTCGGCCTACATTGTGTGGTCCCTTCAAGCTCGCCTTCGGCTATGTCATGGGAAATACACGCGATTCAAAGATCGATCCGGAACAGCACGCTCGAATGATGGCTAAACTCGACAAAATCGGAGGAATTTACTTATATCGGGATGGCATACGAATTCTGCCCTACGGTAACTCTGACTACGACTTTCTACGTATCGAACTTCGCCGAAACCGCCAGATGGGGAGGTTCTTCTTCTCGTATCGCCGGATGTTCGGCGCTATTCAGATCACGCGGGAGCAGAACGGAAACCTGCATGAGAAGGCGGGACGTGAAGGTTTCCAGGAAAACGAGGCCTATCGCCAGTTCAGGCGAGTAATAGAAAATTTCCTTATCCAGTTGGCGGCCGATTTTTTCGTTGAGGGTGGCCGGAACGCTGAGACATTCCAGGAGACACGGACTGAACTCAACCGGAAGGAGAAAGTCCGAAAGCGACGGGAACTGAGCACGAAGCAAAGACAAGTGCGGCTTACGCAGGACCTTGAGCGCGTGTTCGGACTGTTCGAAGGTGACTCACCCGCTCGCAGGGCCGAGGACATCACGAGGCGTGCCGAGGAGCGGCTCCGCTCGGCGGCGTCGGCTGACGATGTCCACCGGGCTGCCACAGAGATGCTGAGAGTGCAGGCCGAGACCAAACGTGAGCTAGCGGACTTCAGGAAGAGTCTGACAGTCGTCAAGCCAGCCGGCTTCGGCCTCACGAAGGGCTTGCAGCGCGAATGGACGTCGTACAGGGAACAGACTGCACGCCTTGAGAGGGATGTGCTTATGCCTCTCGCGATCGCGGTCGACCGGTTACTGGGAGAAATCGCCGAGGAGAGCGCCGTTCCGCTCGACCGCCGTAGGCAAGTAAACGAGGCAGTCGACGTCCGCACGACCACAGTGAAACGCGACCTGTCAGGACAGGTGAGGACTCTGGCCGAGGTTGCGGAGGCCGCTCGCTTGACGTTTTTGGAAGCCGGGAAGGCGTCAATGACAAGGTTTGAAGAAAAGGTCCGGGAAGTGGAAGGTCGTTTGGCGACAACGGACTTAACGTCCATGCTGGATGAGGAGTTTTACGGTATCGGCGAACAACTCGCTGCCGAGATCGCCGCCGCGGGCGAGATCGAGTCGCTGGCGGTGGCCGACCTGCGAGACCGTGTCTCGCGGGCTGCGATGCCTTCCACCGAGGACAATCCGGGAGCCGACGAGCTTACTGAGATACTGGAAGAGGAACTGACCGGACTTAGAGAGGAGATGGATGTCAATCTGGAACTCGCCCAGGTAGGCATGGCGCTTGGGATCGTGCAACACGAGTTCCGTGCGGCAGTGCGCGAAGTGCGGGCCAACATCCGTGCGCTTTCCCCGTGGGCTCAGCGCAACGCGGGGCTCAAGCCCATTCACCGCGGCCTCAGGACGGCGTTCGAGCACTTGGATGGCTATCTCACCATGTTCGCTCCGCTCGACCGGCGAATGAGGAGAACGAAGGTCGGTTTGTCTGGCGAACGGGTGCTGGGATTCCTGCGGGAGCTTTTCGAGAGTCGGATAGAGCAGAAAGGGGCGACTATCACCGCAACGGACGCGTTCAGGGAGCGGGAGTTGTTCGGCTACCCGTCAACGTTCCTGCCCGTGTTCGTCAACCTAATTGACAACGCGCTTTACTGGTTGCCTGACGATGGTCATGGCCTGCGACAAATATTACTGGACGTGGACGGGCCGGACTTGACCATCGCAGACACCGGCTTCGGCGTGCCCCCGCGCGATAGGGACGCGGTGTTCGAGTACGGCTTCACCCGAAAAACCGGCGGTCGTGGTCTAGGCTTGCACATCTCACGTCAGGTACTGCGCCGCCTTGGCTGGGACCTCCGGCTCGACGAGACGGGTGCTGGCGTGGGCGCCCGCTTCCGCTTGGTTCCGCCCGCGGAGGCCACGGCAGCTGTGCCGGATCAGATTAACGGAGGCGTTGCGCTGTGAGCTTTACCGAAACGTGCCTGAGAGTAGCCCAGCAGTTCATCCAGACAGTAGTCGTTATCGACGATCAGGGTTTCACGGAGCCGCCACCCGCTGCAGTAGCCATGGAAGCTGCGTATCCCGATGTCCGAGGCTTTGAGGCGCCAGCCTCAGCTATAGAAACGAATGGTGAAGACTATGCCGACAGGTCGCAGGATGTTTCGTCCGAGGACCCTGACAATATCAAGCACGGCCTGGACGGCAAGGGACTTACACGCCGCTTCGCCGAGATGGGAATCAATTGCGCGGTGTATGTGCCGAACCCGGACGGGTCAGATCTAGGAGGCACGGGCCAGTCGAACTGGCTGTCGGGACGCCTCGCCCGACGCGCCGATATTGTAGTGGTGGACTGGCTGCTGGACGGCCGAACGAGCCAACAAGCGCGCGATTTAATTCGCCACATCCTGGCAGGCGACCAAGAGCAGGGTGGCCGGCTCCGGCTACTCGCCGTCTATACTGGTGAAGACGGCCTCAAGGGACACCGGCAAGACCTCCGGTTGGACCTGAACGCAGCCGGCATTCAGTTGAAGGACGATGATACCGACAGCGTCGTTGCACTGTCGGGTGCGCAGCTTCGGGTCGTCTTCCTGCACAAGGACCATGACAAACTACCGGTGCGCGAGCATGTAGTTCCGGAATCAGAGCTACCTGCCCGCCTCGTTGAGGAGTTCTCGCGTCTCGCTCAGGGAATCATGCCTAGCGTCGCGCTGGCAGCCATCACGGCCGTGCGCGACGGCACACACAATATCCTAGCCAAATTTAATCGAAGTCTCGACCCGGCTCTAGCCGCGCATAGAAGCATGCTGGACATACCTTCGGATGCCGAAGATTACGCCTTGGGACTGATATCCGAGGAACTTCACATGCGGCTTGAGGGCGCACAGCCAGACAATTTTCGACCGACCGCCGCCGTATTCAACGAGTGGGTGGACCAACTCTCAGCTCAAGGTCGCACATTCAACCTAACGGCAAAGCCGGAGAGTCTGGTAAATTCAGACGTAGTGAAAGAATTGTTAGCCCATGGCACATCACAGCATGCGACCGTTGCAAAAGGGAAAAACGGCACCCTTAGCCTTGGTAGGGACAAAGTCTGGCGGAATCTGACCTTCCTGTTCAGCGGCACCTTCGATGATGCGGCGTGCGCGAATCTGACGTTCGCTCGAATGGCCTTGCTCAGACGCGAAGCATTTGGGTTGTCGAGCCTACCGAAGGGATGGCGGCCAACGCTAACTTTAGGGTCGATTGTAGCCCTCATGCCGCCTGGGTCTGGCACCAACAGTGAGGTGTCGCCACATTATTTCGTCTGCTTGCAACCTCTGTGTGACGCGGCGCATCTTAAGAAAGAACGTGCGTTCCCTCTTCTACCGCTGAAGATCCAGGCGGGCACGTCGGACACTTTCTCCCTTGTGGTTCGAGTGCGGAACGGTCAGGATTTGAAGCTTCATCCAAAGAATATCCCGAACCAAGTCAGGATGGTAGTATTTGCTCCCACCAACGGCGCTGAATCGGTTCGCGGCGAGCCGGAAACTGACGGCTTTCGATTTCATGATGTCGATAATAGATCGTTTGAATGGTTGGGAGAAATGCGCTCGTCGGCTGCCCAACGCATCGTCCAGCAATTTTCTTCTCAATTCAGCCGAGTAGGTCTCGATGAATTCGAGTGGCTACGACAAAGTGCTGGCCGATAGTGACTACTTGCCCCGGCCGCGCAACATCAGCGGGGCCTTGGCGCCTTTTTCCGGTACCGCATTAACAGCCGCTATCAGGACCGTTTCTTCGCCCCCCGGGACGTTGCCATCTGCCCGCGCCGACTCATATAAGTACCCGATCTTCAACGCTACAAACATCGAACAGTGTCCCGTCGCGGGCGCCTTGAAGGTTTTGATCCTTCACCGTCATCACGTCGTGACCGACCAGTCTCAGCAATTCGACGCCTCGGCGGCCGATATTCTCGTCCAGTTTAATCTTCATTCATGCCACATGGGCGAGCGGAACCGGCAGGATTCGCTCGCGCGACATCTCCGCGCCGTAGACGATTGCCGCCATGACGTCAGGGTGCGTCAATTGCGGATATTCCGTCAGCAATTCAGCCTCGGTCATGCCATCGGCCAGAAAATCCAGGAGCAGCGAAACCCAGAGGCGAGTGCCTTTGATGCAGGGCTTTCCACCACAAATCTCGGGATCGATGGAAACGCGATCGAGGAGCGTGTTCATGGGCGATCATCCTGGCGGTTGACCCGGTAACCATATCATTCGATTGCGGCCGGGGCCATCGACCCAAGTCGCGGGTGGCGGGCCGGAGTTTATCCTCGGGGGGGCCTTCGGCCCGACCCGGGGGCCCGCTGTTCCAACACCCTCGTGCCGTTACGGGACAGCCGCGCTGGAATTTTCCCTATATTGAGAGAAAGGCCGTCAATTTGAAATGATCAAGCACCTGGACGGCAAGTGAGTGCATAATCAAAATTACCCGTGACTGCAGCGAATACATCTCGTCTGCAAGGGCAGTTCGCGTCTTGGTGGGATCGAAGGTCAGCGCCTCGCCATGTGCACAATTGTGACGAAGCGCCGTAAGATGTCCCACATCTTGTCTCGCGAAGGAAAATTTCATCGGGTCAAGGCCAATGCTCTCAATTGCCCAGAAAAAATTCTTCACGTTCATGTTACCGAGGTCCAAAATGATATCAAGCGACGGCCGCGAAACTGCATCGATTAGGCGGTCCGCGGAACTACCACGCTCCGCGAGATCAGAGTTTGACAGTTTATTCAAGGTCTGGCGCAGTTCCGGAGCAAACAAATTGGTCTTGATGGATGGAACACACTCAGACCAAGGACGGCCGAAATCGAAGATATCCTGCATCGCTTGTGCGACAACACGCTTTATATACGCTTCAAAGTGGGCATATGTCATCGTAACAAAACAACGATATGACAATCGGAACGTCGTCGAGTCCGAAATCGAGCGTTGCAATTGGACCTTCACCAACGCCAATTCTGCCTCACGCCAACGAAGCTCCTCCTCAATCGTCGTAATTAGTTGGGTCGAGTACATGCTAGGCGCTCTGGATCGCCTTTTCAATCACTTCGATTCGGCCATGGAGTTTTGATCGATTGTTCGCACCTGTCCCAACGTTTCGTTTAAAATCGTCAGACTGTCGAGCCTGAATGACAGCCGCGTTGGTACGACCAGAATCTCCGCTCTCGACCTTGTCAATGGACCGCGCAAAAGCGCAAACCATGGCCTCATAATAGGCGGGCGCAAGACCTCCCACAGGCCTGTCATTCTTGAACTTACAGAACGCACTCTCGCCGGACGTTTTTTCAATAGCCGAGAACACACGATCAAATATTGCTTCCTGTTCTCCGTAGATGAACGGGTGTTTTCCTAAAAGCACCGCATCCATATAGTCGTTGAGCCAATTAGCAACGTTCCCGTGATAGAATATAGCCCCATCCTTGGCCGCGAAAAAACGCAGCACAAGTTCCTCTCGGCCACGCTTCTCTTGATCGGAGTCGGCCAGGGTTTCCGTCAAGCGCTCAAATTCGGCCTTCTTCGACAGACGAATAAGAAATTCATAAAAAGCAATCCCAACTCCGCCGAAAAGCCTCGCCGAGCAATTTCGGATTTCTTGCTCGCTGAGTTCAGACCCACCCGTGTTCAACCGTTTGAACATTTCGTAGCGCAAGAAATCTCGGCTCTGTCGCTTTATGACGAGTGCGCGCACAGCTGATCGCTTCACCTGGAGGCGCAGCGTCAGCGGAAGCTGATCGAAAGTTAGACCATTTAGTTCAGGGACGATGTCGCACCCAGACAAATGCAGTGGTTCTTTGTCGATAACGCTCGCCTCTATGAACTGCGCCATGGAACTAACACGCTGTAGACCATCAATCAATTCGTAGCGGCCATCCTCGTTCTCAATGAAAAATATCGGAGGAATTGGCAGTCGCAGAAGCACCGACTCCACCAACCTCGACCTCTGCTCGTCTGACCATCTGAAAAGTCTTTGATATTCGGGGTCGATACGAATTTCGTTGTCTCGCTTCAAGTTCACGATCTCTCCGAAGCTGAGATCAATAGCGTCAGTACGAACTTCCCCAATTTTTTCATCGATTACCTGCAACAGGCGCCTCTGCGCCTCTCCGTCATCAATCGAGGCGTTGCCGTGCGCGGGGCGGAGGTCGGGTTCAAGATCGTTATCGGACATTTCACGTTCCTAGAAGCCGCGTCGTCGGGCCGCAGCAACCTTAGATAGCATAGGCTGTTGGCACCATTCTATAGGCCACTACTCGATCGCGGTTCCGGAGATCGTAGCGCCTAATGTCCACAATAGGCCGCGCGGTCATCGCTCAAGGGCCACCAAGTGTATAGCAGCCCGCCTGCCGCGTTCCTAGGGCATAAAGGCAAACGACTCTCGGACGCACCACGGTATCCCCACGCATCTATGCGGCCGAACACGTTCTGTTGAGCGGACTTTAGTGCGGCTTTGTGCAGCCGCACGCCCCCTCACGCCGTCCGATCCCCCCGCACCCCGAGCGCCGCCTGAGCCGCCGCCAGCCGGGCGACCGGCACCCGGTAGGGGCTGCACGACACGTAATCCAGCCCCACGCTCTCGCAGAACGCGATCGACGCCGGGTCGCCCCCGTGCTCCCCGCAAATCCCCATCTTCAGGCCTGGCTTCGTCCGGCGGCCCTTCTCGACCGCGATGCGCACCATTTCGCCCACGCCCTCGACGTCGATCGACACGAAGGGGTCCTTTTCCAGGATGCCCGCCTCCACATAGGCAGGCAGGAATTTGCCGGCGTCGTCGCGCGAC
>JANLPY010000259.1:0-1615 GCA_031367505.1 Hyphomicrobiaceae bacterium | reverse complement strand
TAGCCTCTTTTATTCACCGGGCATCAGGCAGCAGAACGCATGCCGTTTCGACAAGCAGTATCGGCCGGATTGACGGCGGTTACAGTCGAAATGTTTGCGGACGCGCTGGAGTTTGACGTTCGTGGCGGTAGCGGCTCCTCGGCCGCATTGATCATGATCCTCGCGCGGTGATGCGGTCGCAGATGAGGCTCAGCGCCTCGGCTTGCGGGCAACTCGTCGGAAACGACAGCTTGATGCGGGTTTTCAGCTCCTCGACGCGCACCGCGATCTTCACGAACGTGCGCCGGATCGTGTCGAAGGTGGCGCCACGCCAGACCGAGCGGCGCGGTGCGGTCCTTCGCAAGGTGTGCAGGAGCCAGTAGGCGCCCATATGCAGGAAGAGCCGGAACTGGTTGGCCTGCCAGCGTGAGCAGGCGGTTTTGTCCGAGCGCGTGTAGAGCTTCAGATCCTTGATCAGATTTTCCATCCGCCCGCGCTGGCAGTAGACTTTGTCGTAGAGATGCTTGGCGCGACCGGGGAGGTTCGTGACGACAAAACGCACGTCGGTCCCGAGGTCGGTCGCCTCGACGCGGGCGATGACCTTGTGCGACCGGTTCCATGACCCCGCCTGATATTGAAGCTGATGGAAGCGGCGGATCTTGCGCTTCGTTTGCGAGCGTCGTGCATCGCACTTCGCTTTCCAGGGTGCGGCAATCCCGGCAAGCTTGGGGTTGGTCGAGAGGCCGAGGATGTAATCGCAGCGCGTGGCGATCAGCAGCGCCAGCACGGGCCCGGCACAGTAGTGGCTGTCGCCGCGGACAAGAATGCGCACCTTCGGAAAGTGGCGGCGGATGCGATGGATGACGTGGCGCAGAACGCGTGCCACTTCCGCGCCGGACGGCCGCTTGCCGGGACGGTGCAAGGCCAGGATCGGCTTGCCGGTGGTCCCCTCGAAGATGAGCATCGGCTTGAAGCAATGCCCGCCCGCGTGCGTATTGAACAAGGCGAACTCCTGCTGGCCGTGCACCATGTCGTCGGTGTCATCGATATCGAGGATGATGCGGTGCGGGGCCTCCTGGTAGCTCCGGCAGAAGAGATCGATCAGGCCGCGTCCGATGCGGTAGAGGCATGTACCGTCCGCGACGTTCTCCAATCGCGAGAGCGTTGGCTGGCTCATCAGATCGATGCCGGTCTCGGGGGCACGGCCACAGGCGATCTTCATCGCTGGATCGGTGCGCAGTGCGTCGGCGTCATCGCAGTCCTCGTATCCGGCTGCAATCAGGATCATGCGCACAAGTGCCATGTCGGCGTAGGTGTGAATGATGCGCAAGGGATCGCGGATATCAGGCAACGGCAGCGTGATGACTTGCGCAATGCCGAGCTTCAACGCGATCTCGCGCAACACGATGACGCCACCGTCCGACGACAGGTGGCCGCCATCGAACGTGGCTGTGAGCGACTTGCCCGCAACGGGTGACAGCCCAGGAAGAAACGGCGTAGCTTCGCGCATGGTGGGTGGCTCGATCTCTGGCGACGCGCACGCTTCTGCTTCGCCACCAGATTCTTACGCCGAGCCAACGGCTTCGTCGCCACCCACCGAGTCGCACCATGTCGTCTGGTGAATAAAAGAGGCTAG
>JANLPY010000253.1:0-2492 GCA_031367505.1 Hyphomicrobiaceae bacterium | reverse complement strand
TGCCAGATGCAACGCTCAAACTCGCGGCCGAAGCCGACGCCGTGTTGTTTGGTGCGGTGGGCGATTGGAAATACGACGCGCTTGAACGCGCGTTGCGCCCGGAGCAGGCTATCCTGGGTCTGCGCCGCCATTTGGGCCTGTTCGCCAACCTGCGACCCGCGATCTGCTATGAGCAACTGGTCGATGCCTCCAGCCTGAAGCCGGAATTGATCGCGGGGCTGGACCTCTTGATCATCCGCGAACTGACCGGGGACATCTATTTCGGACAGCCGCGCGGCCGTCGGACCGCGGTTGACGGCCACTTCCCCGGGAGCGAAGAGGCATTCGACACGATGCGTTACTCGCGCCCGGAGATCGAGCGCATCGCACATGTCGCTTTCCAGGCCGCCCGCCTTCGTGGCAAACGGGTTACCAGCGTGGACAAGGCCAACGTGCTGGAGACTTTTCAGTTCTGGAAGGATGTCGTGACCGAAGTCGGTAGGCAATATCCAGATGTCGCGCTCGACCATATGTATGTGGACAACGCAGCAATGCAATTGGTGCGAGCGCCAAAGAGATTCGACGTCGTTGTGACTGGAAACTTGTTTGGCGACATCCTCAGCGACGAGGCGGCGATGTTGACCGGTTCGATCGGCATGCTGCCATCGGCCAGTCTGAACTCGCAAAGCAAGGGTTTGTACGAACCGAGCCACGGCAGTGCGCCTGATATTGCTGGCAAAGGAATTGCAAATCCCTTGGCGACGATTCTGAGTGCAGCAATGATGCTTCGATTTAGCCTTAAACAGCCGGAGGCGGCGGCACGAATCGAGGCTGCCGTCAAGAATGTACTTGCCCAAGGCCTTCGCACCGCCGATATACACAGCAACGGTACAACCTGTGTCGGTACACAAGCGATGGGCGACGCTGTTGTCAGGGCGCTGCAATGCTGAATCGCATAAAATAAAAAAATGCAATCCGACATGCGGTCCCGAGGCGGTCTCTCATCTTTCATCGTAGTGAAAGGTTCGGTGGCGCGTGTTACCTCCACCAAGACGACAACCATCAAAGGCTGACTCAGCCCGGTTCGTCGTGCCCCACCGGCCTGACGAGCCGGATGACTGAAATCCTCCGAATTTCAAGTTTCAACAAGGGGTAATCCGATGCGAGTTGGCAACGTAGTTGGCTTGGTTGGCTGGCGCGGCATGGTTGGCTCCGTCCTTCTGGACCGAATGCAGGCGGAAGGTGACTTCGACTTGATCGAACCAGTCTTCTTCTCGACGTCCGACGCCGGCGGCGTCGCACCGGTCGCCGCCAAGAGCGAATCCAGGTTAAAAAATGCGATGGATATCGCGGCCTTAAAGAAGTGCGACATCATCGTTACCGCACAAGGCGGCGACTACACATCGAAGGTGTTTCCCGAATTGCGCTCGTCGGGGTGGCGAGGCCACTGGATCGATGCGGCATCGACCCTTCGCATGCAGGAAGACGCAGTCATCGTTCTGGATCCGGTCAATTTGCCGGTAATCCAAAAGGCGCTGGCGCGCGGCGGGCGCAACTGGATCGGTGGCAATTGCACAGTCAGTTGCATGCTGATGGGTGTTGGTGCCCTTTACAAGGCCGGCCTTGTCGAATGGATGACAAGCATGACGTACCAGGCAGCCTCAGGCGGTGGGGGCCAGCACATGCGCGAATTGCTGACCCAGTTTGGAACGCTGAACTCAGAGGTGCGTGAGCTGCTCGCCGATCCAAAATCGGCAATCCTTGAAATAGATCGCAAAGTGCTTGCAAAACAGCAGGCTTTGTCGACGCAGGAGACCGCCAATTTTGGAGTGCCGCTTGGCGGCAGCCTTATTCCTTGGATTGACAAGGACTTGGGCGACGGAGTCAGCAAGGAGGAGTGGAAGGCCGGCGCCGAAACCAACAAGATTCTGGCGCAAGGTCCCGCATTTGGAACGCCCGAAATCCCCGTTGATGGATATTGTGTTCGAGTCGGGGCGATGCGCTGCCACAGCCAGGCCCTTAGCTTCAAGCTGAAAAAGAGCATTGCCACATCCGACATCGAGTCCCTGATCGCGGCAGACAATGCTTGGGTCAAGGTAATACCGAATACGCGTGAAGCGAGCATCGTCGGCCTGACGCCGGTTGCCGTGACCGGGACACTGAGCATACCCGTTGGCCGAATCCGCAAACTCGCCATGGGACCGGAGTACCTCGGAGCGTTTACGATCGGCGACCAGCTCTTGTGGGGAGCGGCAGAGCCGTTGCGGCGGATGTTGCGCATTCTGCTCGACAACTAATCGAGGCGCGCTCGCCAACCATCGCGACGCACCCCACCGAACGACGTGCCGTTGTCGTTTGGCAACATCGGCCTACTCGGACAGCCCACAGCGCGCTACTCGAACATACTTGAGCGCTTTCTCAGCTTGTCAGGCTAAGACATTGATGTTATGGTACTTTTCAAGATTTGAGAGTCGAGGCATTTGCTCCCACAATGTGCCGTGGTGGTGGGTCGC
>JANLPY010000249.1:0-2776 GCA_031367505.1 Hyphomicrobiaceae bacterium | reverse complement strand
CAGGATCGGGAACGCACCTCCTTGCTGTGAGATCTCGACGAGGAGATCGATGCGTTGGCCAGGCGCAAGTGGATAGGAAGTCTGTTCAACCGGCTGGCACGACGACCCGTCGACAGCGATGCAGCGGGATTTCAGCCCCGGCGTCGTGATGAAGAACGCCGTTGCGGTGCCCCCGTTGATGATGCGCAATCGGACGCGGGCGCCTTTCTCGACCCGAGGAACCTCGGGATCATCAAGCGTCCGGTCATTGGCGAGATAGGCATCGTAGCGGACATCGTTGGCGTGCGTCATTCTCATGACTTCGCGTTTGGCTGGGGCCTTGCCGCCGGAGCCGTGGCCGCCATGAGCGCCACTACCACCGAGTTCGGCCAGAATTTCTTGTGGCGAGCGGAAGGCGAAGTCGTGAAGCATCACGACCACGTCCTGAACGTCGCCTGCGTCTTTTTCGCGAGCGATCATGGGTGCTGCCAAGAGCTGCTGCTCGCTGAGCTGATGAGCGTGCATCCAATGGGTACCGAGCGTCAGTTCGAAATCATGGATATCGGTCTGACCGAGTCCCAACATCCCTCCATCGGGGCGTGCACGGTCCTGGTCGGCGGGCGCCTTGGTCTGCCCATGCCAATGCATTTGCAACGGCTCGCCCGAGGCATTCAAGAGACCGCCGGCGAACCGACTGCCTTCTTGCGCCACAATCCCAGGTTTGCCATTGGACCCCAGCACGCTGAAGACCTTGCCCGCCTTCTTGTTCACCTCGATCGTGCGGGAGCTAACGGTGAGCATCGGCACTGCCGCCAACGCGGGTGTCCAAGGCGCTCCAATCGACAACGCACCGCCCAGACCGGTGGATGACATGAGAAAGGTTCGCCGATCAAGCGTCGGGATGGTCTGTGGATTGGTCATGGCGAGGTCCTTTGACGTTCTGGCGTTCTCGAATCAATTTACCGCAGGCGCAGTGGGCCGTTCGGTACTTGCACCTGGTCCTGTTCATGCTTCCCGTCTGTCTCGCGAAATACCATCCAGACTATAAAAGCGGACATCACCGCGCCGCCAAAACAAAAAGCGGATATGTAGGCGTAGCTGAAAAACGCGTAAACCGTCACGACGACAACAATTATCAACGCTCCAAAGATCCTTGCATTCTGGATGGACGATGTGATGAGCGGTGCGATGATAGCAAACAGATAGAGTTGGTACGACAGCTCTCGTGGCATTATGAAATCCAACAAGACGGTTCCTTGATAGCTGATCGCATAGTCGTAAAAACGCGTAACCAGCCAGCCTTTATGCGCAAAATACGGGACGTATTGTAAGGCACCCATCGTTGCGCCAAACATTGCGAAAACTAAATAGATGGATCGGCGTCGACATGGCTCTATGAAATAGGTCGACAATGGGACCCAGATCGGCCAAGCGAGCCACGAGAAAAACATATAGGCCAGTGAAAATGCCTCGACCGCACTTTGGTTGCCCGCATGCCCCGCCGTCCAGACGAACCCCTCGAACAGTTGCTGAAGGCCGAACAAGACCGGCAACGTCGCGAGCGGGAGATAGTTGCGGTCTCGCTGATAGGCCCGGTGCATCGCCACGGATCCCGCCGGCAGGAGAATGATAGCAGCCGCGTAGCTCGCCTCAGCCGAAAAGCACATCGTCGTTCGAGCCTCGATTGATCGCGGTCTGTTGACGCGGCTTGAGTGGTGAGTACGAGGCCGGTGACGACACGTTGGTTGGCTTCCGCCAACGGAACAACTCAGTGCCCCTCGGCCATATTTGCCATAGTCATCCGGTTGAGCCGCAGTGAAAACCAGGTGAAGATGACGACGTCGATCAAAGTTGCGAGCGAGGCCTGTGCCATCACGATGACCTGGAAGACCGACAGCGGATTTCCACCACGGACCCAGTCGACGATCGCGTAACCAACGACGAACAAAGGCAGCAAAGAAAAGAGAATTCCGACGAGAGAGTGATCCTCGACAACAGAGACCTGAACATCTGCAACGCCCTCGGCGGCGAGCGCGCAGAGTTGATGGTATCGGTCGAGAATATAGCTCCGAGCGCAAGGGCCGAGCACGACAGATACAATCAGACTTCGGGCAGTGCTATCGACCGTGGTTGAACCCACGCGCCAGCGCCGACGCCTTTCCGCGACCTCGCGGTAGCCGACGGTCAATTGGGTCAGTTGGAGTTCGCGGATTGCAATCGGCTGCGTTTTCCCGCGCGGCATTTCAAATGGCTGCATTGCATCGGCGAGATTTGTCGACGGACCGGTTGAATATAGCGCGATTACGTCGGAGCTGACTGATTGTCGCATTAGTAACTCCTATCAACTATGCGGCGTACCGAAGACGACTACGTTCCGTTAAGGTTTGTACGTGACGCCATTGGGGCCTCGTCCGACAGTGAACGTCGCGACGACTGTGCGGCTTTCGGCGTTGATCACCGAGACTGTGCCGGCAACGATATTCGTGACGAAAACGTATCGGCCGTCGGTGCTGGTCGCGACGCCGTGCGCACCAGCGCCAGTCCGGATTGTCGCGACGACTTTTCCGGTTGGTGTCTCGATCACCGATACCGCGTCCGCTGGTTCGGTCGCTGTTCCCTGATTGGCGACATAAACAAATCGGCCATCGCGGGTTGCGTGGACCTGGATCGGATTGCGTCCGACATCGATGCGCGCGAGCACGACTTTCGCTTTGGTATCGATCACCGCGACCTTGTTATCGTCGCGCAGTGAGACGTAGACTTTGGCGCCGTCTGGCGTGAACCCAACCTGAACCGG
>JANLPY010000122.1:0-2392 GCA_031367505.1 Hyphomicrobiaceae bacterium | reverse complement strand
GCGGTATCGAGCTGGCCCATGTAGCGCGCCACGCTCTCCTCGATCTGCTTGAGACGCCGCTCCAGCTTGCCCTTCGTGAAATTGTTGTCGCGGCTGTTGACCGCTTTGAACTTGGAGCCATCGATGGCCACGCTGGCATTCGCCAGCAGCCCCATCTTGCGGCACAACTCCACAAATTGCGTACAGACCTTTTTGATCGCCGGGCCGTTGTCCTTGCGGAAGTCGGCGATGGTTTTGTGATCGGGTGCCAGCCGCCCCGTCAGCCACATCACTTCGAGATTGCGACCCGCCTCGCGCTCAAGACGGCGGCTCGACTGCACGCGGTTGAGATAGCCATAAATGTAAAGTTTGAGCAGCACCGCAGGGTGGTAGCCCGGGCGGCCCGTCGCCTGCGGCTGGAGACCGGCAAAGCCAAGGGCTGCCAGATCAAGCGCGTCGACGAACACATCGACCGCGCGCACAGGATTGTTCTCGTCGACCCAATCCTCCAGGCATTCCGGCAACAACGTTGCCTGCCGACGATCCACCCCTTCGACGAACCCTGCCATCTGTGCCCCACCGATTCAGTGGGAAGATTTTAACATGAGTGATGGGAGTTTTCACACGGCCTGGGTCAAAAGCGTCCGGTTTAGCGACGCCCGCATCGCCGGAAGTCCCGTCCTTGCAGAGGTTTATTGGCGTTTTTGCGTGGTGTCGACTTGAACTCGCGTTTGACCAGGGCGATTGCATGAATCTGCAGGTGACAGTCTGAAAGAATGCTGGATTTATGCAGGCCCTTTGATTCGTTATGGGGACCGCGATGACTGATGCTTAATCCCAGGCTAATCGGACCTACGATCAAGTTGTTGAGTGGCTTCAGCATTTCGACGAGCTTGAAGACCCTCGTCAGAGCGGCAAGGTGGCCTATCCACTGGATGGGATGCTGTTGCAGTGCCTGCTGGCGGTGATCGCGGGCGCGGAAAGCTGGATCGAGATCGCCGCTTTCGCGCTTGGGCAAACTCGACTTTCTCAGACGCTTCGCAGCCTTCGCAGAAGGCACGCCGGTCCACGACCAATTAGGCAATCTGTTCGCAGCGCTCGATGCCGAGGCGTTCCAAGGCTGTTTCATCGCCTGGGTCGCATCCGTGACCAAACATGGTGCCGATATCGTCGCCATCGATGGCAAGACACTCAGGCGGTCTTATCAAGAGGGTGGGGCCAAGGCCCCGATCCACATGATCTCGGCTTTCTCCAGCCGCCAGCGGATGGTGCTCGGCCAGCGCAAGGTTGCCGACAAATCCAATGAGATCACAGCAATCCCGGAACTTCTCGATCTGCTGACGGTCAAACGCGCCGTCGTTACCACCGATGCGATGGGCTGCCAGCGCGAGAACGCGGCGAAGATTATCGAGAAGGGCGCGGACTACGTGCTCGCCCTCAAAGGCTATCAAGGATCACTGCGCGACGACGTCGAAGTGTTCTTCACCGAGCAGAAAGAGCGCCGTTTCGCCGATGCTGTCATGAGCCGTTACCAGACGCTGGAAAAGAGCCATGGGCGTATCGAAACACGCACTTACTCAGCCGTTCCTGCTACTGGACGGCTGGCCAAGCGGCACAGTTTTGCCGATCTCAAGAGTATCGTGATGGTCGAGAGAATTCGCGAGATCATCAGCGGGAAGACCGAGCGAGAGACCCGCTACTACATCTCCTCACTCACCGCAGACGCCGCGCGCCAGGGCGACGCCATTCGCAGCCACTGGGCCGTCGAAAGCCATCACTGGGCGATGGATATGGTGTTCCGCGACGACGAATGCCGCCTCCGGCGCGACAATGCGCCCGCCAACTTCGCCGCCATCAAGCCGATCGCGGCCAATCTGATGCGCGCTAAGGTCGACAAGAACTCCATGCGCATCAAACGCCGCCTCGCAGCCTGTGACGATGCCCACCTCCAAAGCATCGTCAGCGGGACAGGGTAACTTCGTTCATGCGATTCCCCGTGCGCCAGGAGACTGGAGAAGAGTAGAGGATGCAAGTTCCTTACGATGAAGGTCTAGCCAACCGCATCGGCCCCGCTGTGTGCGCTCGTGTCCGTGAGGGCACGGGTGAAGCGTCACTGAGGGGAAGCGTGGGCTGGGTATTGAGCCGCGAAAGCGCAATTCGGTGCGCCGACCCTGTGGGTAAGTGGGGAAGGCAACACGGGGCGGGACGTCAAGGCGAGTCCTGTCTCCGGCACCGCGTGGTCATAGACCCCATGCACGCGTGGACACTCTTTTCCGGGAACTGGGAGATCTCTCGTTCGACCGTTGGCAACTGCTGCCGGTCCGCATCGGGGAGGCTGATGAGGCCTTAGCCGATGATGCACGAACGGGAGAAGTCAGACCCGCCGATAGTACCTGTGAAGCCGACGAACAAA
>JANLPY010000229.1:0-8278 GCA_031367505.1 Hyphomicrobiaceae bacterium | reverse complement strand
TAGGATCGTTCATTCCACTGTCGCCCCCTCCCCTAATCATGGATCGCGTTTATGATGCGGTTCACGCTGCACACAACCAAATCACTCCCCAACCATAATATTGTCGGGGCCCGAAAGCGGGCAGCAGCGCACCGAATGTCGCAGCAGCCTTTCAGTCTGCCGGCGGGCGCACTGGTCTGAGCGCACTGGTCTTGCATCACTGTTGTCGCTGGACCAAACTCCGACCGCTGTGATTAGCGGCAACGATATGCGTGCAGCAGGTGCACTGTTCGAGGCACAGTCGCGTAACATTCGCGTGCCCGAGCAGTTGTCGATCATCGGCATGGACAGCCTCGAACTCTCCGAACACGTCACGCCAGCGCTCAGCACGGTCAATCTGCCGACCGCCGAACTCGGTCGGCGCGCAGCGGAACTCGTTCTGGCTCGATTGGAGGGAGCGGGCGAGCCGCGGGCCATCGAGTTGCCAATTGACTTCATCGTCCGAAAGTCGACGGGCCGGCCGCCGAACCCGGCGAACTGAGCCACGGTTATGCGAGTGATTGTGTGACTGGGCTCGCGGCGCAGATGTCGAATTGCCGCGTTAGCGAACGACCGTTGCCGTCGAGGCACGCTCGACGAGGCTCACGGGAAATTCGGTTCGGCGCGGCACGGATTCGTTCCGCAACAGAGCAAGCACGTGACGCGCGGTTGCGGCGCCAATTTCGGCCGTCGGCAGTTGCACTGAAGTCAGGGTTGGTGTCGTGAACGTAGTAATTTCCAGATTTTCTATGCCGACGACGGACACGTCACCTGGGACACGTAGGCCTCGGAATGCCAACTCATGCAAAGCACCTGCTGCAATCATGTCGTTGCCACCGATGATTCCCGTTGGCGTTGTTGCGAGAGACATTAAAGCGCGCGCACCCCGTTTGCCGCCTGAAAGCGAGAACTCCTGCTCGGAAACGAATGCTGGCGGCAGGTCTCGACCCACTTCAGCAAGTGCGCTGGCGGCTCCCTTGATCCGCTGTGCCATGCGGTCGTTGCTCGGCAGTGGCCCGGAAATAAAGCCGATCCGGGTATGACCGTTATCGATCAGATGGCGGGCTGCCAGATATCCGGCACGGGCATTGTCAAATCCGATAGAATCGAACTCCGGATGAAAGGAGTAGGTCAAGATCACGGGTACGCCGCCGCCACGTAGCAGAGACCAAGTCTCAGACGGTCGCTCCGCACCGACCAAGACGAGCGCGTCGATGCCGCGCGCGAGTAGCGAACGGATGGCTTGGAGTTCCACGGCGCTGGAGTACTCGTGCGCGGCGACGACGAGTTGCAGGTCGCCATCTGCAAGACCCGTTTGCAGTCCATGGATTGCCCGAGCGAAAACTGCATTTTCCAAAGTCGGGACCACCGCACCAATCATGCCACTGCGTCCGGAGGCGAGCGCTCGCGCAGCAGCATCGGCCACATAGCCGAGCGAATCGATGGCCGTCGTAACCGCTGACAAAGTATCCGCCTTAAGCAGATGTGGATGCGTGAGCGCTCGCGCAGCAGTGGCCCGGGACACGCCGGCCAAACGCGCAACATCCACAAGCGTCGATCGCCGTCCCATCTGGTAGCCGGACTCCGCATACAAAGTTCAAGTGCTTGCATGTTTGCGAACTTCATTCATCGGCACAAGTCGAATTGCATGTTGCGCCCACAGCCGCAGCCGAAACTGTCTCCACCCGGCACTTGACGGATAACATTCAAAATGCACTTATGAGAGCGGTCTCATTTGTCGAACGATCTGCTTAGTTCGCTAAATGCGATATGGGGGCGACTGCCAACATTGGTACGTATGGCCGGTGTCGGCGTTTTGGGCGGACGGACACCTATGGTTCCGGCGTGGACAACAAATTGCTTCCGCCCAGCCCATTCGTTGTTCGGGTCTCCATGTGAGTCGCTCTGCCCATTTTTTGCGTTTGCGCTACAAATCATAAAAACGGAGGGAATTCTCTCCAAATGAATTTCTTGTGGCAAAGGGCTGCGCTCGCGTTTTTTGTGTTGGTTATATGCGGACCCAAACCCGCTCGCACGCAGCTGGATTTTCCAAACCGACGCATCAACGTCATCGTGCCGTATCCGGCCGGCGGCATTGTCGATAACACAACTCGAATCATTATCGACAAACTCTCCACACTCTGGGCGCAGACAATTATCGTCGACGTTCGGCCAGGCGGCAATTCCAATATCGGCACCGATTTCGCCGCTCGAGCTGCCCCCGACGGTTATACGTGGACATTCATGGGGCCAGCGGTCATGGCCAATCCGAAAATCTATCCCAATTTGCGCTGGAGCGAGAAAAACTTTATCGGCGTAGGCGTTGTCGCCTGGGCGCCATTTGCAATGGTCGTCCATACGAGTTCACCCGCCAATACGGTCAAGGACTTCATTGAACTTGCCAAAAAGTCGCCGGGCCTGCTCAACTACGGCAACGCCGGAGTTGGATCCGCCGTACACCTGAACACAGTCGTATTTACACACGGCACGGGTATTGAGATGACAAGCATCCCTTACAAAGGCCAACCGCCGGCCATCCTTGATCTGCTCGCCGATCGCATTCACGTCAAATTTGCCTCGATTGGTCTCGTTGCCCAATTCGTACAAGAGAGGAAATTGAAGGCGCTTGCGGTCATCGGCAATTCACGCTCGCCAATGCTGCCCGACATTCCCACCATGAGCGAGGCCGGCTATCCGGCTGTCAATGTCGTTCCATGGTATGGTTTTGCGGTTCCCCGCGAGACACCGCAGGCCATCGTTGACAAAATTGTCGCCGGAATTGGCGAAGCGCTCCGCGATCCCGAGGTGAAAAGGAAATTGGAGCAGCAGGCCCTTCAACCTGTCGAACCGATGACCGCCTCCGAGATCAAGGACTTGATCGAGCAGGATACGGAAAAGTACGGCAAGATCATTCGCGACGCCAACATAAAGCTGAACGATTAAGAAGATCGACGGACATAGCATCGAAGTCAGGAGATACCGGCGGTGGCCGACACCATAAGTGGTCGCCGGACGGACGAGTATAACAATGGCCGCTAACGCAGACGGGAGTTTATGAGCATGGATCGTCGTTCATTTGGATTTATTGCCGCTGGATCACTGCTGACGGCGGGACTGCCAATGTTTGCGCTCGCGCAAACCGCAGGAACACTTGATGAAGTAAAAAAACGCGGCAGCTTGCGCGTCGGCGTCACTCAGGCACCGCCGTGGTACTCGAAGGAACTAGCGACCGGCGAGTGGTCATCAGGCGTCGGCGTCGCCATGGGAAAAGCCATGGCGACGAAACTCGGCGTCAAGTTCGAGCCGGTGGAGGTCACATGGGGCACCGCGATTGCAGCTCTTCAGGCCAACAAAATAGACATCATGTTCGTTCTGGACGAGTCGCCGGAGCGCGCTAGTGCGGTCGATTTCCCGAAGACCCCGATGCTGTTCTATTCGCTTGCCGTCCTGGCACGAGACGACCTTGCCGTGCAGTCCTGGGAGGATCTGAACAAGGAGACCATCAGGATCGCTGTCCCGCAAGCGACGGCAATGGAGAAGTTCCTGACAGACAACGTGACCAAAGCCTCGATCCAACGGTTTCCAGGCAACACCGAAGCCATTGCGGCTTTTCAGTCGGGCCGAGTTGATGCCGTGTGCCTGTTCCATCCGCCGTTGCTCGTAGCGCGACAGAAGCTTGGTTTCGGCAAGATCGTGGTTCCCAAACCAGTGAAGTCCAATTCGACAAGTGCCCCCGTGCGGAAAGGCGACACAGCATTTGTCGAATGGGTCGATAAGGAACTCGCCGAGTATTACAACTCCCGCCAGATCCAGCGCTGGTACGAGGAATTCCTCACGGGCTTTGGTCTGGACGCTAAATCGGCACCGCCGATCGTGAAAGAGCTCCTCTAAATAGTCGGCGGGCAACCGGATGTACCAGTGGGACTTCTCGATCGTGTTAGCCAATAGCGGTCTGCTGTTGACGGGCCTTTGGAACACCATGGTACTTTCGGTTGCGGCGCTTTCCGGCGGCATTCCCGTCGGCTTTGCCCTGGCCATGGCCCGATTGTCGGGACGCCGATGGCTTGCCGGTCCAGCCGGCGTGGTCATCGAAGTCTTCAGGACCACGCCACCGTTGGTGCAGCTGTTTTGGTTCTACTTCGGTTTGCCAATTATATTGCGCGTCGAGATGACGCCCTTCATCGCAGCAACACTGACTTTCATGATCCAATCGGGTGCCTTCTTCGCCGAGATTTTCCGCGCCGGAATCGTCTCGGTGGAACGCGGCCAGAGGGAGGCGGCGCGCGCCATCGGATTAACCGAAGCGCAATGCCTGTGGCGGGTCGTGCTGCCGCAGGCCGTGAAGCGGATGTTTCCCGCAATGATGGAGCGCTCGATAGAATTGATGAAGACAACGACGCTTGTTGCAACGGTATCTTACGCGGATCTTCTGTTTCAGGCTAACGAGTTGGCCCAGAAGACATATCGGCCGCTCGAAGTCTTCACCATCGCGGCCTTGATCTATTTTGTGACCATATCGCTTGTGAGCTTCATCGGTGCGCGGATCGAGCGCCGGTTTGCCCTGAGCGGCGAACTTTCGGTCAGGTGAGCCATGACCTACCGGTGGAACTTCGCAAGTGTCTTCGATAACTGGCAGGCGTTGGCCATGGGCCTCGCCGGTACGCTGAAGTTGTCTATCGTCTGTTTGATCCTGGGCCTCAGTCTCGGCCTGTTCGTCGCGTTCGGTCGCCGCGCGCGCCGGGCTCCAATTCGCTGGCTCTCGACCACCTTCGTCGAATTCTTTCGCAATACGCCGGTGCTCATTCAGATCCTTTGGTTCTATTTCGCATTGCCGATGATCGCGCCGATCGAAGTCAGTCCGTTCCTGGCTGCGGTGCTCGGAATTACGCTCAATGCCGCAGCCTATTCGTCAGAAATCTATCGCGGCGGAATCCAGTCGATCGAGCCCGGTCAAACGGAAGCAGCGCGCGCAATCGGCATGAGCGGATTGCAAACGTTACGTCGCATCGTCATACCGCAAGCCGTACGTCGCATCCTGCCTGCGTTGACCAATCGCGGTATCGAAATCGTCAAGACGTCGACACTTGCCTCTGTGGTCGCCTATGTCGAATTGATGCAACAAGGCAAGCTGATTGCGTCGCTGAACTTCAATCCGATCGAGGCCTACACGGTCGTCGGCGTGATGTTCATGCTGCTCCTTTACCCTTTCGTTCGCGCGACCTACGCAATCGAGCGCCGTCTCGCCAGGAGCGACTGATCTATGAAGGTACCCGTGCTTCGTCTAAGCGACCTTGGTAAGCGCTTTGGATCCAACACCATTTTCTCTGGAGTAGATCTCGACGTCTTGCCTGGAGATCGGATCGCGATCCTCGGCGCGTCGGGCTCGGGCAAAAGCACATTACTCCGCTGCATCAACTTCCTTGAGCACCCCGACGAAGGCCGTATCGAGGTCGGCGGCCAGCTGATCGGACACGTGACGGGCCCGAATGGGCCGGCCGTTGTGCGGTACGATGAACGCGAGTTAAACCAGCTCCGCCAACGAATTGGCATGGTGTTTCAGCAGTTCAATCTGTTCCCGCATATGACGGCGATCGCAAACGTGATGGAGGGCTTGGTGACGGTGCGTCGGTTCGCCAAACCGGAAGCACGCAGCAAAGCAATGGAGCAGTTGTCGCGGGTTGGACTCGCGGACAAAGCCGACGCGTACCCCGCACATCTGTCTGGCGGTCAGAAGCAACGTGTGGCGATAGCCCGCGCGTTGGCTATGGAACCGGAGATATTGCTGTTTGACGAGCCGACGTCGTCCCTGGACCCCGCACTTGTCGGCGAAGTTCTCGGCGTTATAGAGGCGCTGGCGAACGAAGGCCGGACCATGCTGCTCGTCACGCACGAAATCGGTTTCGCCTACCACATGGCGACCCGCGTCGTGTTCATCGCAAATGGTGGAATTTACGAATCCGGTACACCGGACGAAGTGCTCAAATCGCCAAAGCGCGCTTTGACCCAGCAATTTGTTGCCGATCATCGGCGATTTCAGTTCTGACGTGGAGACCGACGCTGCATGACAAATACCACGGCCAGTGCTCAGGGCTATTTACCCGACCCTCGCAACGAGAGCGTACTCATCTATGTGGATGGGGCGTTTTTTCCGCGCGACGAGGCGCGTGTCTCCGTTTTCGATAGTGGTTTCGTGCTTGGCGACGGAGTGTGGGAAGGATTGCGGCTCAAGAATGGACGGTTGATCCAACTTCAGGCCCATCTCGACAGGTTGTTCGAAGGGGCGCGTGCAATCGCTCTGGATATTGGACGTAGTCGGCTGGAAATTGAAGCGGCACTTGGCGAAACGCTCACCCGAAACAACATGAACGACGGTGCACACATCCGGCTTATGCTGACACGCGGATTGAAGAGCACGCCGAATCAGGACCCCCGGTTTGTGATCGGCAAGGCGACATTGGTCATCGTCGCCGAATACAAGACTCCGCGACCCCAGTCCAAAATTCATGGAATGTCGCTGTTCACCTCTACATTTCGCACCAGCGGACCCGATATTTTCGACTTGCACCTCAACTCACACAGCCGCCTCAATCTCATTCAGGCGCTGATCCAGGCGATCAACGCTGGTGCCGACGAGGCGTTGATGCTTGATCCATGCGGTTTTGTTGCAAGCTGCAACTCGACAAATTTCTTTATAGTGCGCGATGGCAATCTTTGGACCTCAACCGGAAACTACTCGTTTCGCGGGCTCACTCAAAAGGCTGTCATCGACAGTTGGACGGCGACGGGTAGAACGGCTTTCGAAAAGAATATGACGCTCGCTCAAGTCTATTCCGCGCAAGAGGCGTTTGTTACAGGTACGCTTGGCGGCGTGACCCCAGTGATCCGCATCGACGGTCGCGCAATTGGCAACGGCGAACCGGGCGTGACGACGAAGCTGGCCTCCGAGATCTACCAGGACTGGGTCATGCGATGACAACGACAAATTCAACTATATTCCGCAACCCATCTCGCGGTTCCCAGCTATTTCGAATTCGATAGCAAACAGATTTCGGCGACATTCTCGCTTTCTGTGATGCACAAGGATACCAATGACCCGCCCCAACATCGTTCTCATTCAAGCCGATCAGCTCACCGCCAAGGTGCTATCAATGTACGGTGGCCGAACCGTCAAGACTCCCAATATGGACGCGATCGCCCGAGATGGCGCGACGTTTCTCAACGCCTATTGTAACAACCCGGTCTGCGGCCCCTCGCGAGCTTCGATGATGACGGGGCAGCTGTCATCTGCGGTTGGATGTTACGACAATGCCGGCGAGTTGCTCTCGTCCATTCCAACGTTTGCGCACTACCTGCGCCATCTCGGCTATCGGACCTGCCTGTCGGGGAAGATGCATTTCGTCGGTGCCGATCAGTTGCATGGATTCGAAGAACGCATCACGACAGATATTTATCCTTCAGATTTCGGGTGGACTGCGGACTGGTCGCAGCAGGAGGAGCCCTACGCGCCGTCGCGCATGAGCCTCAGGTCCATTGTCGAAGCCGGCGTGTGTAAGCGCAGCCTACAGTTAGACTATGACGAAGAGGTCTGTTTTCAGGCCGTGCAGAAGATCTACGACTATGCGCGATTGCCGGAGAAGCAACCATTCATGTTGATGGCGTCATTCACCCATCCGCACAATCCATTCGTCACGACGCAAGAGTTCTGGGATCTTTACGAAAATGATAAGATCGGTCTCCCTGGCGTCCCGCATATTCCAATCGTTGACCGTGATCCCTGGTCGCAACGCTACGCCTTCACGATCCGTGAGGACGAGCATATCGTCACCGAGCCTCACTTGCGTAATGCGCGCCATGCCTACTACGGGATGGTGTCATATTTCGACAGCCTGATCGGGCGTATACTCAAAGCGATCGAGGATGGCGGGTTCACGGATAACACTTACGTGTTCGTGATCGCCGACCATGGTGAAATGCTGGGCGAGCGCGGTACGTGGTTCAAATTTCTGCCCTTTGAGTGGTCGACACGAGTGCCGATGATCGCCCGCGGTCCAGGCGTCAAGAAGGGCTACGTCGAAGAGAAGGGCGTCTCCTTGATGGACCTCCTCCCGACTTTTCTCGATCTGGCAACCGACGGCAAACCGCCGGGACTTGCCGATCGTCTGGACGGGCGTTCGCTTGCGGCAATGCTCGCTGGCGATAATACCGGCCGGGTGGATGACGTCATGATCGAATACACCGGCGAAGGGGTTTACGCGCCAGC
>JANLPY010000227.1:0-32326 GCA_031367505.1 Hyphomicrobiaceae bacterium | reverse complement strand
CAAACTGCAACTGAAGAGGAACAGCGCCGCGCAGACCAAACCGCCCTCATCCGGCGGATGCGGCTTCATGCAGCGATTGGTTGCCGGCAATCCGTTGTCGGAACAACGCGCGCGACAAGCAGGCACGTTGAGAAGGTCGGGTTAGCGGTGCCAGCATAGCGCGGTCATTAGGGCTCGCAATAGATCTGCCTTGACGTTGCCGAATTCACCTCGGCAAATGGCTTTCATCGCCGTTTTGAGGATGTTTGCGTATGGCGTGGGCTGGTCAGTTTGAAGATTCGACCTATCGGGTCGAAATGGGGCGGTGGATGGATGATGTACCGGCGCGAACCAAATCGCCGGTAATGACCAAAAGCCAGGCGTTGGACGAACTTCGCCGTGCTCGCCTCGAGCTCGAGTTCGCAACCGAGGGACTGGATTCCTTTGCGCCGGTATTGCGGGCACTTCGCCGAATAGAGATGTGGTTGGCGCGGCCACCGAGAATTGCGCTTATCGGAGAATTCAATTCCGGCAAGTCGACGCTCGCGAACTATTTGGTTGGGATCGACAGCCTTCCAACCTCCGTGGTTTCCAACACATGTATTCCAACGCTGTTGTCATATGCGAGCGAACCGACGATCACCGCCGTGTACGCCGATGGACGGCGGGAGTTGCTTTCCGCCGTTGAGGCGGCGGATGGGGCGGCGCTCACGAGGTTGGAAGTGGGGTTGCCGTCGGATCGGCTGCGTCGATTGCAGGTTCTCGATCTGCCCGGCTTGGACGATCCAAGCATGACGGGGGTGCCCTACGAGCTCAGCATCCATCATCCCGATGCGCTGCTGTGGTGCACGGTTGCCACCCAAGCCTGGAAAGAGAGCGAGCGTGCGGCTTGGTTGGATATGCCCGGTTACCTTCGAGATCGAGGTTTACTCGTCGCAACGTTCCGCGATCTGTTGTCGGATCCAGCTGACCAATTGCGCGTGCTGGATCGTTTGAATGGGGATGCAGCGCCTCTGTTTCGCGAGGTTGTCATGGTGTCCGCCAAGTCAGCGCTCGCCGCATTGCCCGTTTCGCCGGTAACGGCGCTGAGCGCCGGTTCTCACGAGGAGCCGAACGGCGCGGTCGATCGGCTTGTCGCGTATACCGAAGGTAAGCGTGTGGCGGCAGCGCTAGCGCTAGTAGGGCGCCTGGCGAAGCATACGCTCAAGCGAATGGACCGGGAGCCCGTTGCCGCCAACCCGAGGCTCGGGAATCTCGATTAACGCCGCAGTACGACGGGCGCGGGTGAGATGGCCGGTGCGGGCGCAATTGATGGTGCCGGCGCCACGAAAGTTTGTATCCCAGCGACCCTTGTTGTTTGCGTGGCCGGCGTCCGCTTTTGTGCAACGACGATTGGCTTCGGTTTGCGGACAATTGCGTCATTTCGTTTGAGAGTGGGGCGTGTTTTGGCGACTTTGGGCCCTGCCGCGGGAATGATCGCCCGAGGCGCGGCAGCTAAGGACGGCGACAAATTGGGTTCGGGCGGCGCTTCGGCAACCACATTTTTTACGGACGATTTTTCAATGGGAAGGGCCGGCTTCACCGGTACAGGTGACGTCACGACCCACCATCCAGCAGTCAGGCAAACGGCAAAGATCGTGGCCGTCACCGCCAAGGTACC
The DNA here is from genome assembly GCA_031367505.1 of Hyphomicrobiaceae bacterium. GTDB lineage: Bacteria > Pseudomonadota > Alphaproteobacteria > Rhizobiales > Hyphomicrobiaceae > JAKFWF01. The sequence goes on along the minus strand of JANLPY010000227.1, from coordinate 30,687 downwards.
GCGCTGGGTTGTTGGTGAATTGCCGTTCTTGAAAGTCGAGGACGTCATTGGCGGCAGTGCGGCCGCCACTGTATCGGGGGCGATCGATCGCGATCGGCTTGTTTCAGTCGTTGCCACTTCGATCCGTGATGTCGTAAGCCCTGATGGCGCATCGAGTGTTGGATTGAAACCTTCGCCGGACGCCCGCTGCAGCCGCGCCAAGATAGCCCTGACAGTGGTCAGTTGCGGATCTTCCTGCATTGATGGCTGCATGAGATTGGCTTCGCTCTTGCAAATGGTACTTAAAATAAGTGGTCGCAATTTACCGATCATGTACTGGCAAATCATGGATGGGAAGTGCCGCAGTGTAAAAAGGCATTGCTAGTTTAGGTAAATATCCAGCCGCGGGCTATCCGCTTAACTAAAGGGGTTCAGGCTCCACGCTGTTGTCGTCGAAAGTTAACGCTGAAGGCTCGTTTGTATTCCGATGTTCGCAGTTTTGCCGTATTTTATGCCGCACATATCGAAACGTGCGCTGAATAATTGAAATAAGCGCGATGTTCACGATTTGCGTAACCCTCGTCCGGTTGAGGCGTTGGAAGGATTGCTGTCAGATATTGGCGTAATATATTGAATTGAGACGATAGGGGGCTCCTGTGACAGCAACTTCGATTCCCTTTCGCGGCGGTCAAGTGGAGCGACCAGGTACGGCCGCGATTCCCGCCGCGCAAATATTCTCTCCGGCAACCATCGCTGCAAATCTCGAAGTCCTAAGGACGGAACTCTCCGCCTGTTGCGAGGATCTCAAGTCCGTTGTGCCGGTGCGTGGTCAATCGTTCGTCGAGGACACCGCGCTGTTGCTGCCGCGACTGACCTGTAGGATTGCAATTATTGGGCAAGTGAAGGCTGGCAAGAGCAGCTTCATCAACGCATTCGTGCGGCGGCCAGGTCTGTTGCCGACGCACGTCAATCCGTGGACCACGGCGGTCACGCATCTGCATTTCGGCCAGGTTGACGCCCCGCAAGACACGGCAGCGAAGTTCACTTTCTTCGACCCTGACGAGTGGGAGCGACTGGCGAACGGCGGTGGCCAGATTCGCGAACTGACGCAGCGGCTCGTTCCCGGGTTCGAGCCCGAATTATTGAAACATCATGTCGATGCAATGCGGCGGCGGTCCGAGTTTCGACTTGGCAACTCGTTGGCGGAGCTTCTCGGCACCGATCATCAATTCGCGGAACTGAACCCAGAAGTATTGGCTCAATACGTTTGTTCGGGCGCTTCGCACCTTATGGATGCGGGTGCCGACCGGACTGGAATGTATTCGGATATCGTAAAGCAGGCCGACTTATATTTCGCCGGCAAAGATTTCTCATTCCCAACCGTTATTGTCGACACACCCGGGACCAACGATCCGTTTTTGGTGCGTGATGAGATTACCCGGCGCGCGCTCGAGTCCGCCGACATCTACATCGTGGTTTTGACAGCCCGGCAGGCGCTGTCATCGGCCGACATATCCCTGTTGCGCATATTGCGTGGCCTGCACAAGGACCGGATCGCGATCTTCATCAACCGGATCGACGAGTTGGGCGATGTCATCCATGACACGGCGGAAATCGTCGAGTATGTGAGGGCAGGCCTCACCCGCGAGTTCGAACGTACCGACATACCGATTGTTGCTGGCAGTGCGCTCTGGGCGCAAACAGCGCTTGGCGGAGCCGAGCCCGAAATCCGCCGGCAACTTTCGGTAAGGGCCAAGGGCTATGCAACGCATTTGGGTTTGCCAATTGGCAATTTGGTGCCTGTCGATGCGACCACTCCGATTGGCCCTACCGACCAGGCCGCCAAGGCGTTGATGCAGTGTTCCGGCTTACCTGAATTGTGCAACGTGCTGGCCGGATTGACCATCCGAAGCCATGCTGGCCACGTGCTGAAGCAGATCGCAAGTTCCCTTTCCGAATTGACCAATGTCAGTCTGTCGGCCGCGCGGCACGAGATCAAGATCTTACAGGGTGAGGCAAACTCTGATATCTCGCGCAATGATCAAGGCGCGGAAGAACTCCGGTTGATCAAGGCCGAAGTGCGCGACAACGAGCAGTTGACGTTGACTTTGCACAGCCTGCTCGTCGACCTGCAAGCACGCACCGATCAGACAATCGAGGATCAGTGTGCGCGTGCGGCCGAGCAACTTCAGGACATCGTGCTGGATTTCTCGTTTGCCGAAGGTGCCAAGCTCGAGGAAGTGATCGCAGCTGGCCAGAGCAAGCGCATCTGGACATGCGATACGACAAACTTGCGGCGCCTGATCGAGCACTCGTTCATTCAATTGTACCGGGAAACCGAACAGAGCATCACCGAACACGAGGCGTTTATTTTCCCAAAGTTGCGTGAACTGTTGGAACAGTTGCTGCCGGAAGATGAACAGCCTCCCCGTCCCGTTCGAGCGCCAGAGGCCCGCGAGTTGCCGTCACTGAGCGCACTTGGCCAGACGGTCGCGCTCGATCTGGCAGCACCTTGGTGGAAGCGTTGGTGGGGCAGCAAGCGCAGCGTTGATGACCAGAAGCGTGAGCTCGATCGGGTGATACGTCAGGAGTTTTTCCCGATCGTTCATATGCTGGTTAAATCCGCCCGCAACCGCCTCAAGAGTCAGCAATCACGGGTGCTGCAAAATTCCTCGATGGTCTATATGAGCCTCGTCGATATCCTGCAGGAGCAAAGTCGCGAGCGCCTCAACCGGACGCGGGAATTGATGTCTGAGCGCTTGACAATCGACCACGGCGAGCGGGATCGGGCGCGCACCGCTCGCATCAACGAGCTGGAGCGTAACAGTGCAACGGCGACCCAGGTTGCGCGCCGGCTCGATGAAATCGAGCGCGTCTGGGAACCGCGAGTTGAATGAACCAGTGCGCGGTTATGAACCGCGTATATAGGCCGGCGTCTTGCCAACGTCGCAATCTGCCGAGACAATCCTCGCCGTTGAGCAACGAGGATGCGGCAGCGCAGCACTGGCATGGAAAAAGCGTCGCCGGGACTATCGACTGAGGTTCGCCGGCCGGTGAAGCGCAAGCTTAACGCTGGCCTCGTGGCGGCGCTTGCTGTGCTCATTACCGGCTTGGCTGTCGTCTTGAACAAGTTCGACGTTGCTGTGGTCGACACCCTGGACAAGCACGTCGGCGACTGGCGGATCGCACTTGGTTCTCCCCGCGCACCGGCTCAGCGCAACGATATCGCCGTCATCTTGATCGCCGAAGACACACTTCTCGACTATGAAAGCCGCTCGCCGATCGACCGGTCCTTGATCGCGGAGACCATTCGCGCAATCGATCTCGCCGGACCCAAAGCCATTGGCCTGGATTTCATATTCGACCGGCGCACGCGCAACGATCAGAAGCTGATCGCAGCGTTACGCGAGGCAAAAGCGCCGATCGTGCTCGGCAACATCGACGAGCGCGTGACCAGCATCGCTGCGGAAAGTTTGGCGATCCAGACCAAGTTTATCGAGGCTTCAGGCCGCCCGCACGGCCATTTGATGCTTGCTCGCAAAGAGGGCTTTTTGGCTGGTAACGACAGCATCGTGCGATACGTGGCGAAGCCCTACGACGCAACTGCTGATAACCCCGAGGCGATAGTCCCTGGAGCAACTCGTGGGCTCAATGGCGCAACGCCTGCCGCATCACCGCAGGCCTTCGTCGACGTGTTGGCGGTCGCTGCCGGTTTCAATCATAAGCCCGAGACGCGCGCGATCTCGTGGCTGCGGCCGCCGGATGACCGAACGCCGACGTTTCTGACGCTGACACTGCCCCGGCACAATCCCGACACGGTTAAGCCGGCGCTGGAAGGCCTGTTTCTGCCGAGCTGGCGTGAATTCCTCAAGGGCCGGGTTGTCCTTATCGGCGCGGATATGATCGATCGTGATCAGCATACAACACCGCTCTCGGTGATCGATAAGTCGGCGATACCCGGCATCTATATTCACGCTCAGGCGCTGGCTCAACGGATTGACGGCAACCGGGATATCGAGATCCTACCCGATTGGATCGTGGCGCTGGTCTCGGCAATCGTCGCGGTCTGTTGTTTTCTGACCGCTCACTCGACGGGGGTCAAACCCTATGGTTTTGCCTATGGTTTCGTGGGCCTCGCATTGATTGGCGCGGCGAGTTTGTGCGCCTACTCTTACTATCGTATAGATTTTCCATCGATCGCGCTGACCACCGCCTGGGCGCTTGGCGGCCTGAGCGGACTTGTAATCGACTGGTTTGGTCATCGCTCGCGGCGAGCCAAGTCTGGGCGTAAGGTGACTGAAGATATTGCGGCAGTCTAGTTGGAGGGAAAACGATGCGGTTGCTGATCACAATTCTGGTGACGCTGGTGAGTTGCACGGCGGCGTCGGCTGGACCGGATGACTTCGAGATTCAATCGTCGAGCTTGCCGGCGTTGAAGCCCGGCGACAAACTTGCGAAGGGAGCAAAACTCGTGCTCCCTACTGGCGCGAAGATCACCTTCATCGACCGTACCGGGGCTGCACCCTTGATGCGGGATTGTACGGGAATGTATGACGGGCCGATCGAGCTTTGTGTAGCCAAAGCCACGGGCCCATCCAAGACAACGCCGGGTGCGACGCGCGGTATCGTGATCAAATAAAAGCAGTTCGCGTTTCTGGAAGGGCGAAGCATGTTCAACGTCGCGCCGCCGGCGTTTGCCGTCTTGCAAGCGCTGTCCCGGAATTTTCGAGTTTTGCTTTGTGCCGGCTTGGCGTTGGCCGTTACACTGGTCTTGCCGGCGAAGTCGGCTGGCCCTGAAGGTCAATCACCAGCGGCGGCATCGACCGTCGAGACCGAAAATCTCGTCAAAGAACTCGCGCGGAAGCGGGCCGAGGTACTGAACCACCTCCAATCCAAACGCTACATCGAGGCAATTCCTATTGCCGAGGCGACGCTTTCGCTGAGCGAAGTTATTCATGGCAACGACGCGAACGAGGCAGCGACGGCCGCCCACAATTTGGGATTTGCGTTACGTCGCGCGGGTCGCGATGCGGACGCGCTGATCCATCTCGAGCGGGCCAAGGACAGGTATGATCGCTCGCGGCCAGCCGTGCACGAGGATATGCGCAATGTTGCCGGCGAGCTTGGCCAGATCTATCTCAAGTCCGGCCGCGCCGCGGATGTGATCGCGCTGTACGAGGGTTTGATTGCACGCGCCCGGACCGAGGGTTACGAGGCACACGTTGGCACTGGCCATCTGCACAACAATCTGGCGTTCGTATTGCGCGGACAGCAGCGTCGGCCAGATGCGCGAGCCCACTGGCTTCAGGCGATCGCGATCTATGCGCGAGACTTAGGCCCCGACGACGATGCCTTCTACGCCGCCATCAACGCTTTGCAACTTGAGTATCGCGGCGCGTCCGAACATGAACTGGCCAAGACGTTGATCGTCGACGCAATCGATCAATTGACACAAAAGGGGAAGGACCAATCGATCGCTGGTGCTCGCTTGTCGCTGCGGCTCTCGGAGATCGCGCATGGCGCTGGCGACTATAAGCAGTCAAAGGCGCGTGCCGAACATGCGCTTACAATTCTAAACGGCAAACCGGACGCCAATGCATCCGATGTCGTCTCGGCGCTCAACAATCTTGCGCGCGCTGAAAAAGCTTTAGCTAATTACTCCGCTGCCGAGCAGGCTTATAAGCAGGCGATCGCTCGACTAGAGCAGCAGGGCGATGAGTTAAATATAGCCGTTGCGACCGACAATCTGGCGGTTCTCTACGGCGAGATGCGGCGGGTCGAGGAAGCGGAGCTTTATCACAAGCGTGCCTTACAGACGCTCGAAAAGTCGCTGGGTCGCGAACACCGCATCGTTGGCGAGACGTTGGGTAATCTAGGTGCTTTGCTCTACAACGCGGCGCGCTATCCGGAGGCCGAATTACTACTGAAGCGGGCGCTACAAGTCATCGAAGGACAGAACCCGCAAGATCCGGCTAGCATTGCGATTGTCTCCGATAATCTGTCGGGCCTTTGTCGCATGACTGCAAGGCCGGAGCTGGCGCTGCAGCATTTGCGGCACGCGCTCGAATTGTTTGAGAAAGCTTTGTCAGCCGGTCATCCCAGTATCGGCGTCGTGCGCAACAATCTCGGGCGCTTTTTACTCGACATCGGAAATACCGCCGAAGCCGAGCCGCAGTTGCTGCGTGCGCTGAAGATTTCCGAGGCGAACTTTGGTCCCGGCCACACTGGCAACGCGGTGGTGCTGAACAATCTCGGCGAGCTTTACCTCACAACCAAGCGATATGCGTTGTCGCGCGACACACTCAAACGTTCGATTGAACTGCTCGAACGGCCGTTTGGCGCTGAACATCCAAATCTCGTCCTACCGCTGGTGCGGCTGGGGCGGACGGAACTCGCCGACGGACATGCCTCGGAGGCAGAGGTCGCCTTCCAGCGGGCGGTGGCGATTGAGATTACCCAAAACGCCCGTGGTGCGGATGCGAGGTCCCAGGACCAGCAGAAGGCATTGACCGAGCAACAAGCCTTCGAGGGATTGATCGAGGCGCGGTGGCCACAAAATGCGCCACCTGACCCGAGCGTTGCGGCGGAAACGCTTGAAACCGGCGAGTGGATGACGATGACGTCGGCCTCGCGCGCGCTTGCATCGTTAGGTGCGCGCGCCGGAGCCGGTGATCCCGATTTGGCCTCGTTGGTCCGTGAACGTCAGGACCTCGGAAGCGAGTGGGGCGCGCGAGATCGAAAACTGACGGAGTCGCTTTCGCAGAGTGGGCCGAAGAATACCGAAGTGGAGAACGCGCTGCGGGAACGCCTCGACATTATCGGGGCGCGGATGAAAGTTATCGACGCCGGCATGCAGACCAAATTTCCCCTGTACGGCGAACTCGCGCGGCCAACGCCCGTCGCCGCAACTGAAGTGCAGCGTCTACTGCTGCCGAATGAGGCTGCCCTGCAATTTGCGGTCACACCGGAGGCGACCCACCTTTGGCTCATCACCGCGACCGAGGTGCGGTGGGTGCGTCTGCCAATCCGCGAATCCGAGCTTAAGGGACGGGTGGTCGCCTTGCGATGCGGGCTCGATCGTTCGGAATGGGAAGGCGAGGGGGCAGCCCGTTGCGCCAAGCTTCTCGGACGTGAACCGCGTGATGCGCCCGATGGCGCGGAGCCGTTGCCTTTTGATTTAGAGCGTGCGCACAGCCTCTACCAAATTCTGCTCGGGCCGATCGCCGATGCGATTGCCGGCAAGGATCTACTGATCGTACCCACCGGACCGCTGACCGCGTTGCCTTTCCATGTCCTGGTGTCCGCGAAACCGGCGAAAAGTGCGTCACTGGCCATCGAGTATGCCAAGGCATCGTGGCTCAGCCGCCAGCACGCGGTGACGATTATTCCGTCACTGGCGAGCCTGCGCTCGATCCGGCAATTCGCCAAGCTCAGTCAAGCCGGGAACCCTTTCATTGGCTTTGGCAATCCGTTGTTGACTGGACGCGAAGATACCGATCGCCGTGCGTGGGCAAAGCAAAGTTGCGCTGTAGTCCCCGTTACGCAAAAGCCGAAGCCACCGGTGGTGGCAGCATTGGGCAGTCTGGCGAAACTCTGGCGCGGTGGGTTAGGCGATGTCGATCAACTGCGCCGCCAACAACCGTTGCCGGAAACCGCCGATGAACTTTGTCTGGTGGCGCAAACGCTTCAGGCCGGCGCCGGCAGCGTCTTCTTGGGTGAAAACGCCACCGAACAGAAGATCAAAGCGCTATCGGACGACGGCACGCTGGCAAAGGCCCGTGTGTTGCATTTTGCCACCCACGGTTTGCTCGCGGGCGAAACCGCATTCTTCTCCAGCGCGCGCACTGAGCCATCGCTGATCCTGTCACCGCCCGGCGTCGCCAGCGAACTTGACGATGGGCTCTTGACCGCTTCGGAAATCGCCAATCTCAAGCTCGACGCCGACTGGGTCGTGCTGTCGGCGTGCAACACCGCAGGTGGCAGTGGCGGCGAAGCAGAGGCACTGTCGGGACTTGCTCGTGCGTTCTTCTATGCCGGCGCTCGTGCGCTGTTGGTGTCGCACTGGGCCGTCGATTCCGCGGCGACGGTCAGGCTCGTGACTATGACGTTCGCGCAAATGAAACAGACGCCGGGTCTGGGTCGTGCGCAAGCCGTGCGACGATCGATGGTGGCGATGATCGACCAGGGTGGGCACGAGGCTCATCCAGCGTATTGGGCGCCCTTCATTGTCGTCGGCGAAGGCGGCGGGACCGTCGCGGCCTTGGCGGCAGCTCCACCTCTCGCCGGCACAAAGGCGAAAGGTGCGCCAGCGTCACCTGCCACGGCTAAGAAGACGACACCCAATCGTGCCGCATCGAAACCCGCGCCGCCAGCCAAAACCAACGATTGGTCGACGAGCGTGTTTGCCCGGTAGCTGACGTCGTTGACCGTTCAGGGTGCGCGCATATTTCATCACGTAAGCCTATGGCCGTTGGGTGCAGACAGACGCATACTGGCCCGGGTTTTTCATCTTGTTCTGGCCTCAGTGCCAATCGCGAAAGTCTGCTGATGTCCCAAACACCCGTGTTTCCGGCTCGCCTCGTCGAGCCATTCATCGCCGGATTGTTTCGATCGCAGGGAGTGCCCGCGGACGACGCACAACGTGTCGCTGCATGCCTCCTACAAGCCGATCGGCGCGGCGTCTCCTCGCACGGTGTCGGTCGCGTGCCGATTTACATTGATAGGTTGCGCCGGGGTTTGATCAACCCGGCGCCGCAAATGAAAGTCGAACGCGCGATGACGGTCGGTGCTCGCGTCGATGGCGACAATGGGCTGGGATTTCTCGTCGGCACCAAGGCCATGCAACTTGCCATCGATATTGCGCGCGAACATGGCGTCGGTTTTGTTACCGCATTCCACAGCAACCACTTTGGCATGGCCGCAAGTTATCTGACCCAGGCGCTCGATGCCGGCCTTGCGGCTTTCGCATTCACCAACGCATCGCCTGCGATGCCGATCTGGGGTGGCCGATCACCATTCCTCGGCACCAGTCCGTTCGCATTCGTGGCCCCTGGTGGGCCCGATAGCCCGCCGGTGATGCTGGACATGGCGATGTCGGTCGTGGCGCGTGGCAAGGTCAGGCGGGCGGCGCAACGAGGAGAGCCGATCCCGCTCGGATGGGCGCTCGACAAGTCCGGGCGGCCAACGACCGATGCCAAGGCTGGTTACGAAGGAGTGGTGCTGCCGGTTGGTGGCGTCAAAGGATCGGGGCTATCCCTGATGCTGGAGGTGCTGGCCGGCGTGATGTCAGGCGCGAACTTCGGCGGTACCGTGCGCAACCAGTATTTCGATTTCGATGCGCCAGCCGATGTCGGCCACTGCTTCATCGCCATGCGGCCGGACATGTTCATGCCGAGCGACGTCTATGGGCAACGCATGGGCGAACTCAGCAGCCGGGCGAAAGCGACCGAAAAAGCTGAGGGCTTCGACGAAATCTTGCTGCCGGGTGAGCCTGAGACCCGGATTGCTGCACGCCGAAGCCGCGATGGCATACCACTCGACGCGCAGGAATTGCGTGAACTCGTGGCCGAAGCCGATCGATGCAACGTCGCCGTTCCGGATGGGTTCCGGCAAGACTAGGGCTGCAAGCGGCGCTAGCCCTCACTCACCCTTGCGGCGGGTGAGGAAGGCCAAGCGCTCGAACAGGTGCACGTCTTGCTCGTTTTTCAGCAGAGCGCCAGCGAGCGGTGGAATGACTTTGCGCGGGTCGCTCTCGCGCAGCGTTTCCGGTGAGATGTCCTCGTTGAGCAGCAACTTGATCCAGTCGAGAAGTTCGGACGTCGATGGCTTCTTCTTCAGCCCTGGCACCTCGCGCAGCTCATAGAACACCGCGAGCGCCTCCTTCACGAGGCGTCCCTTTAGACCTGGAAAATGCACCTCGACAATATCGCGCATCGTTTCGGCATCGGGGAACTTGATGTAATGGAAGAAGCAGCGGCGCAGGAAAGCGTCCGGTAGCTCCTTCTCGTTGTTCGAGGTGATGAGGACAACGGGGCGAACCTTCGCTCTTACCGTTTCGCCGGTCTCGTAGACGTAGAACTCCATGCGATCGAGCTCTTGCAGCAGATCGTTGGGAAACTCGATGTCGGCTTTGTCGATTTCGTCGATCAAGAGGACGGAACGCTGCGGCGCTTCGAACGCTTCCCAAAGCTTGCCGCGCTTTATGTAATTTTTGATGTCCTGTACGCGGGCATCGCCGAGTTGGCTGTCGCGGAGGCGGGACACGGCGTCGTATTCGTAGAGGCCTTGCTGAGCTTTTGTGGTCGACTTGACGTGCCATTCGATCAGCGGGCAGCCGAGAGATTTGGCGACTTCTTGGGCGAGTACCGTCTTGCCGGTGCCGGGTTCACCCTTGACGAGTAACGGGCGTTGCAATGTCACGGCGGCGTTGACGGCGATCTTGAGATCGTCCGTTGCGACGTATTGTTTCGTGCCTTGGAATTTGGTCGTCACATCGAACCCCTTCAGTCGTCACGCCGTGTCACCTCATACGGGGGCGGAGCTCGCCTGGGCAAGCGTTGTCTTCATCCACCTCAAAACCGTAAAAAAACCGCCCCTGGTGGGGATCAGGGGCGGTTTGCGCAGAGGCGCAATCTTCATCGACACGAAGCGATGTTCGACCCAGCGAGGGAAGCGCTGGGCGATCGCCGATTGGGGGGCACCGGCCGGATGTCGATGAATGGGTTAAGGGAGGCAACGGGCTCCTTTTCGGATGAACCAGCTAAGGGTGAGCGAAGTAGGGTCAATATGCCCGCATAGGTTGCAAAAAACAATTAACACGGATTCATCAAACTGACAGATGTGCTGTCTCGCAACACGACTTATGGTTGCAATCAAATCAGAAATAAGCTGAATCCTGGGTTCTTTTAAACTAAGGTCTAGTATCACCTTGACTTGCAAAAACAGGAACTTAAAAGAGGCGGCGACATCGAAGCCGGGCGATTTGCGCCGGCGGAGCACGAATGATCTCGGAGGCCGTTATGGGCCAAAAAGAACGTCAGCCAGCCTCCAAAACAACCTCTAAGTCAGCTGCCAAGTCCGCGAAGGACGTGGCCGTCGAGGCTAAGGGGAAGAAGTCGTCAGCGATTGTCCTTGCCGACGACTATCGCCCATCCGACGCCGAACCGTTCATGAACGTCCGGCATCGAATCTATTTCCGTCAGAAGCTTGTGGCGTGGAAAGACGAGATTATCCGTCAGACACGTGAGACGGTGCAGGGCCTGAACGAGGATAGTTCTCAGTTCGCCGACATTGCCGACCGCGCCACATCGGAAAGCGATCGTGCGCTGGAACTGCGTGCTCGCGATCGTCAGCGAAAGTTGATCTCAAAGATCGATGCCGCAATTGCCCGCATCGATGATGGCAGTTACGGCTACTGCGAAGAAACCGGAGAGCCGATCGGGCTTCGCCGCCTGGAAGCCCGCCCGATCGCGACGTTGAGCCTCGAAGCTCAGGAGCGGCATGAGCGCCGCGAGCGGGTTTTTCGCGCCGATTGAAACTCTGAACTGGCGCTACACCGTTGCGCTAGAAGCGATCGATCAAGTCGGAATTAAGCAGCCGGCGATGGAACGCCAGGATTTCGTTCCGTTGTGCGCAGCCATGGTATCGCCCTTGGCACAATAGCATGAGGCGGCGGCGCTCCTCATAGCTCGCCGGCATCGGCAAGCCCGCTGCCTCCATTACGGCGACGCTGAGATAGGGCACGTCCATCACGGCGACGTCGGGCAGCGGCACCGGGGTATAGCCGACGCCGTCGAGCGAGTAGTAGGTCTCGAACGCCCGTGGATGCCGTTCCATCGACAGCGTGCCGCGATAATCATTCAGTCCCATCAGCCGGCGGGTCACATCGGGGTGATGATCGCCATAGTTGACGATTAGAAAACGCTCGTTGGGAAAACGCCGCGTGAGTTCGGCTTTGAGGTGCTGATAGTCCATGGCCGCCATGCCGAGGCGGCGCAGGTATTCATGCACTTCCGGATCGGTTCCGGGCGCGCCGCCAGCGACCTTCTCATCGGGCTCATAGGTGAAATTATATTCGGCATGCGAGGCCTGCGTTTGAATGTACAGAAACAATGGCTGTGTGGTTGATTGCCTATGCTGGTCGATTTCATTCAGCGCGGTCTCGTAATAGAAGCGGTCGCGCTCATTTGGCCGCTTCGCGTTCTGATCCTTTGCGTCGATCACCTTGTGCAGGCCGATCTTTTCGTAGAACCGGGCATTGGCTACGAAGTTGCGCAACATTGGATAAACCAGCACGTTGCGATAGCCGCAGCGCTCCAGGAATTGCGGCATCGAATCGCGTAGCTTGCCCGCCATGATTGATTGCACGTAAGGCCGCATGCTGCCGAAGGCGTGCGACGACATTCCTGTCAGGATCGAGAATTCCGATAGCCACGACGCACCAGCGTAGGTCTCGACCCGCAGCTTGCGCAGCTTGCCGTCGAACGAGCGGAAAAAAGGATCGATGCTGTGATCATAACGGACCGACGGGAAATACGACGGTGGAACAGTCGATTCCTGATGGATCAAAATGATGTGCGGCGGCTTGGCAGCCGGCGTGCACGAGGTTGAATTCGCGAATGAAGCGCCGGGACCGGACGGTGCTGCCTCCACCAAATTGCCGCGCCATAGAACCGCGACTGTGTCTGATAGCGAATTGAAGAACTGGGATACGTACCGGTCGTCGGTGAAGAACGTTGCTTCGTGCAGCGGCGTGCGCAGTTGTACAGCAGTAAACGTCAACGCCGCGAAGCCGAAGGTGAAAACGAGAGCAAATGTCCGCCGTACGCGGTCATCATCCGCACGCCACGCCAGATACATGATGAGGGCAGCGCCAGCGAGACTGCCGCAAAGCAGGCTCAGATGACGGCCATAACTCTCGGCGAGAAACGAGATGGTCGACCATGAGCTGAAATAGAAGATGATGTCGTAGGCGTGCAGGACCATGTTCATGGCTTCCTGCTTGGCTTTCGAGATTGCAAATATCAGCGCAACGCAAAGCGTGGTCGCAACCAGGCTGAACAATGGGCGTCGCGACAGGACGAGTAGCACACCGCCGAGCGTCGCTGGCGCTGACAACGTGAACAGAGTGTCGAGTGGACCGCCCTCAAAACGAGTGACGTAAGCCGCGAGAACAAGTGCCACCAGAACGGCAAGTATCCACAGCGGCCGACGCAGCGCCTCGGCCCGCAATGGGGCGGAAATGACCGCACTCATGACATTTGTTGTCCTGCCGCCGCGATGGCAGGTTGCCATCACCGTCTGTCATACATGACAGTTGTGTGACATCAAAGTGCGGTGCGATTTGGTTTGCCGCATTAATGCAGGGTGAATGCCGCAGGGTGGGTACCCAAGTGGGGTTTCTGCCGCGTGCCCATCACGGCGCCGCTTCAGTTCTTAGCGGTGTGTCATTTCTCGGCCAGGCTGTGCTTCTCACCCACTCCAATTTTTTCTCCCAGTCCGAGCTTGTCGCCAAGACCCTGACCGAATGAGCGCGCTGGGCGTGTGTGAACGATGTTCGAGTTTTCAACCACTTCGGCCAGACGCGGCCGTTGCTGGCTGATGTTCGTCTCGATGACGACATCGACCGGGCCACCGGTCATAATCAGATGCTCGACATCATCGCGCCGGATCAGGATCAATCGGCGACGGCCATCGACGTTGGCCTGGTCGACGACATCGAGACGCTTCTCCGGTTTCGGCCCGAAAAACGCACTCGTTAGCCCGCCGGTCGGCGATCCGGTGGTCAAATAGCCACGCACCAATAGGCCGCCGACCACCAGCAAAGCTGCGATGAACAGGAGAAAGAAGAGCCAGGAGAGAATATCCCACATATTTTATTCCTCTTGCGCGCAGATGCCACGCGCCGCGTTGTTCGTCTCAGGATTCCCTGCTGCTCCGATGGTTGCGATGTCGCAAGGTACAACGGCGCATGCGCGACTCGAACATTTCAAGTTCGTTGAGGAGATATATCCGGTATTTAGCGCCATTTTAACCCTGATGACCGAATTGTTGACAGTAACGAGGTGATTGCGCCGTTTTGGGCCGCTCGCCTCGGGCCGGTATGTCGAGCGGGTCGCGTCCTGGTTGCTGCGGCAGAACGTATGCAACCGAGCCGTAGGTGTTGCGTCGAGGTGATGTTGTGCGAGGTTTAGTTTTGCTGCGAGATCGCGTTTCTGAGTTTGGCCGCCTTGCCGAGGCGCTGAAGACCCCGAGCAATCGCTGGTTCCCGGACTGGGTGAAATACACAGCATCCTTGATTGCGTCGAATCAAGGTAGTTTTGCGGCCATGAAGGGAAGCATCTCAAATACGGCAACGGAAATGGCCGGAGATGCGCTGGTTGCCGCACGTGGGCATGGGCTGTTGGCCACTGCCGCGATCCTCGGTGCCGGCGCCGTTGGCGTGTTCGCCGTCCTCGCATCGGGTTTTGGCGAACCGATCGTGCTGACTTTGATGGCGGTGTTGTCGACCATCGGCGTATTCTTCATCCTGGCAGCTCTCGCCGGCCACGTGCGGCTGACCGGCCGCATGACCAATGCCGAATGTGCGAGCGGGGCCGCCGACGCAATTGACGATGGCATCCAGATATCGGGCCGGGGCGGGGACGCCCACTTCACCAGCCGCGTGTTTCGCGATTTCCTCGGTCAATCGATCGGCGGTACCCCCCGGACGCTTGAAGAGGTTCTCGCATCCGAGCCGATGGCGGCGCAGGCGCTGTTTCGGTTGACACGCTCAGCCGAACGCGGTGCCGCACGTACTGAAGTATTCTCACTGTTGCGCTCTGATCGCCAGCAACCTGATCGCCAGCAACGTTGGTACCGCTTGAGTGTGAAACCTTGGCTCGAAGGCGCCGCTCGCGCAGGCGTGGGCCGTCTATCGGTCTGGCATCTGAGCGACATTACGGCCGAGCGTGAGCGGGAAGCAGGCGATGCCGTTCAGCTGCAAGCATCACTGTCGCTTTATGACCGCATTCCAGTCGGTCTCTTGGTGGTCAACGATGCTGGTGTGGTCGAACATCTGAATTCCACACTCGGCGATTGGCTCGGCATGTCGCCTGCCTCCCGCGCTCGCACCCTCCGCCTCTCCGACCTCATATCGAGCGACATGGCCGAGCTTTTGCGGACGTTGTCTCGGCGGCGTGCTGGCGACGCACAATCGATCGACATCGATCTCATCGGCCAGCAGGGCAGCAGTGTCGCCGCTCGACTGTTGGTGATCGAACGCGAGGGCGGATCGGCCAACGGTAGCGGCTTTGTTGCAGCCGTCATCAAGCGCTCGCCTGACAGCAGTGGCCTCGGCAACCTCAAAACACCGGGTGTGCGCCTTACTCGTTTGTTCGAAACGGCGCCCTTCGGCATCGCCTTGCTAGGCGCTGATGGCCGGATTACCAGTGCGAACGGCGCGTTCAAGCGATTGCTTCTCACGACCGGTGCGGTTGAGGGGATGCCGGCGATCAGCTTGCTCGGCCGTGAGGCCGTGGGCGGACTTCGCGCCCCGATCGAAACGGCGCTCGCCGCTGCAATCGCGCAGAAAACCGGACTAGCTCCTGTCGAGGTCACCGTCGGCGAATCCGGCGAATTCACGCGTCGTATTGTCATGAGCTCGCTCGGCGCCAGCGCCGGTGTCGGCTCCGCTGACGCAGCTGTCCTCTACGTTATGGACGCCACCGAGCAGAAGACCCTCGAAGTCAACTTTGCCCAAAGCCAAAAGATGGAAGCCGTAGGCAAGCTCGCCGGTGGTATCGCCCACGACTTCAATAATGTCTTGACCGCGATTATCGGATTTTCCGACTTGTTGCTGCAGACGCACCGCCCGAGCGACGCGCCCTACAAGAACATCATGGCGATCAAGTCGAGTGCCAATCGGGCGGCCGGAATGGTCAGTCAGTTGTTGGCATTCTCGCGCAGGCAGACGCTACAACTCGAAGTTCTGCAACTTGGCGAGACGCTTGGCGATCTGTCGGTGCTGCTCAACCGGTTGCTCGGCGAGAAGATCGATCTGCGGATCCATCAAGGCCGCGACTTGTGGTTCGTCAAAGCCGACCGCTCGCAGCTGTCGCAGGTGATCATCAACTTCGCCGTCAACGCGCGCGATGCCATGGTCGATGGCGGCACGCTGAAGATCAGCACGCGCAATCTCACCGAACGGGAAAGCCAGAAGATCGATCAACCCGGTTTCGTGGTCGGCGAATATGTGGTGATCGATGTCGAGGATAACGGGCACGGCATGAAACCGGAAGTGATGGCGAAGATCTTCGAGCCGTTCTTCACCACGAAGGGCGTCGGCAAAGGCACCGGCCTTGGGCTTTCGACCGTTTACGGCATCGTCAAGCAGACCGGCGGTTTCGTATTCCCCGAGAGCAGCCCGAAAGGCACGACGTTCCGGGTGTATTTGCCGCGGCATCACGTCGATAACATCGAAGAGATCATACATCAGAAGGTGGTCAAAAAGGATCGCGCGACCGATCTGACCGGGACTGGCCGGGTTTTGCTGGTGGAGGACGAGGATGCGGTTCGTGGCTTTGCCGTCGAAGCACTGAGGCGCCAGGGTTATGAGGTCTTGCAGGCTGCCAGTGGCGTCGAGGCGCTGGAAGTGTTGGCGGCGGCCGACAAGCCGGTCGATCTCGTTGTCAGCGATGTGATCATGCCGGAGATGGACGGACCAACCTTGTTGAAGGAATTGCGCCGGACCAAGCCCGATTTGAAGTTCATCTTCATGTCAGGCTACCCCGATGACGCCTTCAAGAACACACTCGATCCCGATACCGAGTTTGCCTTCCTGCAAAAGCCATTCTCGCTGGTGCAATTGGCCACCAAGGTCAAAGAGCAGATCAGCCGGTAACGGTCTCTGCGCTGTGGACTGGTAGCTGTGGTCTGGCGAATTAAGTTCAGCGCCACCCGATTCGATCTAATCGGGTGGCGGTTTCGTTGCCAGCTCTGTGTGATCAAAACTAGAACATTGCGCAAACCTGAAGCTTTTTCACGTGTTTATTCAATGGTTAAGATAGGGCTAGACAGTTGAGAACAAATCAAGTACATTTGTAGTCAATTGCCGAACCGAAACTCTTAACCTAGGGTGAATGCCATGACCGCGCCACAGCTTCGCGTCGTCGAAGGGGACAATATGGACAAACACAAAGCGCTCGATGCAGCGCTGGCTCATATCGAGAAACAGTTCGGCAAGGGCTCGATCATGAAGCTCGGTGCCAACGATCAATCGATGGACGTCGAGGCGATATCGACAGGCTCGTTGGGGCTCGATATCGCGTTGGGGATCGGCGGATTGCCAAAAGGCCGCGTAATTGAAATTTATGGCCCTGAAAGCTCGGGCAAAACGACACTCGCACTGCATGTTCTTGCCGAAGCCCAGAAAAATGGCGGGGTATGCGCATTCATCGATGCCGAACACGCGCTCGATCCGGTTTATGCACGCAAGCTCGGCGTCAATGTTGCCGAACTGCTGATTTCGCAACCAGATACCGGTGAGCAAGCGCTGGAAATTGCCGATACGCTGGTGCGTTCGGGAGCAGTCGCAATCCTCGTCATCGATTCCGTCGCAGCCTTGACACCCAAGGCCGAACTAGAAGGCGAGATGGGCGATAGTTTGCCGGGTCTCCAGGCGCGCCTGATGAGCCAGGCTTTGCGCAAACTCACCGGATCGATTTCGAAGTCGGGCTGTATGGTGATCTTCATCAACCAGATCCGCAAGAAGATCGGGGTGATGTTTGGCAACCCCGAGACCACAACCGGCGGCAACGCGCTCAAGTTCTACGCTTCCGTCCGCCTCGATATTCGCCGCATTGGCCAGATCAAGGACCGTGAGGAGGTTGTTGGTAACCAAACCCGCGTCAAGGTCGTCAAGAACAAAGTGGCGCCGCCCTTCAAGCAGGTCGAGTTCGACATCATGTACGGCGAAGGCATCTCGAAAACGGGCGAGTTGGTCGATCTCGGCGTCAAGGCTGGTGTCATCGAAAAGTCGGGTGCTTGGTTCGCGTACGGTGGCCAGAAAATCGGCCAAGGCCGTGAGAACAGCAAAGCATACTTGCGCGACAATCCTCTGATCGCCGCCGAAGTCGAAAAGGCCGTCAGGAAGAATGCCGGTTTGATCAACGAAAAGATGCTGGTCCAGCCGGATGCCAATGATGCCACGGAATCGGCGGATGGCCTGGAGGACGTTGAACTGGATAGCGCTGCTCCGCAGAAGGCTGGTCGCGGCAAACGCTGACGGGCCGTTGGTGCCTCAGTTGGTGTTACTTTGAGACTGAGTGCCTTTTAGGATTGGGCGCCTTGCCTTCCTGGACAGGCGCTCAGGTGCCCGGTACAAGCGCTGGCGGATCGTGGTGGTCCGAGCGGCGGCGGCGTTCATGTGGCCGTTTACTTGAAGCACGAGTCAACGGCACGCAGGGTTACGGCATGAGCGGCGTCAATCAGGTTCGGTCTACGTTCCTCGACTATTTCAAAAAACATGGCCACGAGGTCGTGGCATCGTCGCCGTTGGTGCCACGCAACGACCCGACGTTGATGTTCACGACCGCCGGCATGGTGCAGTTCAAGAACATTTTTACCGGCCAGGAGACGCGCTCATACAAGCGGGCGACGACATCGCAAAAGTGCGTGCGTGCGGGTGGCAAGCACAACGATCTCGATAATGTCGGCTACACCGCGCGCCATCACACGTTTTTCGAGATGCTCGGAAATTTCTCGTTCGGTGACTACTTCAAAGCCGATGCAATCCCGTTTGCTTGGAATCTAATTACCAAGGAATTCGGTCTCGATCCGAAGCGACTGTACATCACCGTCTATCACGATGATGAGGAAGCAGCTGGCATCTGGAAGAAGTTAACCGGATTTGGCGACGAGAAGATCATCCGAATCGCTACGTCTGATAATTTCTGGGCGATGGGCGACACCGGTCCATGCGGTCCGTGCTCTGAAATATTCTTCGATCATGGCCCGAAAATTCCAGGCGGCCCACCCGGTTCGCCGGATGCCGATGGCGATCGCTTCATCGAGATCTGGAATCTCGTGTTCATGCAATACGAGAGCCGCGGTCCGGGCGATCGGGTCAATCTGCCGAAGCCATCAATCGATACCGGCATGGGGCTTGAGCGTATTTCGGCGGTTCTGCAGGGCACGCACGACAACTATGAGATCGACCTGTTCAAGGCACTGATTGCAGCCTCCGTCGATGCGACCGGGGTGGCCGCGAGCGGCGAGCACAAGGCCAGCCATCGCGTCATCGCCGACCATCTGCGGGCAACGAGCTTCCTGATCGCCGACGGTGTGCTGCCGTCGAATGAGGGTCGCGGCTACGTACTGCGCCGGATCATGCGACGGGCGATGCGGCACGCGCATCTACTCGGCGCGGCGGACCCGCTGATGCATCGGCTGGTGCCAGCGCTGGTGCGCCAGATGGGCGAGAGTTATCCGGAGTTGGTTCGCGCTCAGCCACTGATCACCGAAACACTCGAACTCGAAGAGCGCCGCTTTCGCAAGACACTCGAACGCGGGTTAGGGCTATTGACGGATGCGACGAACAATCTGCGGCCGGGCGCGACACTGCCCGGTGATGTCGCCTTCAAGCTTTATGACACGTTCGGCTTCCCGCTCGATCTGACGCAGGACGCGCTGCGTGCCCGCAACATCGGCGTCGACACCGCAGGCTTTGCGCGCGCGATGGAGAAACAAAAAGCCGAAGCCCGCAAGGCCTGGAAGGGCTCGGGGGAAGCGGCGACCGAAACCGTGTGGTTCGAACTCAAGGAGCGCGCCGGCGCAACAGAGTTCCTCGGCTACGACACCGAATTGGCCGAAGCCGAGATCGCGGCATTCGTGAAAGACGGCCATGAAGTCAAAGCCCTGAAGGCCGGCGACACGGGATCGATCATTGTCAACCAAACACCGTTTTACGCCGAGTCTGGTGGTCAAATGGGCGATCACGGGGTGATCAAGGGTGCCAAGGGAACAGTGTTCCGCGTCACCGATACTGCAAAGAAGCTCGGCGATTTGTTCGTGCACTCGGGCAAGCTGGAAAGCGGCGCCCTCAAACTTGGCGATGCCGTCGAACTCGTCGTCGACCATGCGCGCCGATCTGCGACCCGGTCGAACCATTCCGGCACGCATCTTGTGCACGAGGCTTTACGTCACGTGCTGGGCGACCACGTCGCGCAGAAGGGCTCGCTCGTCGGGCCTGATCGTTTGCGGTTCGATTTCTCGCATACCAAGCCGATGAGCATCGAGGAGATCCGCCGCGCTGAGGCACTCGCTAACGAGATCGTCTTGCAGAACGCGCCCGTCGAAACCCGTCTGATGGCCATCGAAGACGCGCGCGAGACCGGCGCCATGGCATTGTTCGGCGAAAAATACGGCGACGAAGTCCGCGTCGTTTCGATGGGTGCGCCAGACAATGCTGCACGTCCGAACAAGCCGTGGTCGATCGAACTTTGCGGCGGCACGCACGTGCAGCGCACCGGCGACATCGGTCTCGTCCACATTCTGGCCGAGAGTGGATCGGCCGCTGGCATTCGCCGCATCGAAGCTTTGACCGGCGAAGGGGCGCGGGCCTATCTCGTCGCGCAAGACGAGCGGTTGCGTGAAGCAGCGGCGGTTCTGCGCACCCGGCCCGACGATCTGATCGACCGGTTGAAAGCCCTGGTCGAGGAAAAGAAACAACTCGAGCGCCAGTTGGCTGATGCTAAAAAGCAAGCAGCGCTCGGTGGTGGGGCAAAAGACGCCGGGCCCGCAATCGAGGAGATCGGTGGACATAAGTTTCTCCGGCTCTCGGTCACCGGCGTCGACATGAAAGACCTCAAGGCGATGGCTGATGACGGACGTGCCAAGGTTGGTTCGGGCATTGTCGCAATCGCCAATAATTCAGCCGATGGCAAGCTCGGCATCGTGGTCGCCGTGACGAGCGATCTTGCCGGAAAAATAAGCGCTGTCGATCTGGTGCGTGCGGGCTCGGAGGCCGTTGGCGGCAAAGGCGGTGGCGGCCGCCCGGATATGGCGCAAGCCGGTGGGCCCGATGGCTCGTTGGCCGATGCCGCGCTCGATGCGATCGTGGCTCGACTGAAAGGTTAAAGTGCGAACGACTAAGCCCAAGCAACGGATCGACACTAGCTTTTGATGCGCCGCCACCCTACATTGGAATCGCTGCGGGGTACGTCAGGGACTATGCATCCCTCGGGCCTATAATCCACGCTAGGGAGCTGTATCTGACCGGGGCCGTGGTCCCGGACACATGGCGCCCACCTTTCACAAAAGGGACTCGGCGGGATCAACCGGTCCCAACGGCCTTCGCGGCACCTTATTCAGTTCTTCGCCACCCGAGTTAGTAGGCGGAGAGATCTCGGGTCTTCACGTGACGACGATCGACAAAGCGGCGCTCAGAGCGCAGATGCACGAGCGTCGGGCGGCGATATCTGCCGATGTTCGCAAAGCTGCTGCGAGCACGATTGCTGTCCGCGCTGATGAATTATTGGCGCAGGTGGGTGCTGGTACCGCCGCATGCGTTTCGACCTACGGAGCGATCGGCCCGGAACTCGATCCGTCCTCACTCGAAGTCGAACTGCTCCTCCGTGGATGCACACTGTGCCTGCCGGTGATGGTGGGAAAAGCAAAGCCACTGGTATTTCGCAAGTACGCGCGCGGCGACCAGCTCGTCGAGCGCCTGTGGGGCATCAAGGAGCCGCCGGCGACGGCCGCCGAGGTGACGCCCTCGATCTTGCTTGTGCCGCTGCTGGCCTTCGACGATCAGGGGTGGCGCTTGGGCTACGGCGGCGGCTTTTACGATCGTACTCTGCAGGTGTTGCGCGCTACATCGGTCGCAGCGGCCGTCGGTATCGCCTACGACGAGCAATGCGTCGAAGAAGTTCCCCACCTCGTTTACGACGAACCGCTCGATTGGGTTCTCACGCCATCGGGTCTGCGCCGGTGCATCCGCTAGATTGGTGAGATCGAGGGCGGTTGAGCACTTGCAAAGTTCGCCGGAAGTTGGAGAGTATGGCGTCCTTTCAATTTCCTGATCCGCAGAAAATGAATCCATGACCGCCCTTCCCACCGCCACCTCGAAAAAACTCGGCCTTGTCATCGACCTCGATACTTGCGTGGGATGCCAGGCGTGCGCGACCTCCTGCAAGGAGTGGAACACGCAGAGCGCTGTCGCGGGCCCACTGTCGGACGAAACGCCCTACGGCACCGACCCGCATGGCGCTTGGCTCAATCGGGTGCACTCCTATGAAGTGGGTGAGGGGCCAGAAGGGCGCACCGTGCATTTTCCACGTTCGTGCCTACACTGCGAAACGCCAGCCTGCGTGACGGTTTGCCCAACCGGCGCCTCCTACAAGCGCGCAGAGGATGGCATTGTTCTGGTCAATCCCGATACCTGCATCGGCTGCAAGTTGTGTTCGTGGGCCTGCGCTTATGGTGCGCGCGAGTACGACTACTCGGAAGGCGTGATGAAGAAATGTACCCTATGCGTCGACCGGATCTACAACGAGACGTTTGAGCCGGAAGACCGCGTACCGGCCTGCGTCAAGGCCTGCCCTACTGGGGCGCGGCACTTCGGTGATCTCGGTGACAAGGACAGCGACGTTTCGAAATTGGTTGCCGCCCGCGAGGGTTTCGATCTGTTGCCAGAGTTCGGCTTCAAGCCGGTCAACAAGTACTTGGCACCTCGAGCTAAGCGCGACGCGCAGTCGGCGTCGAACCTGGTTGCCGAAAGCATCCGCCCAGCAGCCGGCGAAGCGGGCACTGCCGCCGCCAAGTTCTTCGCTTGGGCCGACAAGGTACTATCGCGGTAAGGAGCCTCCCATGAAACTGCAACTCGATGGACGCACGGCGCTCGTGACGGGGGCAACGTCTGGGATCGGACGGGGCATCGCCGAAGCGCTAGCCGCAGAAGGTGTGCAGCTGGCGATTTCCGGTCGTCGTGAATCGGGGCTCGCCGAGACCGCCGATGCGATTGTCGCGAAAGGCCATCAACGGCCATCGATCATTCTCGGTGATCTGACGACAGTTGACGGCCCGCAAGCGATCGCTACCGCCGCGCTCAGCGCACTGGGTGGCCGGGTTGATATTTTGGTCAACAACGCTGGCGCTTCCCGGCCGATGTTGGATATGGCCGACGACGCAGCTTGGGAGGAATCGCTTGCCTTCAATTTTGCCG
This sequence comes from Hyphomicrobiaceae bacterium, assembly GCA_031367505.1. Taxonomy (GTDB): domain Bacteria; phylum Pseudomonadota; class Alphaproteobacteria; order Rhizobiales; family Hyphomicrobiaceae; genus JAKFWF01. The sequence goes on along the minus strand of JANLPY010000227.1, from coordinate 7,508 downwards.
GCTCGCGTCGTCTGACCAACGCGCTCGCCGGTCCGATGCGCGACGCGAAGTGGGGCCGCATCATCAACCTCACCGGCGCGCTGATCGCACCCGGATTGAACGCCAGCGGCGCTGCGAAATCGGCGCTGCATTCGTGGTCGCGCACGATGGCGATCCAACTCGCAAGCCATGGCATCACCGTCAATGCGATCGCGCCCGGACGCATCAACTCGGAGCAAATACGCAACAAACTGCATCCGACCGAAAAGTCACGCGACGACTTTATCCGCCAATACATTCCTATGGGCCATTTCGGCGAGCCGGAGGACCTGGCGGCGCTCGTCGTGTTCCTGGCTTCGCCCGTCGCTCGCTATATTTCCGGTGCCGCCATTCCCGTTGACGGTGCGATGATCCGCATTTCCTGAGAGACCAAGATGCATCCAGCCTATTCCGTTATCGTTTTTACCTGCGCGTCGGGCGCTGGTTATGGGCTGCTAATCTGGCTCGCGCTGGCAGGCGTGCTGGGCAATTGGACGGTCCGCGCGCCGGCACTTGGGCTCGCGGGGTTCGTCGTCGCGTTCGGGTTGATCACGGCCGGCTTGCTGTCGTCGACGGCGCATCTCGGGCGCCCCGAACGGGCGTGGCGGGCGTTCTCGCAGTGGCGCACATCGTGGTTGTCGCGCGAGGGCGTGGCGGCGATGGCAACCTACGGTGCCGGCGGACTTTATGCGCTGCAATGGATGTCCGGCGATCCGGCAAGCAAGGGCTTACTGCTGATCCTCGGCTTACTGACGATCGCCTCGGCGGTAGCCACCTTGTGGTGCACCGGCATGATCTACGCATCGCTGCCGACCATTCGCTCATGGCATATGCCGCATGTCGCGCCGCTCTATGTACTGTTCGGTTTGCTCACCGGGCGGTTATTGTTGAACGCCATTGTTGCCACCTCGACTGGCGTTGTGTCGATTACGGCTCTTTGGCTGACGCTGCTGTTGATCCTGGGATGCTGGATCGGCAAGGCGCACTATTGGAGTACCGCCGACAATGCAAAGCGCACCTGGACGATCGGTGATGCGACGGGGCTCGGCCGGTTTGGCACAGTGCGAACGCTTGACCCGCCGCATACCCAAGCGAATTTCGTGATGCGCGAAATGGGCTTTCAGGTCGCCCGCAAGCATGCCGATCGTTTGCGTCAGCTGGTGGCGTTGGCTCTTTTTGTCATTCCTGCAGTTCTCACGCTGCTGTTGTTCGTGATGGCAGGCATTCCCGCAATATTCATTGCGATCGTAAATGTGCTCAGCGCGGCCGTCGGCATTGGGGTTGAGCGCTGGCTGTTCTTCGCCGAGGCCGAGCACGTATCGATGCTCTACTATGGCCGCGAGGCTGCGTGATGCGTTTGCGTCGATCGGCCGGTGGTCGTTAAAGCTTGAACTGTGAGTGGTGTTGTTTGGTGTCAGACCCGGAGGGTCAGACACCATCGTGACCATCGAGATGCAACTTCATGGGTCTATCGTTTGGTGTCTGACCTTCCGGGTCTGACACCGTTGTGACGGTCGCGCGATTGCATGGCCGGTGGTCATTAAAGGTTGAACCGTGAGCGAATTTCTTGGTGTCAGACCCGGAGGGTCAGACTCCATCGTGACCATCGATCACCTCAGCCTCGCTGCCGGCCGCCGTTGGCGTCGAACAGCGGCGTCATGTGGATTACGGCGCGGCGCTCTTCGGCAAAGATCGGGATGGTGAGCTCCATGCCGTCTATCGCCAGATCGGCTTGCACGTAGCCGAGCGCGATGCTCTTGTCCGCCCAGTGCGCGTAGCCGCCCGAGGTGACTTGGCCGACCGCCGCGCCATTTTTCAAAATCGATTCGTACCCGACGACCTCGACATCGGTGTCGACGATCATCGTGACCAGACGGCGGGAGGGTTGGCTGTCGCGGTCCTTCAATGCCGCGGCCCGGCCGATGAAGTCGCCCTTGTCGTAGGCGACGAACCGGTCGAGACCGGACTCTTTCGGCGTGTAGTCGGGGCGGAACTCGCGGAAGAATGCGCCGTAGCCTTTTTCCAGACGCAACGACATCAAGGCGCGGCCACCAAAGTGCACGAGGCCGAGATCGCGACCTGCTTCGACGATCGCTTCGTACAGCGTGACTTGATAGTCGGGCGTGCACCAGATCTCATAGCCCAGGTCGCCAGTGTAGCTGGCGCGGATCACGATTGCCGGAACTAGGCCGACCGTCATTTCTCTCACCGCGAAAAACTTGAATTTGTCGTTCGATACGTCGTCTTTGACGAGGCGCTGCAGCAGTTCGCGTGACTTCGGTCCGGCAATCATGAAGCCATTCAACGCATGCGGGATGGCGCGCACCGACACATTTTTCGCATCCGCTAGATGCTGTTCGAACCACCGCATGTGATAGATCTCGGCCACGCCCGAGCCGATCATCAGGAAGCGATCTTGGGCCAACCGGGCGAGCGAGAAATCACCCAGAATTGTGCCGCGCTCGTTGAGCATCGGCGCCAGTACCATGCGGCCGGGCTTGGGGATCTTGTTGGCGAGTATGTGGTCGAGCCAGGCTTCGGCGCCACTTCCCGTGATCTCATACTTGCCGAAGCCTGAGATCTCCATCAGCCCGACACTATCGCGAACGGCTTTGCATTCGGCCATCACCACCGGGAACGCATTCGAGCGCCGGTAGGTCGGGTTCTCGGCCGGCTCCATGCCCTTGGGTGCGAACCAAAGTGGAACTTCAAGCCCAAAGTTCGCCCCGAACACTGCGCCAGCTGCCTTTAGTCGATCGTAAGCTGGTGTGCGGCGGAGCGGCCGTGCGGCGGGGAGTTCCTCGTTCGGGTAGGCGACACGAAAGCGGCGCTTGTAATTTTCCTGGACCTTGATGTGAGTGTACGCCTTCGATGCGAACGGGCCAAAGCGCGCGACATCCATGGCAAAAATATCGGCACCTGGATCGCCATCGACCATCCAACGGGAGAGGGCGAGGCCAACGCCGCCGCCCTGCGCGAAGCCGGCCATCACGCCGCATGCGCTCCAGTAGTTTTTCAAGCCGCGCACCGGACCAACCAGCGGATTGCCATCGGGCGCGAACGTGAACGGTCCGTTGACTACTTTCTTGATGCCGGCACGGCCGATTGCGGGGAAGTGTTTGAAGCCGATCTCCAGATGCGGTGACAGCCGCTCCAAATCGTCGGGCAGCAACTGCATGTGGAAGTCCCACGGCGTCTCGTCGGGCGACCAAACGCGGCAATCCTGCTCGTAGGTACCCATCAAAACGCCGCGACCTTCCTGGCGCATGTAAATCTCGCCGGAGTAGTCGGTGGTCGGCAGCATCTCCTTCGGCATTGCCACCACCTCAGGCATGTCCTCGGTGATGATGTACATGTGCTCCATGGCGAGCACGGGCAGTTGAATTCCAGCCATCCGGCCGACTTCGCGGGCCCACAACCCGGCGGCGTTGACGACATGCTCGGCGTGGATATTGCCCTTTTCGGTAATCACATCCCAGGTGCTGTCGGGGCGATGGTTGAGCCCGGTCACTGGCGTAAAGCGATAGACTTCGGCGCCGGCTTTGCGCGCGGCGATTGTATAGGCATGGGTGACGCCATTCGGGTCGACGTGGCCGCCATCCGCACGCCAGAGTGCGCCGACGAATTCATTCGGATCAATCAGCGTGTTGAGTTTCTGTGCTTCGCTCGGCGTGATCAGTTGCGTTTCGAGCCCGAGGTATTTGGCCCGCGCGTGCATGAGGCGCAGGTTATCCATGATCTCTTCATTGGCTGCGAGCACCATGTTGCCGGTGGCGTGGATGCCGCACGATTGACCGGAGATTTGCTCGATCTCGCGATACAGATCGATCGTGTATTTCTGCAGCTTCGAGACGTTCGCATCTGAATTGTAAGTGTGAACTCCAGCCGCCGCATGCCAAGTCGAGCCGGACGTTAGTTCGTGTTTTTCGATCAACACGACGTCGGTCCAACCCGCTTTGGTCAGGTGATAGAGGACGCTGGCGCCGACAACGCCGCCGCCGATGACAACGGCACGAGCATGGGTTTTCATGGGGAGCGGCTCTTTCCAAAGGCGGGTGCTAGACGTGCGATGTTGTCAGGCGGCGCGGGGTGGGCGCAAGTGGCCGAGGCCTTCGAATTCGACGAATTTCATCATGGCTGCCCATACATGATCGCCGTATGTGAAGGGCTCGAACGACGGCGCACCTGCAATAGGCAGCGGTGCAATCACTTGATCGACCTTCGGCTCGTAGAAGAACGGGATCGAGCAACGCTCGCGGCCGGGCCCCAGCACGCGATGCTCGGTCGCTTTGATCCGGCCACCTGTCCAACGGTCGAGCAGGCCGCCGAAATTGACGGCGAGTGAACCCTCGATCGGTGGCACATCGAGCCAACTGCCGTCGGCGGCGCGGGCTTGCAGTCCTTCGACGCCATCCTGGGCGAGCAGGGTCACGAAGCCGCTGTCGACATGTGGCGCGCCGATCACATAGCGCTTTTCGCCGCTATGCTCGACCCACATCTTGGCCGGGTCGGAACCGTCGAATGATTCATTCGTGCGCACTGGATAACGGATCAGGCGCAGCGTCGAGACGCCGCCTCTGAAAGCATCATCGAAGGTTGTTTCGGGCAGCGCCAAGCCGCGCGCGATTGAGCGCATCAAGACGGCGCCTAGATGCTCCATGCCCTTATAATAAGCGGCGACATCGCGGTGCCAGCCCGGAAGTGCAGCCTCGGTTGGCCGCGGCGTCGCCTCGGTCAGCGGGTCGTTGGGATCGACCACCCAAGCGGGGTCGGCAACATCGGGCCCCATGTCGATACCTTCTTTCCAAGTCGCGCCGCCCCCTGAGAGCGGGAACCAGCCGTGGTACACGTTGGGTTGGGTGGCATCGAATTTGCGTCGATACAACTTGCGCTTTTGATCATCGGGCAGCGCGAAGATCTGCAGCAGTTGTTCGCGGATTTGCTTTCCCGATGGCACCTGCGGCGGCAGTCCAAAAATAGTCATGAACCCGGATTGCGAAGCCGCATCAAAGATTGCGGCGTCGGTCGCATTCCGGCCCGGGGAGGGCCCGCGAAACAATTCGGAAACGTCGATTGAGGGGATCATGGAGTTTACCGCCGCTGAAGACTGCCAGCCGGTATTGCAATCCCGCATCGGGCGAATGTCAACGTGTGCGACTGGCGGCGCTGATTGGTGGAGAGGGCCACAGAATCGCGTAGTGTCGAAGTTTCTAGAGGAGCAAAAGCCCTGTCACAGCGCGCCAAAGCCATATTCTCGAGCCGCTATGCCGGCTGCTACGGGTTTTGCTCGTTTGGCACAAAGGCCGTACGCCGGCGAACGGGTGCCAAGTGAGGGTCAGCGATCATAGCCAAAGGCAGGGCGATGAAGCTTGGCTCCATTCGCTGACCCAGGCTTTGAGCGATCCGGCCGAGCGCGCGCTTTCGGAGGCAGTGCTGCGGTCCAGTCCATCGCTGATGCAGCGGCCGGCTTGGTTCAATGTCGTGACCATTTGCGGATTGGTGGTGCTGCTGCTGCCTGGCGGAAACAATCATCTGCGCGGACGCATAGCCGACGAGGCCCGGTCGGTATCCGGCGCTCCGGCGGTCCTGGGTTGGCGACATGAGCGCTCATCCGAGGGCATCGCGTTTGATGACCGGCTTTCATTCGGCTATCGGGGTATGGTGGCGCCTGTCGCGGTTGAGCGGTCCGGCCCCGAATGGCTTCGATCGACCGAGTTTCCGATTGTCGACGGCAGGGCGTCACCACCGGTTCGGATCGGTTTTGGCGCCAAGACGGCAGTAGCCGCAGGTGTCCGCCGTTTCGTCATCCGCAACATACCGGCTTCCGGGGTGTTGTCGCACGGCACAAGGCTGGCTGATGGCTCGTGGGTGATCGAAGCATCTAGCCTCAACGACGTCGTCGTCGCGTTGATCGATATGCCGCCGCAGGACTTGGCGATTGATATCGAGGGCCAAACGCAAAGCGGATTATTGCTGGCACCGGGACAGGTGTTGTTTGGTGCAAGGCCGATGCAGAGCCAGGCAGTGTCAGCCATCGAGCAGAAACCTGCGCCGCGCATGGTGACCGCGCCGATCGTCGTGCCGGTACCAGCACTTGAGATGCCTAGTCCGTTATCACCTTCGCTCAACCAGCTCGAAGCAGCGCCTCGACGTCCCTCGGCGGCCCCCACTGCGGCCGAGTTGACCGCGGCTGTCGTGAAGTATCGCGCACAACTGAAGAAAACCGACAGTAAGCCTGCCGTGCGGCCAGTGATCAAACCTACCAAGGTGCTCGTTGAGCCGCGAAGTTGGCGCAATGACGCATTCGCCTTCGACAAGCATTGAGCCAGCGGCGAGCTGTGGCAAATGCCGGCATCGGTTCCTGCAAATGGAGAAACAGTTTTCGCCCAGGCTTTAGGAATGTCGAAAACTGAACGTTCAATCTTCCAAAGTTTCAACCTACGCGCGAACTTTTCTTGAACTATGACTCGGCATTAAAAATTGAACGCGACTTTTTTATTTGGTTCAATATATTTGTGGCGCGAGTTGGGTCCATTTTCAACTGAACTATTATTATCGTAAATTAATATGATTTTCTTATGCACCTGATGTGTTAATCACGCAAAAGAGATTGGTTTGTCTCGTGGCTGCTCAGTTTGAAACCGATCGCCTTGTGCCGTGGTGTTGGGAGTTTTGGATTAACAATGCACAAGCATTCGGTGGATGCCGCCTGGCAAGATGCTTTATCACAAGCGTTAGTCGCAGAGAATAAATTCGGCTCAGTAAATGCGATGCCATGTTTGCCCGCAATACAATTCAATCATGTTCACGAGATCAAATCATCCGGTCGCTATCTGAAAGAGCGGATCGAAACAGCCGCCGAAAATAGCGTGCAGGTAGCGCCTATACGCGTACCCGCAAGGGATCGTCTTCTTCGTGAGCAATTGGCTGAACGGTCGATTTCTGCACCGGAGTTGACTTGGGAGCAAAGGCTGAGTTTATCGCGCGGCAAAGATAGTAGCGCGTCAAAAACCAGCACACTGCCAGCGGCAAAGTCCCACAAAGGGACTGTTCGACACGCTGTCGAATACTCCGGTGATTTGGATCTGCAACTCCAAAGGGCCGTGGCGACGTTGGAAGAAGCATCTGGCGGACGCGCAACTACGTACGAGTTTGCCCGCAACGATCATCGAATGACGCAACCCAAGGCGCTAAATACGCCCGCCGAAATTGAAAAAGATCGATGGGTTATGCAAGGGATTATAGCATTCGCCACGACCGCGATCGGCGGATCGATACTGTTGTTCATCACACTGTTCACCCTGCATAATTTGAAAACCGATTCAGATCCAAATACGCGCGATGGCCGGGAGTGGCTCTGTTCCGCCATTAAGTTGAGGCATTCTGAGTGTGTGATTCGACACTCAGGAGGATGGCATGAACAGCCGGGGATTTCAGGCACTTGTATCGCAATTGGGTGATTTATCGGTCGTGCAGTGCGAGGCGTTGAT
>JANLPY010000103.1:0-4141 GCA_031367505.1 Hyphomicrobiaceae bacterium | reverse complement strand
CGCAAAGATTATCCTAGACACATCGGAACTGGAAGACGCGGAACAGGGAGTGTTCCATGGCCGAGATTGATTTGCCGACCGTCGCCATCGGCGTGCCCTGCTACAACCGGCCCGCGATGCTGGAGCAATGCCTCGCCTCGCGCAGGGCGCAGACCTATCGCAACATCAGTATCCTGATCTCCGACAACGCCTCGACCGATCCAGGGGTGGAGGCGGTGGGGCGGCGGCATGCGAGGGAGGACGCACGGATACGGTATATGCGGCAGGCGGTGAATATTGGGGCGACCGGGAACTTCGACTATTTGTTATTTGCTGCCGACGCGCCCTATTTTATGTGGGCGTGTGATGATGATTGGTATGAGCCTGATTTTGTCGCGCGCTGCGTCGAGAGATTGGAAGCGGAAGGGCCACGCGTGGTCAGCGTCATCACCGAGACTCAGCACGAGACACCCGAAGGGCCATATGAATTCTTCAACCAAGGCGCGGCGTTTCGCAAGTCCAAGTCGGATCTGGCAGTCGAGCGTATGGAAAACATGGCCTGGCACGTCTATGGCAACCAGTTGTATTCTGTGCACAGACGTGATGCGCTGAACTACAGGGGTCGGTCGATCCTAGCCTGGTTCGGCAAGACATCGGTGGAGCATTCGATCCTCCTTGTGCTGGCGATGCGCGGCAATCTTGTTACGCTGCCGGGCGTCGGATTTCACAAGCGCGAGCGCACGATCACCTGCGCCTTGACGAAATGGGGCATCTACGGTGGCGCTTTTCCAAAAAATAAACTCCACCAGCGCATATTCGGCCAGTGGAAGAATATCAGGCGGCACGTCGCCGCGTACCTCGACTATCGAAAGATCGTGCGCGCGCTTGAGCTGAACATTGACGACGAGAAGCGAGTACTGCTGGCCCTTCGGCAGGCACAGACCCGCAACGCCAGGGACGTCGCGATCGGTTGGCGTCAGCCGGTGGCGATGGGAGCCGAGGCAGCAACCACTACGCGCGTCGCTTAAGGTAACCATCTGGCGCGACGGTGATCAGCAGCTTGTGCTCGATCGACTTGTCGATCTCGAATTCCGGGTGCGACCTGAGATATTGCCAGACCGCCGTCTTGGGATTGTTGCCCTTGCCCCAGGGCCGGTTCGCGGACAGGTCGTCCGGCATGTCCTCGACCAGCGTATCGAACACCACGCAATAACTCTGCGGCGAAACAAGAGGCGCATACGCCTCAAGTTCGGCGAGCACATGGTCATGCGTGTGGTTGGAATCGAGCATCACCAAAACGCGCTTGTGGCTCGCCGCCATCTCGCGAACTTTGCTGACGATCTCAGGCGCAATGCTCGATCCTTCGACCAGTTCGATGCGGCTACGCATGGGGTGCGCGTCGATGGCGGTCCGGTTGTGGACGCGGATATCGATATCGATGCCGATCACCTTGCGTTTCGGCTTGGCCGGATCGAGCAGGGTTTTCTGCTCGACGGCCTCGGCGTAGTCGAGCATGGCCAACAGCGAGGCGCTGAAGATCAGCGAACCGCCATGGGCGATGCCGGTTTCAATGACGAGGTCGGGTTTGATCTGCCAGATCAGTTCTTGCACGGCCCAGGCGTCGTTGGGAAGTTGTATCGCCGGAATTCCCAGCCAGGCAAAATTGTAAGCCCACTTGTACGGCGAAACTTCTCGTACCCAGACCCGCGACAGCGCCTGCAAGTCGGTATCCTTGGCCAGGCCTTCGATGTTACGGCGGACTTCGCTGCGGAACGCCTCAATCGGATCCATGAATGAACTCTCTCCAATGAACGGTGGAACCTTGAATTACCTGCCGCCCTTCGCGTCCGCAATTGGCGACCAGATCGAGGGCAGACACATATGGCGTGAAGGGGCCATGCAGCTGCGGATATGGTGTCCGCAGATAGTTCATATAGGCGATGTCGATCCCGCTCCGTTCGAACAGATCGTGATCGAGGTAGTTCTTTGCGCCATGGCCTGTTACGTAGGTCTTGCCGTTAAGGCAATGAACGATGTCATGCACGCGCTGGCTGCTGCTTCCGGCGGCGCCGAGCGACGATGACTCAACAAACTCGCACTGTCCGGAAAGTCCGAAATAGTCCGCCAGCACCAGCATCGATGCCCGGGAAAAATCGATCAGCCGGTTGCCTTTGACTGCGAAGACTTTGTCGGCCATTGAAAGCATCTCGTCTCGGAACGGCGCCTTGAAATAGGCTTGACGCAGCAAATCCCGATTTTGGCCGCGCCAATCCCTGCGGTCATCGATGATGGTATCGTCTATTCTCTGGCCCAGCCTAAGGTCACGAAGCGGGATCGTAAGCCAAGCCGGGCCTTTCGCTGTCTTGACTTGGACGCGGTTGCCGAAGCTTCCTTTCGAAAACTGAACGTCGTCGTAGTGCACGAAAACGTCGGCCAACTGCATCTGTTCCAGAAATCCGACCCAGGGGAAATACATCGATTGGGAGATAACTATTCTCATGGTTCAAGCCGCAGCGGCGCTAAACAGCAATTCCATCAAGACGACATCCTTGAAACCGCCATCAATAAAAAAATGACTTCGCAGTCTTCCGCACTCAACAAATCCGCACTTTGCATAGGCAGCAATTGCCGGCCTATTGTCGACCAACACTCGAAGCGAAATCTTGTTCATTCGCCAAATGTCGTTTGCATATTTCGACGCCACACGGACCGCCTCCGATCCAAAACCTCGCCCTTGCGCAACGCGATCAATACAGATGCCGAGGTCGCAATGCCGATCGATCGGATTGATGTTATCCAACTGAATATATCCGATTGCGTGATCGTCATTGAGCTCTGCAATAATCCACAACAGGCGATCTGACGCTTTCGCTCTTCCGTCGAGCCACGCACGCACCGCAAGCAGACTGCTGCCGCGAGGTCGGGCCATGAGTTGGGTTTGAAGCACGACATCGTTGCGCCATGCCGCGATCAAAGGCAGATCACTTTCATTGTACGGCCGCAAGCGAATGCTTTTACCGTCCATCATGGCGCCAACCCGTCTAGAAAGTGCAGGGTTCGGCCCGCGCGCGACAACACTGACATTTCGCGCATCGTGGCTCTTGCTATGACTGGATTGAGGCCGACATAGATGTAGCCTATCTCATCGGAAAAATCCGCGAGACTGGTCACAGGCTTGCCGAAAGGACACTTGCCCTGTTGAAATGGGCTCTGGTCGATGAAACAAACTACGCGTTCGGGTTGCTGCAAACTGCTGAGGATGAAGGCTCCGTAAAAGCCGGAGCCGTAGATCGCGGATTGCTTTGTCGACGATGCCTCTGCTGCCCGAATGTTTGCCGCAATATCGCTCCAATATTGAGCGATGCCCTTCGACTTTTCTCGCAACTCTTCAACGGCGGCAATCGCCGAGGGTGCGCCGCCTTTGCGCGCCCTGAACACCAGCGCGCCGCGATGCCGTGACGGATTGACTACAATATCGCCAAAGCCTGCGCCCGACAGCAAGAGGTGCAAAGAGGCCAACGTAAAATGATTCACATGATCAATAACGATGAAGTCCGCAACATTTCCGAAGGTATCCGGAACGATTCCATAAAAAATTCCGCCATCCGCGACCAGCGAATGGATATGAGTCAAAGTTTTATTGAGGTCAGGAATGTGCTCAAGCGCAAAAAACGACGTTACGACATCAAAACTAGCGAGCCAGTTTGCCGGCGTCTCATGCACGGCCGTCTGGTCGCTGGGAACAAGCCTGTCCCAATGCACCCGATACATGTCGCTGACATCGAAGAGGTGGAGTTTCAGATCGCTACGCATTGCACGAAGCCGCCGAGGGACGGCAGCTTTCGCGCATCCATAGTCGAGCAGGCGCGCTTGAGCTTGCAACGGAACCAGGTCAATGAGAACACTAACCTGGTGCTCCGTACGATAGACAATCTTGCCGTCGGTAGCGGTATAGATCTGATCTTCGTCGTCGTGATCCAGAAGTATCTTGTACTCTGACGCGTAGAATTTACCAGTGTCGGGTAAAGGTTCGCCAAAAAGATGTGAGCAGTGTTCGCAAGACCAGACGCACACGCGTCCCGAAACCAGTTGGCAGAGCGAAGTAAGCGACTGCTCGGTTGCAGCGATAAATATCGGTTGCCCCGCCGCAGTCCCGCAAACG
>JANLPY010000084.1:0-21524 GCA_031367505.1 Hyphomicrobiaceae bacterium | reverse complement strand
GCCGCGTCGTCTACGTATTCGCCAAGGATTTCACGGTGTTCGGCGGTTCGCTGTCGGAAGCGCACGCCAAGAAGATCACCAAGATCCAGGACATGGCGTTGCAGAACCGGTGCCCGATCATCGGCTTGTTCGATGCCGGCGGCGCGCGCATCCAGGAGGGTGTGGCAGCGCTCGGTGGCTATGGCGAAGTGTTCCTGCGCAATACATTGTCGTCGGGTGTGATCCCACAGATCAGCGTGATCATGGGGCCGTGTGCCGGCGGCGACGTGTATTCGCCGGCGATGACCGACTTCATCTTCATGGTGCGCGATACGAGCTACATGTTCGTCACCGGCCCGGACGTGGTGAAAACCGTGACCAACGAAACCGTGACGGCTGAGGAACTTGGCGGCGCCAGAGTTCACACCACAAAATCGTCGATCGCCGACCGGGCCTACGAGAACGACCTCGAAGCGCTCCTGCAGATGCGACGGCTGATGGATTTTCTGCCGGGCAACAACAAAGACGGCGTGCCGGTGTTGGCAACGCGCGATTCATCGGATCGCGTTGACCTGTCGCTCGATACATTGATCCCCGATAATCCAAACAAGCCCTACGACATCAAGGAACTGATCCTGAAGGTGGTCGACGAGGCCGACTTCTTCGAGATCCAGGATCAGTTCGCCAAGAATATTGTCACCGGGTTCGCGCGCATCGAGGGCCGCACCATCGGCATCGTCGCCAACCAGCCGATGGTGCTCGCAGGCGTGCTCGACAGCGACGCCTCGCGCAAGGCCGCCCGTTTCGTGCGCTTCTGCGATTGCTTCGAAATCCCGATCGTTACTTTTGTCGATGTGCCGGGATTCTTGCCGGGCACCGCCCAGGAATACGGCGGTTTGATCAAGCACGGCGCGAAGCTGCTGTTCGCCTACGCCGAAGCAACCGTGCCGAAGGTGACGCTGATCACCCGCAAGGCCTACGGCGGCGCCTACGACGTGATGAGCTCGAAACACATCCGCGGCGACGTCAACTACGCTTGGCCCTCAGCCGAGATCGCGGTGATGGGCGCCAAGGGGGCCGCCGAGATTTTGTACCGCTCGGAATTGGGCGATCCTGAGAAACTCGAAAAGCGCATCGCCGATTATAAGGAGCGTTTCGCCAATCCGTTTATTGCCGCCGAACGCGGCTATATCGATGAGGTTATACTGCCGCGGAATACGCGACGGCGGTTGGCCAGGGCGTTGAATATGCTGCGCGGTAAGTCAGCGCAGAACCCGTGGAAGAAACACGATAATATTCCGCTGTGATTGTGCCGGCGACACGCCTGTGGCGCGCCGGCCGCCGGCACTCTGGGTGCTAGCTCCAGTCCTCGATCTTCAGCCCGGGCACCCGTGCGAACTCGCGGGTGTTGGCGGTTATGAGCGTCGCGCCGTGGCTGAGTGCTTGGCCAGCGATGAGAATGTCGTAAGGACCGATCGGTGTGCCGGCGTTCGCCAGTTTGGCCCTCAACGATCCAGCAATAAGCGCGTCGTCTTCGTCAAATTGCAGCGTTTCGATATCCCCGCTCATAAAGTCTGCGAGGCGGCTTCGGTTATATTGTTCCCTGTTGCTGCGTCCTGCTCCGAAAGCGAGTTCAAACATCACGATCGAAGAAATGCAGACTTTTGTGTCGCTTATAACCGCAGCAGATAAGCGCTTTCGTACAGAAACTGAAGTGCGCTTCAGGACAGCGATTATGACATTAGTGTCGAGCAGGATCATTTCTTCTGCGCTTTGGGAAACGCGACGTCCCAATCGATGTCGTCATCTGGCATCGGGGGTTGTTCTCGGCCGTGAGGCATGAATTCGTCCCGGCCTTCGTTGCTGTATGCGTCAAGCTTTGCCAACCAAACGTCGAAATCGACAGGTACGATCGGCTCCAATATCAGCTTATTCCCATCACGCCGGACGCGGACTTCCTTGCCTGGGAGCCGGAACTCCTTCGGCAACCGAACAGCTTGGCTGCGGCCATGCATAAAGATTTTGGCAGTCTTGGCGGTTTTTGTGCTCATGGCGGGATGATCTCCCTTCGACAATTGGTATCTATCATTGATAGATACCATATTCCAACAGCTCGTTCAATTCCTCACATCTTCTCGAACTTTGCCCAGGCTTCGACTTGGCTTTTTCCAACGAGCGGCGGATGGCATCGGCCTCGGCCGCCGGCGCGCGGGACAGTTTTGGAATGCCCCGCATCGCGTCACCATGCCGTTTGCGACTCTTCACCTGGCCTTGTATGGACGGTCACGAGACACCGCACTGCACAATGGCCTGCACGGGAGCTGCAACTCATGAGCACGAACCCCATCCCTTCAAGCCTAGCCTCCAAATGGGTCTACCAGTTCGGCGCCGGGCGCAGCGACGGCGATGCGGCGATGAAGAACCTGCTCGGCGGCAAGGGTGCGAACTTAGCGGAGATGGCAAGTCTCGGGCTGCCGGTTCCGCCGGGCTTCACGATTACAACTGAGGTGTGCACCGCCTATTACGCCAACGATCGGCACTGGCCAGTTGGTCTTGAAGCGCAGGTAAACGACGCGATCGCGCACGTCGGCGAGGCTGTTGGCGCAACGTTCGGCGATCGGGTCAACCCGCTTCTCGTCTCGGTTCGCTCAGGGGCGCGCGCGTCGATGCCCGGCATGATGGACACGATCCTCAATCTCGGCCTCAACGATGAGACGGTCGAGGGCCTGGCCATCCGCTCCAACAACCGGCGATTTGCCTACGATAGTTATCGCCGCTTCATCCAGATGTATTCCGATGTGGTGCTGGAAGTCGATCATGGCATGTTCGATGACATTCTCGACAATCACAAAAGTCTCGCCGGCAAGTCGGCCGATACCGAACTGGACGCTGCCGATTGGAAAGTGGTGATCGCCGAGTACAAGGCGACCGTGTTGCGTGAAACCGGCAAGCCCTTTCCGCAATCGACATCGGATCAATTGTGGGGCGCGATCTCCGCCGTGTTCGGGTCTTGGCAAAACGCGCGCGCGAATACCTATCGCCGCCTGCATAATATTCCCGATAGCTGGGGCACCGCCGTCAACGTGCAGGCGATGGTGTTCGGCAACATGGGTGACACATCGGCAACCGGCGTCGCGTTCACGCGCAACCCTTCGACCGGTGAGAAAGCTTTGTACGGCGAGTTTCTAGTCAACGCGCAGGGCGAAGACGTGGTCGCTGGCATCCGCACGCCACAAAGCTTGACCGAAGTTTCACGCAAGGACGCCGGCGACAAGAACCCATCCCTCGAAGCGCTGATGCCGGAGACGTTCAAAGAACTCATCGCCGTGTTCGCCAAGCTCGAAGGCCGTTATCGCGACATGCAGGATATCGAGTTCACCATCCAAAACGGCAAGCTGTGGATGCTGCAGACAAGATCCGGCAAGCGCACGACCGCTGCCGCGTTGAAGATCGCGGTCGATCTGGCGAATGAGGGCGTGTTGACGCGCGACGAGGCCGTGATGCGCATCGATGCCGGCGGGCTCGACCAGTTGTTGCACCCAACGATCGATCCAATCGCCACGAAGGAGGTCGTTGCGACCGGCCTGCCAGCATCGCCCGGCGCTGCATCCGGTGAAATCGTATTCGATGCTGACGATGCCGAGACGCTGAAAGGCCAGGGCAAGAGCGTCATTCTGGTTCGCGTCGAGACTAGTCCGGAAGACATCCACGGGATGCATGCAGCGGCTGGTATCCTGACGGCGCGCGGCGGCATGACGAGCCACGCAGCCGTCGTTGCGCGCGGCATGGGACGGCCGTGTGTTTCGGGCGCCGGGACGCTGCGCATCGATCTCAAGGCGCAGACGATGACGGTGATGGGGCAAGTGTTCAAGCGCGGCGATCAGATCACGATCGATGGCAGTACCGGCGAAGTATTGAAGGGCTTGGTCAAGATGCGCCAACCCGAGTTATCCGGTGATTTCGGCGTGCTGATGCAGTGGGCCGATGCTGCGCGCACAATGAAGGTTCGGGCCAACGCGGATACGCCGCGCGATGCAGCGCAAGCACGCGAATTCGGCGCGGAGGGCATTGGTCTTTGCCGCACCGAGCATATGTTCTTCGACGAGGATCGCATCCTCGCCATGCGCGAGATGATCGTGTCGATCGACGAAGGCGGCCGGCGCAAGGCGTTGGCCAAAATTTTGCCGATGCAGCGTCGCGATTTCGAAGAACTGTTCGAAATCATGGCCGGTCTACCGGTGACCATCCGTCTGCTCGATCCGCCGTTGCACGAATTCCTGCCGCATGGCGAAACCGAAGCCGCAGCCGTCGCGAAGGCGTTGGGCGTGCCCTTGAAGCGCGTGCAGGAGCGCGTCGCGGAGTTGCACGAAATCAATCCGATGCTGGGTTTCCGTGGTTGCCGTCTTGGTGTCCGGTACCCGGAGATTACCGAGATGCAGGCACGAGCTATTTTCGAGGCGCAAGTTTCAGCGCAAAAGAAAACCGGAAAGCCGGTGTTGCCCGAAGTCATGGTGCCGCTGGTCGCTTTCCGCAAGGAATACGACATGATCCGTGATCTGATCGTGGCAGCAGCCAAAGCCGTCGAGGCCGAGACGGGAACGAAGCTTAGCTATCAGATCGGCACCATGATCGAGCTGCCGCGCGCTTGCATCAAGGCCGGCGAGATCGCGGAAGGGGCTGACGGCGCCGAATTCTTCTCGTTTGGCACCAACGATTTGACGCAAACGTGCCTAGGGCTATCACGCGATGATGCGGCGCCGATTTTGTCCAATTATTCCAACACCGGGATTTTCGATGTCGACCCCTTCGTGTCGATCGATGTCGATGGCGTGGGCGAACTGGTTCGGATGGGCTGTGATCGCGGCCGTAAGGTGCGTCCCAATATCAAGCTCGGCATCTGCGGCGAACACGGTGGCGATCCGGCCTCGGTCGCCTTCTGCCACGAGGTTGGTCTCGATTATGTGTCGTGTTCGCCGTTCCGGGTGCCAGTCGCGCGGTTGGCGGCAGCGCAAGCCGCGATCTCGGGCAAAGCGACGATGAAAGAAGGGTAGCTGCTCAATCGACCGTTGCCGCATCTTCCTCGTCGAGGGTGCGGCGGCGCTTCTTCGGTCCCTCGTTTTTCGACATGACGAGAAGCAGAAGCAGCATCGGCGGGAACAGAAACGACCAGGCCGCCCAGAACGAATGATCGCGGCGCTTGATACCAGCCAAGATGCCTGCTGCGATCGCAGAGGCAATCGCAATCGCGCCCCAAATAACGACCCATTTCATCATAACCGACCTCTTGAACCCGCACTCATTTTGCACGTCACTGTCATAGCCAGAGTTGGGATGCAACTATGGCGGAAACAAGCATGCTGACGAACCGTGAATTGGTTCGATTGGCAATATATGCCTATAGATTCAATTAATTTAGCCAGCCGGACAGACCGGGACAACGGTACTCGCAACCGGTGGCGCGATAAATATAATTGCTTCAAACCATGGCCCCTTGGCGCCCAGATACTCAACGCGGCGCTTGATCGTGCACCTCACTGCGCGATCTGGGGCGGTTTTGGTCGCCAACTCGATACATTGCGTATCGGCGGTGCGGCACAATCCGATAAAACCATCGCGTTTTGCTAAAACTGGGTCAATCCACGGTGCCTGCGCCAGACTAAAGCTCGGCCAGCCTTGCGGATGATCGGGTGAAAAGATCACCGCTGCCGATGCAAGTCGCTGATCGCCCGCGACAATTGGCAATGGACCTGGCTGTGTCGCATGCCATAACGCGGTCGCTGCTTCGGCAATCTCGCGACGGGGTTCGGAAATACCGTCGACGCCTCTTGCGACTCCGATCCGCGCGCCGATCTGGCCAGCGATGACGGCGATAACGACCGCTGCGAGTGCCAAGCACGGCGCAATGCGGGATAGCCGTTCAGGGAAGGTTCCAATACGAGCGGCGATTGCCGCGGGCAGGCAGACGAACAGCGGCATCGCCCACGCCACCGCGCCGCGCAGGTGAAACACGAAGACCAGGATGATCGTCAGGACGTACGGCACAACCGCCAGGAGGACCAACGCGCGCTCGTGCCGATGGCCAATTGAAGTTGAACCGTGTTTCACGGCAACTGGCTGGTGCGACCGCCAAATCAACCACGCAACGAGCAACATTGGCAGGAGCAGTAACGGCGCTTGCATGGCAAACGTCAGCGCCATCGCCGGGCCTCGGGTTGCCGAAACGGGGTTCGACGCGCCCGCTTTGAACGCATAGCCCAGGGGGGTGGAAGCCCGATCGAGCATCCAGGCGAGATGCGGCGCCATCGCCAACAAGAACGTCGCGAACGCTGCATAAGGTGCTGGTCTTTGATAAAAGCTCCAAGCGCGTGCGGGCATGGCGAATGAGGCCGCGATACAACCAGCCAGCAGCAGAAGCGAATAATACTTGGCGAGGACTGCTGCCGCGGCGGCCAATCCGAATAGGACGCCACGCAGAAATGTCGGCCGGTCAATCGCACGCAGCAACGTCAAAACGGTCAGCGGCCACAGCGAAATGAGAATCGTATTGTGATTGAGTTTGATCGCCATCACCGAAGCGAACGGCACGACGACCAGCAAGCCGATTGCCAGGAGCCCAATTTTGCCGGTCGCGTCGTCTTTTCGATCGACCTCGCCGGTCGGGGACATACGTGCAATCGACCACACGAAAAAAGCGCATGCGGTCATGTTGAGCGCGGTCAACAGCGCCAAGCTGAACGCGCTGAGCGGCAACAGATACGACCAGGCACGCGTGATCCACGGCAGGAGCGGTGGATGTTTCCAAAAGCCGGCGGCCCAGCCGCTGTGGCCCCACATCACCGCTTCGCTAGTGTCGTGGTGGATGAAGCCCGGCACGCGCAAGCCAAGCGTCAGCGCCAGCGCGCCAGCGAAGACGGCCGCGAACAGAGCGGCCGCCGGAAAAGTCGAGCGGTTGAGATGGTCAGTAATCGTCGCGTGTGGCATGGGCCTTGAACTTAAGCTGCCGGCCCGTGCTGTTTGGCCGCCGCGAGCTATATCGAATAGCCCGCGGCAATCAACTGTTGTTGTTTTCCACCGGACGGTTTGACGTCACATCCGTTGAGCGTGCACCCTGAAACCGGGCGCCGGACGCTCCATCAGAACTTCGCGGCGGAAGCGAAACAATTTGGCTGGCCGTCCGCCCGTTTTCGAGCGCACCTCGCCGGTCACCTCGACCAGACCAGCACTCTCCACGAGACGACGGAAATTTTGCTTGTGCAGATGCGGTCCGAGCACCGCTTCCACCGTCTTCTGCAACTCGAAGAGCGTGAATTCGTCTGCCATCAGTTCAAATACCAAGGGGCGAACTTTCAGGCGTGCCCGCAACCGTCCGATGGCGTTTGCTAGGACGCGCAAATGCTCCAGATGCATCGCCCGGCCGGCAATCGGGTGGGGACCCATCAGGCCTGCGTCGGACAAAATATCGAAGCGGTCGATGACGCGCTCTTCGTTCCAAGGTACCCGGTCGAAACCGAACGCCAATCGAGCCCGATCGATTCGAGGAAGACCGTGGTGGGGATCGTTTGCATCGAGCGGTTGCTCAGCCCACGCGCGCAGTGCCGGCTCGATGATCGAGGCAAGGATGGCAGGTTTGCCGACGCGCCAATCTTCCCACGGAAGGTACGCATACCAATCGCGCCAAGCAGCGTTGGACGTCGCGCCATTGGCTGGTCGCGTCAGGGCCAGATAACCAATGGCCAAGCCGTTCGTGCGTTCGGCAAAACTCTGGAGTTGCTCTGCATGGCCGATTTCAAGCCCGGTCTGCTCGGCGACGCCCTGACGCAGGCTCGTCTCAAGAGTGGTGTGGCCGGTCCAAGTAAACCGCGCCGAGGGGAGCGCATCAATGCCCGATGATGAAGTGGTCAGCACCATTGGCGTGTCGTTGGACACTGCAACCAGAGCGGCCGTTAGATTGACCGCTAATTCTGGGCTTTTCATTGTTGTTGCACCTGTGCCGTTGGTGAGCACCTGGTGCTGGCTCGGATCGTTGACGGCGCGGAGAGAAACAGTACGCACCGGTTGAAGATCGTCGGTTAAGCGTCTTGCGCTTGCTGTTATCGGCTTCATCTCTGCTGGCATGCGGGACCTCCGTGGGTCCTCGCCGGTTACGCACCGAACATGGCGATTTTGGGAACTTCTGTCTTTCTTTAGGTTTGAAAGTGTCAGGCCGTGGCAAAAATGCGGCTCGAAATTGAAAATGGCACGCCTGACATTGCCATTTCGCCCTGGCCAATAGCGGCGACGGCCTCGATCATCCGGCCACGGCGCTTCAAGATGTCATCGGCGATCGACACCATGAGCGCGTTCGGTGTCGCAGTCTTCGAGGCGGACCGGATTTGGCGCGCGATCAAGGCTTCCGTACCTTCGTCATTGAGGGCGCACATGGTGATGAAGGCGGCGGCTGTCGAGCGGCTGATGCCGGCCCAGCAATGGACGACCAACGGACCTGCATGATCCCAATCGCGCGCGAAACGGAGGATGCCTTCGACATGTTCCGAGCGCGGATGAACGAGCCCTTCCTGGGGAATGGAAATATCGTTGACGGCGATCTTCAAGTGGCGGTGCGGCTCGATTGTCAACGGTGTTTCGACCAGTGTCTGGGCGTTGATCACGGTCATTAAGTGGGTGGCATTGACAGTCGCAACGGTGTCGGGAACCGCTGCCAGCGAGCACACGTGAATGCGGGTGCTGGGCGGTCGCGAGGGGAGTTTTTGAGACGCAGGCATTATTTGAAGACTTTTCATGCTCGATTAGAAAAATATTGCTGCCGATCATCGCTTGTACCTGCGGCTAATTCAAGTCGCTAGCTGCGGCCAATGCGCCAAATCGGATTAGAAATGAGCGTTGGACCTCTGCCGCTGGCAGCGCTGCCAGGCTGTCGAGGCGGCCTTGCAGGCCCGACGGCAGTAACGGGGGAACTCCAAAAAAGCTGCGTGCTTCAGCAATTTCGAAGCCGGCGAGCCGAGTTGCTTCGTAGTAGGCAGCGATACCGTCCGCCGCCTTGATGTGGGACGTGATCGCGTCCGGCGGGTTTGCCGGCAATCCAAAGCGCACGTGGATCGCGCCGAGAAGCCGCAATTCAAACGCCTTGTAGTCGAGGCCGATGGCCGCCTTGAACGGGCTGATCAGATCACCGATCACATATTCCGCCGCATCGTGCAGGAGCGCTGCGAGCTGCCAGCGCGGGGGCCATTCGGCGTCGAGCCCGCACGCAATGTCATCGACCAATAGGGCATGTTGCGCGACCGAAAAAGCATGCGCGCCGACCGTCTGCCCATTCCACCGGCTGACGCGGGCGAGGCCGTGCGCGATATCTTCGATTTCGATGTCGGCAGGAGATGGGTCGAGCAGATCGAGCCGGCGGCCGGATAACATCCGTTGCCAGGCGCGTGGGCGGCCAGTCGTTTGATCAAGGCGAGCCATGTTTCGATCCCGGCAATTTGAACCCCTTCATCAATTCGCTGCAATGGCGATGCCGGTGACAGGTCACGAGGTGATCGTTGACCAGCCCCGACGCTTGCATAAAGGCATACATCGTCGTTGGGCCGACAAAGCGGAAGCCCTCGGCCTTTAGGGCCTTTGATATTTTCTTCGAGATCTCGGTTTCGGCGGGCACTTCGCCATGCGCCTTGTAGTTGTTGACCTGCGGCCGGTCATCGACGAAGGCCCAGAAGAATTCCGCCAACGATGTCTTCTGGGTCAATTTGAGATATGCCAGCGCGTTGTCGATCGTGGCGTCGATCTTGAGACGGTTGCGGATGATCCCGGCATCCGCCATTAGCCTAGCCTTTTCCAGGTCGCCGTAACGGGCAATTTTCTCTGCGTCGAACTGGTCGAACGCCAAACGGAAGTTCTCGCGTTTCTTCAGGATTGTCAGCCACGACAAGCCCGACTGGAAGCCTTCGAGAATCATCTTTTCGAAAAGTGCGCGGTCGTCGGTTTTCGGCACGCCCCATTCGGTGTCGTGATAGGCCGTGTAGATCGGATCATCCAAGCCGGGCCATGGGCATCGCACGAGATTGGCTGCGGTCATAGGTCGATCACCGGCTTGGCGGCAGCACTCGCCCGATAGCGTTCGAGGGCGGCGGTGTCGACAGATATGGCATGGCCGTCGGCGGTGAGGGCTTCGCTCCTGCCGGCCGCCTCCGCCGCCCGATCCAGCCGCAACATCGCGAGCGCGGCTGATCCAGCGACCGAGCCGACCAATCCGACAACACCGGCACCGTGCTTGATCTCGGCACCGCTCTTGAGCACGGCGCCGCTGATGCGAACGATCCGCTTTCGGGCCAGGGCTTTGTTCTGCGTGCGCGACACCACCTCTTGGCCGACGTAGCAACCCTTGGCGAACGATACGCCGTTGAAGAGATCGAAATCGGCTTCGTGAGGAAACGTGTCGCCAAGCGCGTAGTCGCGTATTTCTTCCGGCACGCCGCAGGCGACGCGGTGGGTATGGTAGCTGTCAGCCGATGCGTTGAGGGCTCCCAACTCTGCGAGCCGGCCGGCCGGCAATATCATCCGAATTCCAAGGTTCGCATGGCGTGGGTCGGGGTAGGCGAGAATACCGCGCGGTACAGGTGGCATGGAAGCGCCCCAGGATGCCACGACCGTCATTTCTGCGCTCAAGTCGGCGAACTGGGCATCGGCTCGGAGCTTATAAAAATTCAATCGCTTCACGAGTGCCGCTGATTGCTCGCGGGCAACTTCCAGAAAGAATTCATCACCCGATTTCACGACGAAGAATGCGAACAGGATCTTGCCTTGGGGAGATAG
Organism: Hyphomicrobiaceae bacterium; assembly: GCA_031367505.1. GTDB lineage: Bacteria > Pseudomonadota > Alphaproteobacteria > Rhizobiales > Hyphomicrobiaceae > JAKFWF01. The sequence continues at coordinate 10,739 of JANLPY010000084.1, read as the reverse complement.
CAGACCGGCGTGGATCGCAGCACGCGCAGCCAGCGCATTCATATCGTTGGTAATCAACCCGTCGAGCAGCTTCTCTGCGTCGGCGCCGGATGCGCGAACCACGCCCCGATCTTCGAGTTGAGCAATATGTACGGTCATCGATCGTGCAGCCTTTCCGATTGGCCCCTGTTATAGTACGCCCGGCTGAGATGACTAGGGTGTGGATTAGTGCGGCGGCGTTGAAGGGTGAGCTTGATGACGACGACATTCGATGTGCTGGTGCGGGGCGGGACGGTCGTTAATCAGGATGGCGAGGGCGTCCGCGACATAGGTATTATTGGCGGCAAAATCGCCGCTATAGGCCAGCTTGGCAACGCGACGGCTGCTGAAATCTTCGACGCCCGGGGTTTGCATGTATTGCCCGGCGTGATCGACAGCCAGGTCCACTTCCGCGAGCCGGGCCTAACCCATAAGGAAGACCTCGAAACCGGTAGCCGGGGTGCCGTGCTCGGCGGGGTCACGGCCGTATTCGAGATGCCCAACACTAAGCCGCTCACCACGTCGGCGGAAACGCTGGCCGCCAAGGTCGCCGCCGCACGGCACCGGATGTTTTGCGACTTCGCTTTTTACGTCGGCGGCACGCGCGAGAACATCGCCGACATCCCGATGCTGGAACGGCTTGAAGGCTCGGCTGGCATCAAGGTGTTCATGGGCTCATCGACTGGCGACCTGTTGGTCGATGACGACGCGTCGCTCGACCGCATCATCGCAAAGATCAGCCGCCGGGCGGCATTTCATGCGGAGGATGAAACGCGGTTGATCTCGCGCATGGGATTGCGTGTACCGGGCGATGCCTCCTCACATCCGGTTTGGCGCGACCCTGAAGCAGCATTAATCGCTACCAAGCGTCTGGTCGGGCTAGCCGAGAAAAACCGCCGCCGTGTCCACGTGCTGCACATCTCGGCGGGCGAGGAGATGGAGTATCTGGCCCGTCACAAGAGCTGGGCCAGCGTCGAGGTAACGCCGCATCACCTGACGCTCGAAGCGCCTGATTGCTACACTCGATTGGGCACCTACGCGCAAATGAATCCGCCGGTGCGGGATGCGTCGCATAAACAGCGCATCTGGGCCGGCATCACTGACGGCACGGTTGATGTGCTGGGCTCGGATCACGCGCCGCACACTCGCGAAGAGAAAGATCACGCTTATCCGGGCTCGCACTCCGGCATGACCGGTGTGCAAACGCTGGTGCCAATTATGTTGGATCACGTGAATGCGGGGCGGCTAACGCTGGCGCGCCTCGTCGATCTGACGAGCGCTGGGCCGCAACGGATCTTCGGCCTGGCCACCAAGGGCCGGATCGCGATGGGCTATGATGCCGACCTGACGATCGTCGATCTCGCCCGCACCGAAACCATTCGCAATTCGCAAGTCGCCAGCCGCAGCGGCTGGACACCCTATGACGGAGTAAAGGTCAAGGGCTGGCCGGTCGCGACCATGATCCGTGGCCGCACGGCGATGCGCGATGGCGCAATCATCGGGCCCGCCACCGGCGATCCCGTGCAGTTCCACGAAGCGGGGTGACGCTGCTTACGAGCGGCGCTTCCTTGGGGCTGCCACCGGCTCGTCGTCGTTCTCGGCAACGCCGCGCGAGATCGAGGCGGGGAGGCGGGGAACAACGTGGACGGTCGCGCCGGTCGAGACGCGGTTGAACAGGTCGACGACGTAGTTATTCGTCATGCGGAAACAACCCGAAGAGCTGGCGCTGCCGATCGAGCGGCTGTCGTTGGTGCCGTGAATGCGATAAAGTGTCGAGCCCAGATAAATCGCACGCGCGCCGAGCGGATTGCGCAGGCCGCCGGTCATCACTTCTGGCAAGCCTGGCTGACGTTCGCGCATTTCGGCAGGCGGACGCCAATCAGGCCACTGCGCCTTGCGTGACACCTTCTCGACCCCGGTCCAGGAAAAGCCTTCACGGCCAACGGCAACTGGATACCGGTAGGCTTGTGTCGAGGACACGACATAGTAGAGCGCGCGTCCGCCACTATCGATCACGACGTTGCCCGCACCATAGCTCGACCTGAACGAAACCAGCGGCGGCGTGGTGCCGGAGATGGAAGGCTGCGGGCCGCCCTCGGAGGAGTACTGAGCCGGCGGTTGCGTTAGCGACGGGAGTGTCTGGCCGGCAGGGGCGCCTTGCGAGATCGGCCGGCCCTGGCCGGTTGCAAGCGTGGTCCGCTGTGGCGCGACGCGGGCTTGGGCTGGGGGCGCGGACGTATAAGCCCCGGTCATCGTGTGCAGCGAGCCGAATGGATTAAAGCCCTGAGCTGCAGCGGGCGTGGCGGCTAATATCGCGATCGCTCCAAATGCCAAATGACGCATACTCGTCTATCCCTCTTCGTTAAAGTTGCCGAAGGCCGAAGTAGTTAATCGATCGGACGTTGGCTAATGCCGCGTCCCAATATGGTTACCAGCGCGTTTTATTCCGCCTTGCTGAACGAGTGCCACGTCCCATCCGCGCCGATCGCGAGGCGATACCATGTCCACTTTTTCTTCTCGCGCATGGATTTCAGCATCGCCGGGGTGATCAGCCGGTATAATTGTACTTCGTCTTCAGGCGTCAGCTTATCAAGGGGCAGTTCGGCGAATCTCGGCCAAACGAACAGATGGGAATTTTCGACGTCCTTGCCGACTGGAATGATGGCGTGGCCGGCCTCCAATATTGCAGCTAACACGGCAAGTATCTCGCGCCCCTCGCCATCACCGGATTGCTTCTTGAAGTAGGCGATCGGATCGGGTGTTGGCTCGGCGGCGAACGCTGGCGGCAATTCGTTCCACGCGATTGGTACTTGCAAATCCTCGATTCGGCCCGACTTCACAGCGACGAGGATGCCGTCGCGCATCTCGGCGACAGAGGCTGGAAGTTCAGTGCCGGGGCTTTTTGATTTGGTCACGATCGCAGGTTCGGCGGATTTTTTCGCCTTCGCCCCTTGCGCAACACCTTCGCCAGAGGTCGCATGGACAAGCACCGCGCCGCTTATTAACACTATGATGAGACGAATGATCGAGAATGAAGTTCGCGACGGCATCGGGGATCCTTGAGAGTGATGACAGCATCGACAGGACTGTGCTGCATCATGCATCAGGTCATGTATGACGATCCAGCGTCATCGGTCGGTGCACTTATACTCGCGATTGATGGGGGCGTGTGCGGCCCTTGATGCATCTGTTCCCTAATCCACTGATCATCCCGGTCGGGATCGTGGTCGGCGTGCTGGTGTCGGCGCCGGTCGGACCGGTGAATGTGCTGTGTATTCAGCGCGCCATATCCCGCGGGGTGATGGGTGGCATAGCTGCCGGCATCGGCGCCGTGCTGGGCGACGGTTTCATCGCGATGTTTGCAGCACTTGGCGTCGGCTCGATTTCGGGCGCTGTGAAGGATTGGCGCAATAGCATCCAAATCGTCGGCGGATTGGTGCTGCTGGGTTTTGCGATCAAGCTCTATTTGACGCCGCCGCCCACAACGCAGCACTCGGTCGCCGATGATGAGAACGCGTCGCTAGCCGATTTCGCGTGGGATATTCCCCAGACATTCCTTCTGACGATAACAAATCCCGGCGCGGTGCTCGGCCTATTCGCCATATTCGGCGGCATCAGTTCGTTCGTCGAGGTGAATAGCTACATAGATGCGCTGACGATGGTGGCCGCCGTCATGGCCGGCGGCTTGAGCTGGTGGATCGTACTCTCCAATTTGATCGGCCGGATCCGCCATAAGCTCGATCTGCATCGATTGAAGCTAATCAACATGATGGCGGGTTTGTTGCTCGCAATCTTCGCGGCCGTGCTGATTGGCGAAGTCGTTCTGAAGGGTCTGCACGTTATTTGACGGCAGCTATCACTGCATGGTTCGCGCGACGGTGAATTCGCCTTTGGCGACACGGCCGACGAGACCGTTGAGCAGCGAGCCAACTGCATCTTCGCCAAAAGCGCCGACAAGGTCAGTCAAGGCTGTGAAGAGCGCGGCGTAGGCCATTAATTCTGGGGCAACTCCTGCATCGGCACCTTCGTCCCACGCGTCCAGTATGATGCCGAGCGCCATCAGGCTTTCGTCTGAGCTCTTAGCCAACTGCTGAATTTCCATCATCGCCCCATTACTGCGCAACGCTGCGATTGCTCGCGCACGGACGCTCCATCGATTTGTCGCTGAACGACTAACACGATGTTTGTGAAACGCGAGATGCAACTGCAATTCAGGGTGAACGGCAGGCTAGCACGAGGGAAGAAATCACGCGCGCGCGGCATTCACGGAATGGATTTCACCAGGCCCTCGGAGATTTGCGTCGCCTCGGTCAGGAAGCGCGCGACGGTCGTCTGCGCCGAGGGCGTGCAGGTTTTATAGGTCCGGCTGAAACTCGTGTATCCCTGATTGAAACTCTGGGTCAGCCGGGCGCGCCGCAATGCCGACGAGCCTTCCGCATCGGTCAGCTCCTTCATGCGATCGCGCCACAAGCCGCCATCGTTCGAGCCGCATAATTCGCGCAGATAATGCACGGCGCCGAGGATTTCCGACAATCTAAATAGCTTGTCGTCGTAGGGTTTGCCTTCGGCCGCTGAAACGGCGGTGGCACTCGCATACATCGTGACCGCAACAATGACGCTACGCAAAAGTCTCTGGCCGTTGGTGCATCGTTGCGTCATTCGCTGGCCTCCAGCCAACTTCAGGTCGCGTCCTATTGATCCGGCCGATGGCAATTTGTTGGCGGTCACGTCGTTGATCTCAGCTTGATGCGCGCCTGCGAAATGAGCCGCTTCGCCTCGGGCGTCAACGGGTATTCGTCAAGCTGGTCGAATGCGACGAAGCGGGCGTCGCCGGCATCGCTCGCCGGAACTGGTTCGCCTGTATGCCAACGGCCATAGAAGACAGCCAATAGGTAGTGCGCTTGCAAGCGACCGTGGCCGTCGCGGATGATGGCGTCGTGAATATCGAGGAGCCCTTCACTTACGGCCACTATGCCGGTTTCCTCAGCGAGTTCGCGGACGGCAGCCGCGACCGCGGTCTCGCCCGGCTCTACGTGGCCACCCGGCAAGCTCCACATGCCACGGCGCGGCTGTTTTGAGCGCTCGACCAGCAGTACGCTATCGTCGCGCAATAGGGCGAAGCTCGCCCCCACTTTTGGCCAATGCGAACTGATGGGTGGCTTGTCGGACGGCGGCTCGATGGTCATGTTGGGGATACCGGCAGTCGTCGTTCGGTGAATGTGGAGAATTGTCTCGTGTGTTCGCGATATAGTTTAACCTCTCCTCACGAGGCGGTGCGAGCCTATTTTCGCTATAAGAGCGACCCCGTGTTCCCACCCCGCTTCAATATCGCGCCGACTCAGCCGGTCGGCATCGTGCGCATCGAGGCGAATGGCGATCGCGATTTTGCCCTAGTGCGCTGGGGGCTTATTCCGCCGTGGGTGAAGGATCCGCGTACGTTTGCGACGCTGATCAACGCCCGGGCCGAAACCGCGCACGAGAAGCCGTCATTCAAAGGTGCCTTTCGCCATAAGCGGTGCCTGATCCCCGTCGATGGGTTCTACGAGTGGACCGGTCCTGCTGGTGCCAAGCGGCCGCATCTGATCCGGCCCAAACGCGGCGGGTTGATGGCCTTTGCCGGCTTGAGCGAGAGTTGGCTTGGCGCCGACGGCAGCGAGGTCGACACGATGGCGATACTGACGGTTGCTGCAAATGCAACCGTGAGCGTCATTCACGACCGGATGCCCGCGATCCTGTCACCCGCCCAATTCGATGCTTGGCTCGATTGCAGAAACGTCGATGTCAAAGCTGCATCGAGCATGCTGCGGCCCGCCGATGACGAACTCCTCGAAATGATCGAGGTTGACCCACGGCTCAACAATTCGCGCAATGAAGGGCCAGATGTGCAGCGCCCGGCCGCCGGATCGCGGCTTCTTTGACTTGAATTAACTAGTTTCATTGCTTGTCAAAGCGGTAGCAGCGCGAATGATTCGATAATTGTGGGCCGGTTTGGCTTGGCCTTGACCACAATTTGTATCAGTTTGGCTGTGTACATCAAACTGGCCGGATCATGGCAGCCCAGCTCCATCGCCGGTATTGGATTGAAGCGGTCGCCGGCCGGCCGCTGGGGGATGATCAATGAGCTACCGAGGAAAAGATTTGGACCTGCGAACCGCCGATGTCGCTCGAGCGGGCTCCGACCGGCAACGCGTGCGTGCCCGATCGATTGAGCCGTCCGATGCGACGGATGCCACGTTGCGGCCAGCACTTTACGTTGATGATGCAGTGCTCGCATGCTGCAATCACGCGTACGATCTGGCACTCGCTTACCGCGCCCCCGAAGTGCGACTAGAGCATTTGATAAATGCGATGACGCGCACCGATGCAGCGGTCGCAGTGATGGCCGCCCAGGGCATCGACGTCACCGGATTGCGCCATGACACGGCAACATTGATCGCTGCGGAAGCGCCGATCATTTATGCCGCCGAACGCCCGACGCCGCGCCGCTCGCAGGACTTGGCCGACGCTTTGCAAGCGGCATCTGTTGCTGCCGAGACGCATCGTGGGCCGATCACCGTCACCGATCTCTTGCAAACGCTCCTTGGAATGAACCGCGAACAATCGGGTCTCGTCATGCTCAAACGTAATGCATCAGGCTGGCCGCCGCGTGGTCCCAACGAAACGCCCCGCACAGAGCAGTTGCCGCCGTTACTAGGTGGCGCCTATCAACTCGATCCACGCTATATGCAACCTGAGCCGCGTGGCAACGATGCCTCGCGCGAGTGGCTTCGCATGCCACAGGCACCGGCTTATTATCAGGCGCCCTTCCCATCGGCTGCTTATCAATCGCCGCAACCGGCTGTGCCAGCACTGCCACAACAAGGCTATTATGCGCCGGAAAATTCACCGCCCGCTGGCAGCGTTGCGGATGTGGTGCAGAACTCCCGCCTCGACCAACTCGAACGCATCATTCGCGATTTGACCGGCGAGTTGGCGGGCCAATCCAACCGGGGTGGCAACTACAGCGCCTCCAACGCGCTATCAGCCGACCAGTTTGCCGGGTTCGAGCGCAGCGTCGATGCCAAATTCGGTGATATCGCCCGGGTTTGGTCGGCATTGGGTGATCGTTTGCAGGCGCTTGAGCACGCCGTCATCGCCGGTCGCAGTGATACCGGCATGCCGATCGGGCTGGTCGACAAATTGCAAAATCTTGACGAGCTAGGCCAAGTTCTAACTCATATTAGCGAGCGCCTTGCCGGCCTCGAACGCCAAGTTTCCGCAAAGCCTGCAGCAGTGAGCCCGGTTGCGGTAAACCTTCAGCCAGTACTGGATCGCCTCGGTGCGATCGATGCGCGTATCACTGAGGTCAGCCGCGGCGCCAGTTCGCTCAGCGATCGCATCGGCAAGTTCGAAACCAAGCTGGAAGCGGCCAGCAGCGACCGCAATGCCACGCACTGGACTGAGCAGCTTCACGCCATCGAAGAGGCGGTTGATACGCAGCGCGGCGAGATTGCGGCGCTTGCGGCGAACCTCGATCAGTCGATCACTGCGCAAAAGACCAGCGGCGAGAGACTTCACTCATTGGTTGGTGAGCGGTTTCAAGGCATGACGTCGGCATTCGATCGTCAGCGCAGCGAGATCGCCACAGCCGTCACCCAGCCCCTCAACGATCGGATGAGCAAGCTTTCGGGATTGCTCGATAGCCATCGCGTTGAAACAGCACAAACCATCGCTGGTGTGTCCGACAAGATTGGCGCGCTCGATAAGCTGATGCAGACTTTCGGTCAGCGCACGCTCGACCTACATGCCGCGCACGGAAAAGATCTCGTCGAACTCCATAATGCACTGGTCAAGCTCAACACCAATCAACAGACGCTGGCCGCATCCATGGATCAGTGGCGTCTCGATAATGGTACCGAGTTCAGCAACTTGGCCAACCGGTTCGAGAGCATCGAGAAATCGATTGCCCAGCCCGTTCAAATGCTGGCGACGATCCAAGAGAGCGTTCAAACCTTGCAGAAAACATCAGCGAAGCGGGAGGAGCAGAAGAGCCGGTTTCGCCATTGGCTGATGGGGACTGACGACTGGTACGGGGCAAGTTGGGAACAGCCGGCAGCGGCCGCCAGCGTTCGGTCGCCTGGCAGCAACGGCAAAGCGGCAGCCTCCCTCAAGGACAACGTCAAGTCGGTTCTAAGGCCCTATGGCACCCCCAAGTTCTGATTGAATTGAGAATTGAATGTTGCGACACCCTGGCCGGCTTCCGGTCAGGGTGTTTTTAGTTGCGTGAAGCGAGCAAAACCCGCGTATCAAAGTCTCACTGTGACGCCTGGATCAACTTGGCGTGGAACAGGACCGGCCCTGTTGGCTTGTCGATGGGGGATCCGCCAGCCGGCTCCAAACTCACAGCGAAGGTCGCGTTCTCGATCACGCCGCGTTCAAATTGCGCGAGTACCGGCCGGGGCGTCAAATCGCGCTCTGATACCAGTCCCAGCGACCGTACGCCCTCAAACGAAGCATGCGCCATCCAAAGTTGATAGCTCTTGTCGGGAAGTGCGGTTGCTGCAACCGGCCGCACGGTCAGCATGCGGGTCTCGATGTCGACGGTCACCAAGAATGAGGGCGAGGCATCGTCCTTTTGCATGACCGCAACGAAGGTGCGTGGACCCACCTGCGGCCGCTGCGTTTCCCGCATATAGATAACCGCCACCAGCGTCGCGGCTATGGCCGAGGCTGCAATCGCGATACGCCGCCAGCGCCCAACGCGGCGCTGGAGAAGTGTCACGTCGACCTTCGAGCCGGCGGTCATGGCAGGCATACGGTCGAGCCGGTCGATGCGTTCCTCGATCCGCCCAAATGCGCGCTGAGGTGCGTCGATCGGCGGAATGAGATCTGCAAGCGGCCCGAGGCGATGTTCCCAGACAGCGATCGCAACATCGAGTGCAGGCTCACGGCGGCGGCGCGCAGCAACGCTCGCTCGCTCAGCGGGATCGAGTGTACCCAGCACATATTCTGCGGCTAGCGCGTCATTTTTGTCAGGGATCTCCGGTGGTTTTTGGTTCATGTGCCGAGGCAGCCCCTCAGCTGTACCAGGCTACGGTGTAGCCAGGTTTTGATGGTTGCGACCGGGCTACCGAAGCGTTGCGACAGCGCCTCGCGGCTTTCACCCCGGTAATAGGCCATCAATATCATTTCGCGCTTCTGCGGCTCGAGCGCTTCAAGGCATTTGAGCAGCCGTTGCAGATCTTCATTGCGTTCAATGCCAGTGATAGCAAGCTCGCCCGGGTCGGGCAGATCGCTGACTTCAGGCGTATCTTCAATTGAAACCGGCTTTACGCGACGCACTTCGTCGAGTGCGCGATTGCGTGCGATCGCCGCCATCCATGAGATCGGCGACGCTCGTTCGGGTTGGAAATCCCCCGCCTTTTGCCAGATCCGCATGTAAACCTCCTGCAGCACTTCCTCAGCGAGGTCTCTGCGGATCAAGATACGGACAATTATGCCAAAAAGTTTCGCAGACGTCGCGGCATAGAGCTTGGCAAACGCGTCGCGATCGCCGCGCGCTGTCTGCCCAAGCCACGCTACCAGGTCCTTCGAGGTCACTAGGTCTTTGCGGGGTGTGGACACGCGCGGTGAAGCCTGTAAATTGAATGTCTCCAAGCAATTGGCAATTGCTCTGCGCGTCATAAGAATACGCAGTGTGTGTTTCCGCAAGCGTCAAGGAAACACATGGGCCACAAATAAGCGGAACCAGCATGGCGAGATTGGGTGCGTATTTTTGGTTGAGGCAAGTAGAACGCAACAGGAACAACCGCAATCAAAGGTTGTGTTGTTGCTGTTATTCTTCGAATTGTAGTGTTATTCGACCTAACTCTTAGATCATCTGCTGTTTGTCACTAGGTCGATACCTCGGTCAAGAAAATCGACAGAGGTATACTCTCAAAACAACCACGGATACTGCGGGGGCCGGGTTGTGTTTTCTTCGGTGTTGCGTTTTCAGCGTTTGATTTTGGCGTTTGCGTTGGGTGGGATCATCACCACTTCAGCCACCGCCGAAGGTTGGGACGCAACCGTCGAGCCGGCTGCACCGGTCGCCGCCTGGCGTGAAGTGTCAGTAGGTGGCATGGCGACGTTGAACGGTTGGGCCGCCTACAGCGGCTCCACGTTCGCGCCGTTTGGCGATCTCGCCAGCGATGGATTTCGGTTCCGGATGAGCAGCGGATACGGTCGCTATCACTATACGACGGCGTTGCCCGCGCAAGGCGACTGCCGCTACGGCAACGGCCGATCGACGCAGATCCAAGGCCGCACGACGTTCGCCGACATCTTGGCTGGCTATCAAACCTCGATGGAGTCGCTCACCATCAAGGCTTTTGCCGGGGCAGCCTCAGATGCTCAAGAGCTGAGTGTGCTCGATATTTGCAACGCCAGTCAGGGGCGAGCTTATGGCGCCAAAGCGGTGATCGAGACTTGGCTGAATATTACGCCCCGGGCATGGGCCGCGCTCGATGGCAGCTGGACCGGGGCGCATGCGAGCTACACCGGCAAATTGAGAGTGGGTTATCGCATCATCGATAATTTATCGCTGGGGTTGGAAGAAAGCGTTGCCGGCAATGTCGCTGGCCGGCAATTGAATAGCGGAATTTTTGCTCGTTACGAGTGGTCGTGGGGCGAGGCGTCGGTATCCGGCGGCGTGTCCAGTGAAACCGCAGATTTTCGCGATATTGGCCGTGAGCGGATGTGGG
>JANLPY010000040.1:0-2043 GCA_031367505.1 Hyphomicrobiaceae bacterium | reverse complement strand
CAGGATGCCGGCGCCGTCGCCCATGAGCTTGTCTGCGCCGACCGCGCCGCGATGCTCGAGGTTTCTCAGGATCAGCAGGCCCTGTTCGACGATCGAATGGCTCTTCTCGCCCTTGATGTGCGCAATGAAGCCGATGCCGCAGGCATCATGCTCGTTGGCCGGGTTGTACATCCCGTGATCGCGGGCATGCTGAAGCTCAGCTCCCGTGGCAACGCGGTCGAGGTGCTGCATGGCACACCTAAGGTCTGGCAGGGCGGAAAGCGAGAGTAGTGCAGTGAAACACCGCTGCCAAGCAGAAAAATAGGGGTCAGATTCCAATTAACTTAGACATTATCGCTCATGCCTATTATCGGGGACATAACAAAACTACTTACAGGCCTGCTACTTGTAAGGTTTCGATACCGGTCTGCCCGCTCGTCCTCGCGCCAGCCGGCGCGACGTTCGGGCTTGGAGTCCGGCGAGAAATTCCCGATCGCCCAGCGCCCAGCCTTTCAAGACCGATTCGGTCAATGACTTTTGCTGGTCGGCGGTGATGCCTTGGTTGACCCGTTCGGCATAGGCGGCCTCCCGTTCGAAGGGCGTGTTGCCCATTTCCCAGAAAAGTGGATGTGGCGTTACCAGCCGATCGTTTGTCTGACCGATGTAATGACGATGACTGGACCAGACGTAATCGGACGGACGAGCCACGATCCCGGCCCGCACCGGGTTCAGATCGATATAGGCCATGCAGGCGAGGAGGTACCGCTCGGTTTGCACCAGGGTGGCCTTGTAGCGCCCCTCCCAGAGCGTTCCGGTGCGCTGATAGCGCCGATTAAAATACTGGACGTAGCGCCGCCCGACCGCCTGCATCATCCTCGGCAGACCCGTTAACGTCTCTGGCGTCGCCAGCAGGTGGAAATGATTGCCCATCAGCACGTAGGCATGGATCGCCACCTTTTCCCGTTGCGCGTGCTCGGCCAGCAGTTTCAGCAGCAGTTCGTAGTCGGCCGCTTCATGAAACGTTGGCTGCCGGTTGTTTCCGCGCTGAACAAGATGATGCGGAAAACTCGGAATGGTCAGACGCGAGAGGCGGGCCATGGGGGACAGGTCGGTGTCGGTGCGTGGGCCAACAGAGCAATATTTTCGTTTCCGGATAATAACGACAAATACAAGCCATTGTACAAAATGAAATTTTTCAGTTTCCTACAGTTATTAGCGACTTGGTAGAAAACAATCGGGCAACTCCAAACAGGTGCCGCGCCGCCGCATTACCGGCCTACGCACCTTGAATCAGGTTGACCATAGTTGACGAATTTTCAACGAATCTCCTATGCTTCGCTCCTATGAAATCCCTACGCGCTAACGAAATCCAGCGCTCAATGCAGCTACTCGGGCTTTCAGCAACCGCCGTCGCAGAACAACTCGGCGTCTCCAGGCAAACGGTTTCAAACTGGCTTAACGGCCGAGACCTGCCTCGCCCGGACAAGCTGTTGCGACTGTCGCTGGTGCTGAAACTCTCGTTCGACCAATTGCTGGAGACCTCAAAGCCGGCGGCGGCGCCCGTTGTTGCCTATCGCATGCGCGCCAACCGCAAAGCGAAGGACATCCATTTTCTGCGGGCAGTAGAAATGGGCGAAGCACTCGAAGCCCTGGTGCCTTACCTGCCTTTCGATACCTTCGTTCAACCGCAACAGCTACGCGATCCGAAGGCTGATTACGACTACGTTCAATCCGTCGCCGGTTCTCTGCGCGAAGGCCTTGGGCTTAAAGATGGCGATCGCATCCGGTTTGACCACCTTATCGGCAGATTCAAGGAGCTTCAGTGTGTGATCGTCCCCGTGCTTTGGGGCAAGCAAGAGAGTCACGCCAACGCGCTGCACATCTATCTTCCTGTACATACGGCGACTTGGGTCTATCTGAATCTGGACAGCAACGAGTTCGACTTCATGTTCTGGATGGCACACGAACTTGCACATGCCTATACCTCTGCGCTCTGTGGCACAGATGAGGGCGAAGACTTCGCCGACATGCTGGCCTCGGCCCTACTGTTTCCAGAATCCTGCG
>JANLPY010000003.1:0-1669 GCA_031367505.1 Hyphomicrobiaceae bacterium | reverse complement strand
AGTGGAACAATGGCAAAAGTACAGTTGCTTTTAGAGGCTATCCAGAGGCTTGATGCGGAGCTTTCTCGGCGCGAGGAGGCGAACACGCCGAAATCCACCCAAGCCGAGCTCTCGCGCCGCGCACTCGAGCTCAAATCAGGTTCTAGAGCGGAACAGCATCCAAATCCGGGGCGCTCAGCATCTGAGGGGATGCAACCGAAAAAGAGGCAGAAACCGCCGAAGGTAGGAACAAGCAGGAAAGAGATCGGCCGTGTGTCCCAAGCGGGTAAAGTGGCACAGGCTCGCAAAGACGCGAAGTAACTTATGGGGGCGGCAATTCTCTTACTCGGAGGTCGACCCCTTTATATTTTCTAGGCTGCATATTTTCTAGGCTGCCACCTGACGGGACTACGTGACGAGCGCAGCAGCTTGCACGTCGTCCGTTGGCGGGCACTTATTTTCGGTTGAAGATCGTGTCCACGATCTTCGTCACCCCGATCAGAACATCGAGCCTCACACGCATGAAGTTGCGCTTCAGCTCGATCTTATCGCTGCCGAAGACGAGTGTTCGATCGCGCAACACGCGGTGGTCCTCCCAGTCCGGCTCGTCGTCGAAGCTCGGGCTCCCGGTCCGTGCAAACTCATACATAAAGCCACTCGTGGCGCGCGCATAGGCACGGTCGCGCTTGGTAAATATGTTCTTGGTTCCCTCGTACAGATGGCCCGTGTCGAGCATGAAGGGCACGTCGTTGCCATGTGGGACGCCGAAAGGAAGCCCCGGCCGGTCCTTCTCCGCCGAATAGTCGAAGTAGAAGCGCCAAGTTGGCGCGCGCTTGCGGTGCCGATCGGCGACCCAGCGGGAGTTCATCGTGAAGACGACATCGCGCAAGGCTTGGCGGGCAAGCGCCTCGGGGTCTGTCACGCCAGGATAGAGCAGCTTCAAGGCGAAACCCGCCGCACCTATCTTCTTCAGCAAAGCCTCTGGATCGACGCCGAAGGCCGCCACGACGCTCGCATCATCGCTGGTATTGCCGATGATGAGCGGTAGGCGTGCCTCACCACCATCCGCAAACGTGTCCGCAATCGACCGTGGCATCATCGCATCCCCGACGATCGGGACCGGGCCCAGCGATGCATCCTTATCGACAATCTCGCCGAAGCGATCGGCCGCCACTTTTCGCAAGTCGGCGAGCGTCGCCCGCTCTCCGTCGAGACCGACGGTCTTGGCCACCTTGGCGGCCACCTCGCGCGCCGTCTCCAGTTTCGCGTCGGGAAGGATGTAGACACTCAATGCGATGCCCTTGCTAAAGAGCCCGCGCGAGAGAGGAGTAGCGAAATGCGCGAGAACACTCTTGGCTCCCGCTGACTGTCCCATGATCGTAACGTCATCTGGATCGCCGCCGAATTGCTCGACATTCTTCGCCACCCACTTCAGCGCTGCGACCTGGTCGAGGAGGCCAAAGTTATAGGCCCCCCCTGCTTGCGTTTTCTCCAGAGCAGGGTGTGCGAAAAAGCCGAGCGATCCAAGCCGGTAGTTCAGACTGACGAATACGGCGCCCTTCTTTGCCATGGGCGTACCGTCGTAGAGATTGAGGCTCCCGGAACCGAATATGTAGGCGCCGCCATGAATCCAGACGATGACAGGAAGCTTCGCGGACGTCTTGAGCGTGGGCGTCCAGACGTTCAGGTA
>JANLPY010000792.1:0-5301 GCA_031367505.1 Hyphomicrobiaceae bacterium | reverse complement strand
ACGACCCGCCCACATTTCACGAAAGGCCGTGCGCACGATCTCGGGGATCCGCGCCCACTCGAACACTGGTGCACCCCATTTGACGGCGGGCTTGAACAGATCGAGTTGGTCCTGGCCCTGAAACGTCGCGGGTGTGGACGGGTATACGATCCCGGTCCGATGTTGCGAGGTGATCGCTAAAAGCGGCACGCCTTCATGGCGCGCCGTGACCAGGCCGGGAATCAAATTGGCGGAACCTGGACCCGGGTTGCCAAGTACGATCGCGACGTGGCCCGTCGTCTTGTAGAGACCCTCGGCCATGTGCACGCCCGCAGACTCATGACGGATCGGCACGAAGCGCAGGCCGTTACCTTCCAGTGCCGCAAGGAACGGGTCGATCTCGGGGCAGGGCAGCCCGAACACGAACTTGACGCCTTCGTTGGCCACGGCACGGGCGAGTAGTTCGCCGCCAGTCACGTCTGTCATTGATTTCTCCTGGGTTTGAAGGTCGGGGCAAAGGAAGGCGGAAGGCCGCTGGCGAGGCCGCGAAAGCAGAATGCGTCGATAGCATTCATCAGCCGGTCGACCGTCATTCCCTCAACGTCCGGGACCCACTTCCCCAACCAGATGAGCATGCCGAGCAGCAGTTGGACGACCAGTTGCGGCTCGCACTGAACGATCGAACCGTCCGTCATGCCTTCGTTCACGATCTTCACCACGCTGTGCATCAACCGCTCGGCCCACGCAGAGATCGCTTTGCGCTGTGGCGCGTCGAGGTAGGAGTAGTCGCCGAAATAGAGTTGCGGCCCATGCTTCGATGCGTCCACAAGCATGCCGCGAATCAGGTGCCTCAGTCTCTCCGCGCCGGTTCCGGCCTCCTGCCCGGTCGTGCGCAGGAGTTTTTCGAAGCGATCGAGCGAGGAACGGTGGCAGGCATAGGCCAGCGTCCGCTTATCCGGGAAATAGTGGTAGAGCGCCGCATCTTGAAGGTCCAGAGAAGCTGCGATTTCCGCCATCGTCGCCAGCGCATAACTTTTCGCATTGATCGTCTCTATCGCCGCACGCATGATCGCTTCTCGCTTGCCGACCGACTTCCGACTACGCGATACGGGCTTCGGTTTCTTTATTTTGGTGGTTGCCACGGGTTCGATAGATCCTCTTCAGGCAAATCGTTGCACAGACAATTGTTTCCGCACTATTGCACGAATCCAGTTGCCATTCAAAAATTTAGTATTGACTAGATTATCAAATCGTGACTAAATTAGCAAATACGCATTTAAATCAAAAAACAAGTTTTGCTGTACTCCGGTCCGCGGAGCTAAAACCTAAGAGGAGAGTGACCATGCGCAACATATTGTTCGTCGAGGTACTGTTTCTGGCAGTTTTCGCTTGCGGTCCCGTCTTTGGCCAGGGTGCCGCGCCACGACCGGAGGCTGAATCAGTGCCTGCGCAAACGGTCGATGGCAAAACGGTTGCCGCGCAATCGGAAGGGGCCACGCCACCGGTGGCCGATAGTTCGCCGGTCAAAATGGAGGTGATTACCGTCACCGCGTCAAAACGCCTTATGACGCTGCAGGACGTGCCGATCTCGGTGTCGGTCACGGACGCAAAGACGATCGAACGGGCGACCGTCCGAGACCTGATTGATCTGCAAACGATCGTGCCTTCGCTGCAGATCCAGCAGTTCAACGCCGTCGGTCAGACGAACTTTATTATTCGCGGCTTTGGCAATGGTAGCGGCAATGATGGTATCGAAAGCTCGGTCGGTGTTTTCGTCGACGGCGTCTATCGATCACGGCTGTCCTCCGCGCTTGGCGATCTCTTCGGGCTGGACCGGATCGAAGTCCTGCGCGGACCGCAATCGACCTTGCTTGGCAAGAACGTATCGGCCGGAGCGATCAGCATCCTGACCGAAAAGCCGCAATTCACGTACCGCACTACGGGCGAGGTTAGTTTCGGAAACTACAACCTCTTCTTGGGACGGGCGTTGGTCACGGGACCGATCAATGACCAACTCGCTTTTGGCTTGTCGGCGGCCAGCCAAGTTCGCGACGGCTACTTGACCAACACAACCACCGGCAATGATGTTAATGACCGCCGCCGCGGAGCCATCCGCGCCGACCTGCTGTGGGAGCCTACTTCCCGTGTATCGGCTCGAGTTATCGGCGACTACAACGAAATCAAGGAAACCTGCTGTGGCGTGGTGTCGATCTTCAACGGTCCGGCCACGCAATTCATCGGAGCAGCCCCTCCATTCGGTCTCGGTCGTCCCGTAGGCAATCCCGCCAACAAGTTCGACAACACGATCATTTTCAATACCGATCCGACCAACAAGCTCAGCGACGGCGGCGTCTCCGCGCAGGTCGACTGGAAGACCGATGTCGGTGCGCTGACATCAATTACTGCATGGCGCAACCAAACCAATGCCTCGACGCAGGACGTCGACTTCACCGGCGCCAACCTCGCCAACAAGAACCAATCCAACAGCATCTCGATGTTTTCACAGGAACTGCGCCTTGCCTCGGACGGCAAGGGTCCGTTCAACTGGCTGGTCGGTGGTTTCCTAATCAAGGAAAAAATCAAGCGTACCGGCGTGGATACGACCTACGGACCGGATATTCGTGCGTACGCGGATGGTTTGAGCGGTCGCGTACCGGCTGCCCTGCTCGGAGCACTTCCCGCCACACTGAGAGCGGCTTTGACAGGACGGTCCAACATCTATGCGCTCGAGTTCCTGCAGAGCCTCGTGACGCCCTCGATTATTCCGGGCTCGACTTATTTCCAGGCAGGTCAGGGAATATCGGACTTCTATTCGATGGATGACACGTCCTATTCGACCTTCGGCAATGTCAGCTTCAAGATCACGGACAAGCTCCCAATTACCGGCGGTCTCGCTTATCTGGGCGATCGCAAGGAAGCCCGGTCCGATGTCGTCCTCACGGACAACTTCTCGCAGCTCAATTTGCAGAATGTACCCCAGTTTGCCGCTATCGGCCTTCCGCCCAGTCTATATGGTGCGCTGGGTGGGCTTCAGTTCTTCTACGCCAACACGCCCAATCACGCGCCCGTCAATTTTCCGAACGCGAATGAATCGGGCAAGTTGTCGGGAAACAAGCTCACGAAATCGCTCAATATTGCTTACGACCTCGGAGCGGCCAACGCGTATGCGAGCTACACCACTGGTTGGAAGGCAGGAGCTGTCAATCTGTCCTCGGACAGCCGCCCACCGGACGTCAATGGCGTCGGCCGTACCGCGAGCCCCGAAGATGTTACTGCGTACGAGCTTGGATTGAAATCCGCTTTCCGCGGCGGCTTTTTCAATCTCGCGATCTTCAAGCAATCGATCGACGGATTTCAGTCCAACCTATATACGGGCACCGGATATTCGCTGGGCAATGCAGGCAGAACGACGATCCGTGGCGTCGAAATGGATCTCGCTTACCGCCCGGCCACATGGCTGGCCTTGACCGGCGCTGCCACCTATCTGGACCCAACGTACAACTCTTTCGCCCGCGCGCCCTGCTTCTCCTACGACACGGTCCGGTGCCCCATCAATCCTGCAACCGGCCTTATGCCGAATTTCCGCGATCTGTCAGGTCAACGGCCTGCGGGGATTCCGAAGTGGACCGTGTCGACTTCCGCATCGCTGTCTCATCAATTCAATGGGTTTTCCGGGTATCTGCGCGGCGACTATTACTACGTGAGTTCAGTACAACTCACTGAGAGCACGCCGCCAGACATTTCGACCTACGGCAGGAGCACCTTCAACGCCAGTACGGGCATAGTCTTCCCCGGGCCCAACGAATACGAAGTGATGCTCTGGGGGCGCAACCTGACGAATGACAAATCTATCGCAGCGACGTTCCCGACCGTTGCACAGACTGGCAGCTATAGCGGATTCACCCTCCAACCGGCAACGTTTGGCGTGGCATTCCGGGCGAAATTCTGAATAGCCCAAGCGCATTGGCATGACGCGGGGGTCCAATGACAGGTGAGCGACAGTCGATGTCGTTGAGCGCACTTGCCTGGACCGGCTTTCAGGGCGGGCGCGATCCCTATATCACGCTCGTCAGCATCTACATCTTCATGCCTTATGTGGCGACGGTCATGGTTGGCGATGCGGTGAAGGGCCAAGCCATGATCGCCGGCTACGCCATGCTCGGTGGCGTGATCGCCGCGCTGACCGCGCCGCTGCTGGGCGCTGCCGCTGACCGGCTGGGTCGCCGCCTGCCGCCGCAGTTCGTTCTTTCCCTCCTGTTTGCGCCACTTGTGTTCTCGCTATGGTGGGCAAAACCCGATGGCTCGGGCCTGAGCGTGACGACGGTACTCGTGATCGTTGTGCTCATCTCGCTGGTGTTCACGTACGGGGAGGTCATGCACAACTCGCAGATTCCGTATGCGGCCGAGAGCCTCGCTGACGCCGCCGCCATGTCCGGCACCGCGCTGGCGATCGGCAACATCGTGTCGGTCGCCGCGTTGATCTTTGTCCTCTGGGCTTTTGCGTTGCCGGGCAAAGTGAACTGGCCGTTCGTTCCCATCGCGCCGCTGTTCGGACTCGATCCGAGCCTGGCGGAACCCAGCCGCATTGCTGCGCCAATCGCGGCGGTGCTTTTCGCTCTCGGCGTGATGCCGATGTTTCTTTTCAGCAAGGACGCACCACGGCGCGAAGCGAACGTATGGTCGGCGCTGACGGGCGGGGCTCGCGATCTGCTTGTGCTGGTCAAGACGGTTCGGCAGCATCGCAATGCCGCCATCTTCCTTGGCGCGAGGATGCTCTATTCCGATGCGCAAATCGCATTGATCACGTTCAGTGGCATTTATGCGGCGGGCGTGATGCGCTGGGGCGTGCTCGAACTGACAGCCTTTGGCGTTTTGATGAGCGGCTTCGCTGCGGTCGGTGGCTTGCTGGCATCGGTGCTTGATCGCGCCGTGGGCCCGAAGCGCTCCGTACAGATCGAAATCATCGGGACGATCGTAGGCCTGGTGGCCTTGCTGGGCGTCTCGCCGGCCGGCATGCGATTCGTGTTCGCCGTGCAACCCGGCACATCTCCGCTGTGGAACGGGCCAGTGTTCACCAGGATGCCGGAAATCGTGTTTCTGGCTTTGGGCGCGCTCATTGCCGTGTTCAATACCGCCGTATTCGCGTCCAGCCGAACGTTTCTTACCCGGCTGACGCCACCTGGGCAGTCGGGCGCCTTCTTCGGCCTGTATGCGCTCGCCGGTACCGCTACAGTCTGGCTGGGGCCCCTCGTCGTCAAGTCTGCCGTCAGCACGTTCCAGAGCCAGCAGGCTGGATTCGTTGCCATCGCTCTCCTGTTGGCG
>JANLPY010000724.1:0-5166 GCA_031367505.1 Hyphomicrobiaceae bacterium | reverse complement strand
CTTCAGCGACCATTATTTCAAAGACGCACGATTTAAGCGTTGGTACATGCAGCGTCTGAAATGGCTCCGCCATGCAGATCTGCTCCTTGCCATCTCGGAATCGAGCCGGCAGGACGCGATCGATCTGCTTGGTCTTGATCCCTGCCGAATCGTTACAATTCATGGTGGCATCTCCTCACACTTCAAACCGGTCACTGACGGGGCAGCCGCACGTGAGCGTCTTTCGATCCGTTACGGGCTCAATCGACAGTGCTTTGTCCTCTACACAGGCGGCGATGATCACCGAAAGAACCTTCAGGGTGCCATCGAAGGCTACGCGGCATTGCCTCCCGAAAGGCGAGAGAACACCCAGCTTGTTATCGTCTGCGCCATCGAGACGCACCGCAAAGCTATGTATCTCGATGTTGCCAGCAAGGCCGGGGTCGAGAAAGACGATCTCTTGTTCGTTGGTTTCATTCCGGAAGATGATCTTGTCGCCCTTTATGCTACATGCGATCTATTCGTCTTTCCATCCTTGTACGAAGGGCTCGGGCTGCCGGTGCTGGAGGCGATGGCCTGCGGCGCTCCAGTTATTGCCGCAAACAATTCGAGCCTGCGTGAATTAGTACCTCACGCGGACGCATTCTTCGACGCGTCCGATCCAAATGCGATCGCCGCGAGCATGACACGTGTCCTTTCAGAGCCCTCCTTTGCCGACCAGCTTCGGCGTCAGGGCTTGGCACAAGCTTCACGGTTTACGTGGGACCGTTCGGCGAAAATCGCCCTTGAAGCATTCGATACTGCCTTGCGCCAAAAACGCGAGACTGGCGCAAGCACCGCTCAGCTTGGATGGCTCAAGCGGCAACGCATCGCGATGTTCACTCCGCTGCCCCCTTGCCGTTCAGGCATCGCGGACTATAACGCCCAATTTCTACCCTTCCTAGCCGAGCACTTTGATATCGACCTTTATGTAGACGGTTACAAAGTCAGCGACGAGGCCCTCAACGCGGTGTTCCGCATCTTCGATGCCAAGGACTTTCGCGCAAGTGCGGGCGCCTACGATGCTATCCTCTATGAGTTTGGCAACTCCGAGTTCCACGTACACATGCTGCCGTTGTTGGCGGAGTTTCCCGGAGTCGTTGGATTGCACGATGCATTTCTCAGCGGCATGATGGGATATCTCGAATTCAATCTCGGCGAGAAGGATCGCTACGCGCGAGAGATGCTTGCCGCACATGCCGGGCAAGCCCGCCGCCTTCTGGCACCGGTAGCCGCACATCCCAATGCCATTGAAACCAGTATGGTCGATCTGCCATGCACAAAGGGGGTATTGGACAAGGCAATTGGAGTCATTGGTCATTCAAGTTTTAGTCTGAACATTACGCGGCAGCACTATGCCGAGGGGTTCTCAGCTCCATTTCGCGTGATCCCGCAAATGATTCTGCGACACGAAGCGCAAACGGGAGAGCAAATTGCTGCAACGCGAATGCAACTGGGTTTTCAAACTGAAGATTTCATTGTTGTCTCCTTTGGGCATGTAACCTGGACCAAGATGGGGGACCGCCTTCTGGAAGCTTTCTTGAGCTCCGATTTGGCAGCTGATCCACGATGCCATCTCATATTTGCTGGCGAATTGGCCAAAGACGACTTTGGGCTTGCATTGCACGACAGAATTCGGAAATCGGGTTTTGGTGATCGAGTTAAGGTCACTGGGTACCTTTCTGCAATGGACTATGAGTCTTATTTGAGAATTACCGATGTCGCTGTTCAATTGCGGTTGTCAAGTCGCGAGGGAGCCTCCAGAGCGGCATTGGATTGCCTCGCGCACGGAATTCCTTTGTTAATCAATGATGTGGGAAGCTTCAAAGAATTTCCAGGTGATGTGGTTGTAAAGTTGTCCGAGGCATCGTCAACTTCAGCAATTTCGTCGGCGCTAGAGACGCTCCGTCATGACCAAGAACTTAGGGGTATGTTTCGAGATCGTGCTCTCGGCTACGTCCGCGAGCACCATGACCCAAGGCTTTGTGCAGCTCAGTATGCGGCGGCGATCGCCGAGTTTACGGCGAGGCATGCAGAGACCAATGGTGAGAGCCAAGCGGCTCGAATGGCACCGCATTTGGCTGGGTGCTCTCGACCGATGCAAGCCGCAGCTGCCGCTGCAGACTTCGTCGATACTTGCTCGACGCCAAAATTTGAGCGGGCTCGACTTGTTATCGATGTCAGCCATATTGCGAGTGAGGATAACCGCACTGGTATCCAACGAGTGGTTCGCGAGACCGTCCGAGCTGCTTATTTGAGCAACCGGCCAGGCTTTACGGCAGTAGCAGTTGAGCGCGCCGGTACAGAGCTTGTCGAAGCAACCCGTTGGTTGGATCGCGAACGGCTGTTGTTGCCATTCGAAAACGATAGTGACAGTAGGACACCGCTGATACTGCGCCCCGGCGATCATCTCTTAATGCTCGATTCCTCGTGGGCGCAGTTTGATGAATTTGAACCGGTGTTTGCGAACGCTCGCGCCGCTCGCGTCCCCATTACGACAGCCGTATACGACCTCCTCCCGATCACGCTGCCACCCGGCAATTTTGTTGCAGGCGGCAAGGAGTGGTTTGAGGGCTGGTTACGCAAAGCCATAAAGTCGAGCGACAATCTCATCTGCATTTCGAGGGCCACAGCAAATGAACTCACAGCGTATATCAAGCAATACGACCTGAGCCGAGATGGCCTCAAGGTCGGTCATTGGCATCTCGGTGCGAACATTCCAGTCACAAAGGAGTGCGCTATTGACAGTCTCGTCCGTAGCGTAGTTGCACCGTACGCCTTGATGGTCGGGACCATTGAACCACGCAAGAACCATGCTATCGCATTGGATGCCTTCGAGCGGCTATGGGACCAAGATTGTAATTTGTCTCTTGTAATTGCCGGCAAGCCTGCTTGGATGGTCGAGGAATTAATGCACCGGTTTCGAACGCACAAACTTCGAAACAAGAAACTGTTCGTCTTCGAATCTGTCGGCGATGCTGAAATAGCCTGCCTCTACGAGCGCGCCGCTACACTGCTCTTCCTGAGTAAAGGCGAAGGATTCGGCCTACCGCTCATCGAAGCTGCCCAGCACGGAGCCCCGATAATCTGCTCTGACATACCCGCCTTCCGTGAAGTCGCCGGAGATCATGCCTCGTACGTAAAGGTTAGCGATGCGATTTCACTGTACGAGACGATCCTTTCTTGGCAGATCCAAGTGAACAACGGCGCTGACTTTAAATCAACCAAAATGCCGAGGCTGAATTGGGATCAGAGTTTTGAACAGTTGTTCAGTCAATTGACTGCGTTTCGCTACTCGCCTGCTTAAACGGCGCGGCTTGTGTTGGAATGACATTTAGCCGCTCCGCAACCGCCAACGCAATCCTAACGCACTAGCGCAAATTAGCCGCTCAATCTGAGCGCCTTGAATCAGACGAAACACCAACCGGGCGACCGCTCAAATGTTGAAAAGAGTTTTGCGATCAGCTGGATGGTGGGCTGCTGACGGTGTGCTTGATCGCGTTTTAACTGACGACCGAGTTACACGAATAGTCGCTAAAATCGCGCCTAAGGAAGTTGCGGTTCAGCAACCGTTTGAAGGGGCGCCAAAAACCAGTCCTTTTTTTCACTACAACACTACCTTTGATGGTGAGGAGATCATTCGTCGTCATGCCGTCCCAAATCTATCGCCTAGCTCACAATTTTTGACCAACTTTCTTGGGGTGTTGATTGATCCGGTGGTGATGCCGGCGGTCCTCGAGGGCCGCCAAGGGCAAGTCGAGCCAGCCCCTATACCTGCCAACTGGCACGCTGACATCGCCGAGTTCGCCGCAGCCTTGCGCGCAATCGATTTGGCGAAGAACTCATTCACGATGGCAGAACTCGGCTGCGGCTGGGGTTGTTGGATGAACAATACAGGCGTAGCAGCTCGGCGTGCAGGTTTGGACGTCCGCCTCACCGGTGTCGAAGGAGACGCAGGACACCTTGAGTTCGCTCGCATGACCTGCGAGACAAATGGCTTGCGCTCGGATCAAGTACGATTAATCCACGGAGTTGCGGCGGCATCGGCCGGCGTAGCATTGTTTCCTAAGCAACAACAGTCCGGGATTGAGTGGGGTTTAGAACCCATCTTCAACGCCACAGCTGAGGAGCGAGCTCGGGCGATCGAAGTAGGGGCTTGCGATGAGCTTCGGATGGTACCGTTGGCGGAAATTGTGGGCGAGCAATCCCATCTCGACCTGCTCCACATCGATATACAAGGTGGAGAAGCGGATTTCGTGCACAATTCTATTGAAGTGCTAAACGGCAGGGTGGCCTACCTTCTGATAGGCACCCATTCACGCGAGATCGAAGGTCAGCTTTTCCAAGATTTGCTGCATGCGGGTTGGGTACTAGAAATCGAGCGACCGGCGATCCTACTACTCCACGGCGTCCGTCCGGTTGTCACCGTCGATGGTGTTCAAGGGTGGCGCAATCCAAGACTACGACCGTTACTCTAGTCTTACTGTGTCATAAAATGCCGAACTCTGCTATCCAGGTGATTCGCGCTGCGGATGGTGGAGAGCGGAATGGATCAGCGAGCCGCGAAGGGGGTGGCGTCGCGTTTTGTTGAGTATATCGAACATCTGAGCGCCGTCATCGGTCACGCCGATCGACATGGTCCGCTGGCGTCATACTGCACGGGACTGCTGTTGCCTGGCGCGCGGAAGAGTGTCGAGCCGATGGCTGCGCGCATCGCGCCCGATGACGTCGGGGCAAAGCACCAGTCGCTGCATCATTTTGTTGCGAACGCGCCGTGGGACGAGGCCGATCTCATCGCCGCCGTGCGAACTTTCGTGCTGCCGAAGATCGAAGAGCGGGTGCCGATCCGCGGATGGATCATCGATGACACCGGCATCCCGAAGAAGGGCAAGCACTCGGTCGCGGTCGCACGGCAATACTGCGGCGAACTCGGCAAACAGGACAATTGCCAGGTGGCGGTGACGCTGTCGGTCGCCAGTGACCACGCCAGCCTGCCGATTGCATTGCGGCTTTATCTTCCTGAGGTGTGGGCCAATGATGCCGCGCGCTGCAAGAAGGCCGGCGTGCCGAAGGACGTCATCTTCCAGACCAAGCCGCACATCGCACTCGATCAGATCCGGCAAGCGATCGAAGATGGCGTACCGCAGG
>JANLPY010000568.1:0-3336 GCA_031367505.1 Hyphomicrobiaceae bacterium | reverse complement strand
GCAAATTGAAAACACGGCGAGATTCAAAACCTCCAAACCTTTAGGTACGGCGATTGAACCGGACCGACAAATAGGCGAGAATGTGCCGTCATGTCAAATATCGAATGTCCTCCGTCCTTCAGTTTTCATGTCAAGGCCGATGACCAGGACGAACACACCGTCCCTGCACCGGTGCTTGTCCAGATTCTGGAGAATGCGCAGCGTGAGGCGGCCCGTGTCGTTACCGGTGAGCTGAAAAGCATCGATTTCGCCGAGCGCAAAGTCACCATCATTTATCCGCCTACCAACAAAGAGCCGGCCTGCATCTATGACGAAGAAGTTGAAGACATGCTTTATGAGCGAGGCCGCGACCTGATTCAGGTCACGGGCCGGGTGCTCCTGGATGATCAGGGTGATCCCAAGCAGATCATCGACGTGACCGACATTCGTGACTTGAATCTGTGCTCTCTGGATATTCATACTGTTCGCCATCGCGCGATGGTTCTCAAGGCCGTGCCCGTCCTAAGCCTTGAACCCCGCATGGATGAAACCAGTCAACTGCTGTGTGTCGAGCACGGCGAGCTGGCACTCGACGTTTTCGCCCCGACTCGCGAGGCACTGCTCGCTGAATTGAGTGAGCAAATCGCCATGCTGTGGACCGAATATGCGTTGGCTGAGGACGACACCCTGGATGCCGTGGCCCGCAAACTCAAGCATTCGCTACTGGCCACCTTCACCGATGTGCGGGATGCCGCGTAAACAAAGCGAAGTCGAAAAAGGCCTGAAGAGCAAAAGCTTTCAGCACAGGGAAGGCGATCACAAGTACTTTCACTACTATTCCATGTCGGGCAAGAAGACAGCCGTCTTCACCAAGACTAGCCACGGCGCGCGTGAGATCGACGACAGCCTGCTGGGACGGATGGCCAAACAATGCAAGCTTTCGCGCGCCGACTTCGACCCGCTCATCGATTGCCCGCTCGACCGGAACGGCTACGAAGCCAATCTCATCACACAAACGGTCATTGAAGTGCCGCCGGCCTGAGATCTGCCACACATGCATGGCCGTGCATGGCGCGACATTCGCGTCAGCCGGCAGCTTGAGGGCAGTGTCAGACGAGTAAGACGCAAGGCTAGCCAGTAGGTGCGGTCCCGGAATGCAAGAGAGGCGAGCGTGTCGAACTTCTCGGTATTGAGCCATCACGACGAGCACTTGCTTCATTTGGGCATGATGAGCGCGAGGAGATTTTCAGCCTGGCGCGGCAGTCGAAGATTTCCGACGAGACCTCGCGCGATCTGGTGCGTGAAATCGATCTGGTGGATGCGCGCTACAGGTGATGGGACATGGGTCTTGGCCATACAACGCCGAATTCCCAGTCAGTGACGGAGGCGTACGTGCGTGACACGCCTACGAGTTTTATGAGGAAGTGTTTGCGTGTATCGAAGCGGATGCGTAGATTGAAGGTCCAACCAAATTGCGAAAGACAAGCTATAGTCGTCTGTACATCCGTGCGAAGCTGTCCCCCTTTTTCTTCGTAGAAGCGATGAAGCACACGTCGAACCAACCCCGCCACTGTCACCCTGCCCCAAATGCGCGCGCTTTTTGCCGTCGTCCAGTTAGGCGGCGTGGTGCGCGATCGTCAAGCGGCAACATTGTGAGATCGCCGGAATCAGAAATGCGCCGGGCGCTGCAATTCGGTTGGCCGATCGCAGCTTTGACGGGTCCGCCAATGCGCCCAAGCGATTCGTCGTGCGGATCCGTGACACGGTCGGCAAATGGGGCAAGATCAGCACGACAGCCAACATCAAGGTCGAATCAACGCCAGGTGTTCCGGTGCGCAAACGGCGGCGAGGCTGCCATCAACTACAGCGGGATATGAGACGGAATCGCTTGCTCGCCTGCTGCAAGATCGCGATTGCGTGCGCGCTGATACGGGCATTACCTGCGGCGGCCGCTCAGCTTGAGCCCGGGAGTGCGGCTGACGCACCTTATCCAAACCGCCCGATCCGCATGCTGATCGGCCTGCCGCCTGGCGGCCCCACGGATGTCGTGGCGCGTATCGTCGCGCCGAAGCTGGGCGATGCGCTCGGCCAGCAAATCATCGTCGACAACCGGACCGGCGCAGGGGGCCTCATCGCTGCGGAGACCGCTGCGAAGGCGCCGCCGGACGGCTACACGCTCCTTTTCGGTGCGGTCTCCTACAGCGCGATATTCGCGTCGCTCTACAAAAAACTGCCCTACGATCCGGTCAAGGATTTCGCGCCGATTTCGCTGGTGACCAAGGTTCCGAACGTGCTGGCGGTGAACCCGGCGTTGCCGGTGCGGACGGTGAGCGACTTCATCGCACATGCGAAAGCCAACCCCGGCAAGTTGAGTTACGGCTCCTCGGGCAGCGGTACATCGCTGCACCTTGCCATGGAGATGCTGAAGAAGCAGACCGGAATCGAGGTCGTGCACGTGCCGTACAAAGGGGGGCCCGCAGCGATCCTCGATCTCATCGGCGGGCAGATACAGGTGATGTTCGACAACGCACCCGGGCAAATTCCTCACATCAGAAGCGGCAAGACGCGCGCGCTTGCGATCACGGCCACGAAACGCAACGCCCGGCTGCCGGGCGTTCCGACCATGATCGAAGCCGGCGTTCCCGGCTTCGAGGTCACCTCATGGTATGGCGTGTTCGCTCCCGCGCATGTGCCGGAACCCGTTCTCCATAAGCTCAACGAACAGCTTGTGAAGGTGCTCAACCTCCCTGAAATCAGGGAGCGCATGGCGGAGCAGGGCATCGAACCTGCGCCGACGACGCGGGAAGAATTTGCCGCGTTCCAGAAAGCCGAAGTCGTGCGCTGGGCGCAGGTCGTGAAGGACTCGGGCGCGACCGTGGACTGAGCGATGCCGTCACACGCACGTCCGAACCGACAGGCGGCGCGCAAGAACGCACAATTCCCGGCCCGTCGGCGCGAGCGACCAGGTGGGTCGTCCTAACGACCCTGATGCGGACCCAGAATGGAGCCGCGGAAAGACGCGGAACCACGCGAGGCGGCCGAGCCGCGCGAACCAGGTGAACCGCGCGAGGCCATTTCTTCCTCGAACGCGATCTGCGAGTCGAGCAGGACCTCCTGATAGGGCCCGACCTCGAGATCCAGGCAAACCGCCAGGTCCCTCTTATCCACCGCCCAGACTTGGATGTCATCCGCAAATTGCCAATCCTTTGCTTCGATTCCGACAAACTTGGTGTTGAAGGGGGGGAGTCCATTTGATCCTGCGGTACGAGGATCGTCCGGTCGGAAACCGTTTGGCGGAACCAAGAACCGGAGGGGGCGTGGAAGCTTGTAGTAATGACCCTCGAAAGAAAAACTGTT
>JANLPY010000564.1:0-4362 GCA_031367505.1 Hyphomicrobiaceae bacterium | reverse complement strand
GCGATACAGCAGGCTGTTGGCGATCCGATGCCGTCGCGAAATCTCTGACACGTTCGCGCCCGACACCGACATCTCGGCCACCAGTCGCCGCTTGTCGTCAGCTGTCCAAATGCGCCGCGCCACCAGCGCTGCAAAATCGAGAGAAGTCTTATGTCCAGACGTAGGCACGGACCTATCTCCAATGACGACCAACCATCGTCACAGTGCCGCGCTTCGCCTGAGCCGAACAGAGCGGTCGTCTCCGGATAGGTACCCTGGTGCTGAGCTTTTTCTGCTTCAATTTAGTCTCATGTTTTTTCTGCGCCTCGCGGGACTGCCGCGCTGCGTCAGCTTCAAGCATTTCCGCCCATGTATCGAACGCTACATGGGGGACCAGCAGGCCGTTAAATGCAAGCCACTTCTTCCGCACATTGTCGGACTCGCGAGAGTACACTTCAATCGATGATACGCTTGCCCCGCAACCTTCGACGATCCTTTTCTCCGCCGGGTCAAAGTAGGGTCCATCAGGGGTGCATTGATAGACAATGCGTGCGCGGTGCACAGCGGAAATCCCGAACGCCGGCAACGACAGCGGAAACTCTATGCGGCCGGCGAAGGCGTATTCTTTTGATCGCTTCGAAAATGGACTGACCATGGACGCTCAACTGTTGCGTGGGTGACTTGGCGCCATCAGGACGCCACTACTTGCTGCTATTTGCCACTGCGCTTCACATCTGTCTGCGTTGACGGAAGAAGTCGTCGGGCTGGGGTTACGTACTGCGCCAACGCATCTTGTGCCTTCGGTGTTTCCGCGGCCGAAGATTGGCATACTGAACGAAGCATCTCGGCGAACTTTTCACGCTCCTCGGGAGAAGCGGCCGGACCAAATATAATATCGTCCGAGGGCTTTCTCGGTGAGCCCTGGATCATTTCGTCGAGGCGGTTTGCCATGTGCTCGATCCCGAGGGACTGAAGTACGTGGAGCCAATCTCGTCCAATGTCGGATGAGCATAAGTCCGGGGATCGGTCTCGAACCAGGGTTCATTAAGGACCTCGCCTTCGCCACTTTCTTGGTCTCCTCGGAGCACCATGTATCGAACACTGTGCGGGCTGTCTTCAACAAGATTTGCGAACCACTTGGCGCGACGTCGTTCACCACTATCCTTAAGACAGTCATCTACGTCTTCTTGTGACGCGACCTTGACGGCGTGCGCTTTGTTGGTGCGCCGGTTGAACTTCTGAATTTTCCATTCGGCGTCGGGGAGCTTTGCAGCGAGCTTTTCCGCCGTAGTCTTGATCTTGGTTTCATCTTGCGATGGGACCGCGTCGAACTCGACGATCGCATACTCCATCCTGAACCGCACCACTTGCACAGCGTGCTTTATTTTCTTCAGCTTCGAGGGACGCTTCGCCATGTCACATTCTCCAACAAACGCATCCCCTCGCGCGTGTTGATGGCACAGCTCAGCCCGCTTGGCAAACTAAAACGTATACGTCTTTACGTACATCGAAGAACGCCGCCGACCTGGTGGACTCGATGGGCGTGAGCTGCCGAACAACCTACACCAAGCGAAGTTATCGTCCGGACAGTAAGATCGCTAAGGTCTGCATAACTCCCTCAGTCCCTGCCGGGCCTCGGTCGCCGCTTGCAGCGGCTGAGTGTTCACTTCGTCAGCGTGTTCACTTCGTCTTCTTCGGCCCACACCGTTAGCATTCGAACGCTTCGGTGGCGCACCTCGGGATCTTGGTGTTCGACCAGGTCCCAGTACGCAGAGAAGAGCGTGATCGCGAATGACGTGGTGAACGATTGTTAAATGTATTGACAATGACAATACAAAATGCATAGATAGCTTTCACTCCAAACGTGAGGATCGCGCCATGCCCGCACCCAAGAAGACCGGCACCGTGCACAGGGTTATGTCAAATGTGAAGCACGTCAAGAAAGTCACAGTCCGCCCGGTTCGGCGGGGATCAAAGGACGGCGTGTTGAGCCTCCGCATCGACGAGGCAACGCAGAAGATCATCGATCGTGCCGCCCAAGTGGCTGGTCAGTCGCGCACCGAGTTCATGGTGCAGAGCGCGCGCCAACGTGCGGAGAACGTGCTCCTCGACCAACGACTGTTCGTCCTAAATGACGAAGACTGGACCAGGGTCAACGACGCCCTGGATAACCCGCCACCACCGAACGCTGCGTTGAAGGCGCTCCTGTCCCGGAAGGCACCATGGCAGAAGTGACTGAGCTGAGTTCGCCCGAGCCGCTGACAGCCGCGCATGACGTGTTGCTGTTCAGCTGTGGCCAGGCCTCAATGGATACGTGGTTGATCAAGCGAGCCTTGGACAGCGATGTCCGGGATACCGCCAAGACTTTCGTTGTCCGGCGGGGCAAACGAGTTGTCGGATACTACGCCCTCGCCAGTGGATCGATGACGCATGCTGAAGCATCGAAGTCCCTGAAGCGGAACACGCCAGATCCTTTCCCGATCACAATCCTAGCGCGCTTGGCACGCGACGTGACGGAGAAGGGCAACGGTCTTGGTCCGGCTTTATTGGCCGATGCAATGACGCGTGCGGCGCTCGCCTCGAAGATTGTGGCCGCCAGATTGTTGGTTGTCCACGCGATCGACGCTCAGGCAGAAGCGTTCTATGAGAAGCATAATTTCAAGCGCCTGACCCCAGGACTGCCGACATTCTTCATGACCATGAAACAGGTGCGCGATGCTCTCTGATGTAGTTGCCGATAGGCCGCACCCGAATAGCAGAGAGGGTAAGGTGCTGATCGCTGCTGAGCGTGCGGCCGGGACGACGTGGTGCAATGCTTGTAAGACGGCGAAAGGGGTTGTGAGATCGGCGCGGTCGGCGCCGCGCAAGGACAGGCGATTTGAATTGTTCAAGAATATAATTACCATTGCCCACAGATATATTATTGAAGCCGACGTTGCCGAGCCGTCATCGTCCACCATATCGACTTGGGGGATCGAAAGGGCGACATGGACAAGTTCATAGCCGACAACCCAGCTTGGCTGCTCGGCATTTTTGCCGCGTGTGCGGTGACGGCGTTCCAACTCGGATACTTCTTTGAGGTCGGCCTACCGTTCCTCACGTTTATGGGATTGCAGGACTGGTTGTTCTTCACCGCCAGCATACTGCCCGTGGTGGTACTTGTATTGCCGCTGGTCTATTTGCTCACTCCCGAAGACGCCTTGCATCGTCGCCCATTCACTTGGCTCGTCGCCACAGCAGTCATATTTGTCCCAACGTATTTGTGGTTTGGATTTCTCGGATCTGTATCGCTGGGTTTTCTGCTTGCAATTGTCTCGGCGGTGTCTGTGATTAAGTCGGGACGCCAGCCATTGCTATCTGACCCGGCACCCGCATTGTTCGGCTTCGCTGGCTTGATGCTGACCTTCGGTTGGCTAGGACTTCTGTTCGCATGGGCGTGGCAATGGCAACCATGCAAGATAACGACGGACAAAGGCGGCATGCGCGATGTCTTCTATATTCGGGCTCTTGCCGAGGGACATCTGACCAAAGAGGGCGGCGCGACTGTGTTCACTCCGAAGAGTGAGGTGAAAGAAATCCGGTGCATATGGAATGGCCCGCTAGCGACCGGGCGTATAAAATTTTTCGGTCGTTAGGTGCGCGATGCCCCTTGACCTAGCCCCGGGAGACCCAGTCGAGGCGCAAATAGTTTGTGCGCTGATAGTACACCTGCGCTGACTGCGAGGCTCTGGCTCTCCAAGGCCCAAGAAACCCACACAGAGGCTCACCAGCGCCCAAACCCACCGGCCCGGCACTATGTGCGCCACCAAACACCAATCCCCGCCGGGGCAACGCGCCCTTGATCTCAGAACCGCTTGAGCGCCGCACCGCCGGCCGTGACCGCCGACAGGTACTTCATCCGGTACGCATCGATCTTCAGCTTCGCCGCCTGTGCAGCGTCGGTCGCGCCGTGAGTGATGGCAAGCTCACGCGCTTTGTTCAACTCACCGACGTTCTTCTCGTATACATCCTGAGCATGGGCCCGGGACTTGTAGTTCTCGTTGGCTTGTAAAAACGCAGCCTCATGTGGACCAACACTCTCCGGCGACAGCCGGGCGTTCTCCCGACGATCAAGAACTCTACTCAACCCACGCTGCGCCTTCGCATCGTTCAAGCTATCTCGCTCCTTGGCCACTTGCGGGAGAAGCGAAGTGAGCGGAACGGAGAGGGCGATCTCGCTTAACTGGTGCGCGAGCCCGATATTTGAGCATCTGAATAGTTGCCTCATCGGCTTCTTGCGGCGATACTGACAGAGAGGTCAGTTTAGGACCATGGTCAGGGTTACGCCCCATGCCTGCATTGCAGACAACTGCCACTGCCGCGCTCGACAAGATCGGTAGCTAC
>JANLPY010000528.1:0-4518 GCA_031367505.1 Hyphomicrobiaceae bacterium | reverse complement strand
GGCTTTGATGTCCGACCAGTGGAGTATCGCACGGGGGAGAGGACCGTGGATAAGTCTGGCATCTCAACCGCGTTCCCGGAAGCCGACCCGTGGCCGGCTATCCGGGAACTTTACGTGTGGATGTTGCGCTGCGTGTGCCTCACCCGGCGAGGAAAGGGCTCGGGAGGAGCCGTAGAGCCGTAGGTTGGGTTAGGCCGCTTCAGCCGTAACCCAACATCTTCGACCACCCGAGGAATGTTGGGTTACGCAGCCCAAGTGGCCCGCTAACCCAACCTACGGCTGCGGCGCGCTATCCCCGGAGCTCAACTCCCACATCCGCGTTCCCGGAAGCCGGCCCGTGGTAGGCTATCCGGGAACGTTACGTGTGGATGTTGCGCTGCGTGTGCCTCACCCAACGAGGTAAAGATCCCGGACAAGCCCGCCAGCGCGGTCTTTCCGGGAAGGCGTGGGTGGGGGGTGCGGGTACGAATACGGGGAGGTGACACGGATATCGGGGACAGTATACCGATTTCCTAGACAGGAATTATGAGGAACTGAACACCAGCTGTCCGACCGGGGTGATGCCTGCCGGGCGACTGCTCCCCCCCACTTCCCCAACCCTCTTGCCTCAACGCGCCGTATCGCGCACAACGGCGCTCCGGCATCCCCGCACACGCCAACACCGAAAGCCACACCTCCTCATGCGTCCATCGAAGCGCAAAAATGACGAACTTCGCCGCGTGTCGTTCGAGCGTGCGGTATCCATGCATGCCGAAGGCTCGTGCTTGATCAAATTCGGCAACACCCACGTGCTGTGTACCGCGAGCCTCGAAGAACGGATTCCGCCGTGGCTCAAGGGCCGGGGCAAGGGCTGGGTCACCGCCGAATACGGCATGCTGCCGCGTGCCACCAACGAGCGCATGCGCCGCGAAGCCTCAGCCGGCAAACAATCGGGCCGCACCCAGGAAATCCAACGGTTGATCGGCCGCTCGATGCGCGCCGTCGTCGATCTCGAAAAGCTCGGCGAAAAGCAAATCTCGATCGACTGCGACGTGATCCAAGCCGACGGTGGCACCCGCACCGCCGCCATCACCGGCTCATGGATCGCGCTGCACGATTGCCTCGCCTGGATGCAGGCGCGCGAGATGATCAAGGCCGGCGTGCTCAAGGACAACATCGCCGCCGTTTCGGCTGGCCTGTATGCCGGCCAAGCCGTGCTCGACCTCGACTACGCCGAGGATAGCGACGCCGAAGCCGACGCCAACTTTGTGATGACCGGCAAGGGCGGCATCGTCGAAGTGCAGGGCACGGCTGAGAAGGACCCATTCAGCCAGGAACAGTTCGACGCGCTGATGGTGCTCGCCCGCAAAGGCATCGGCGAGTTGGTCTCATTGCAGCAGTTGACGGTCGCCTAAATGAAGCTGGTTGCTGGCACCCGCCTCGTCGTCGCCACCCACAATCCGGGCAAGGTGGTCGAGATCAATGATCTCGTCCGCCCGTTCGGGCTCGATGCGGTGTCGGCCGGCGAACTGGGACTGCCCGAGCCGGAAGAAACCGAGGCGACGTTCGCCGGTAATGCGCGGCTCAAAGCGGTAGCCGCGGCGACCGCATCCGGATTGCCGTCGCTGTCGGACGATTCAGGCCTCGAAGTCGAGTGCCTGGACGGCGATCCAGGCATCTATTCCGCGCGTTGGGCCGGGCCTTCGAAAGACTTTGCGATAGCCATGAAAAAGGTCGCCGACGAGGTGACCGAGCGCAACGGCTGGGTTGGCGCTGGCCCAAGGGCCAACTTCGTTTGCGCGCTATGCATTGCGATCCCGGGCCGGACCCCGCAAATTTTCGAAGGCAAAGTGCACGGCCATCTGGTATGGCCTGCACGCGGGTCACTCGGTTTCGGGTACGATCCGATGTTCCTTGCCGATGGGTTGAGCCAAACCTTCGGCGAGATGGAGCCCGATGCCAAACATGCCATCAGCCACCGCGCCATTGCGTTCGCCAAGTTCGTCGATGCATACCTCAAGCGTTGAGGTGAAGACGATTGATCCAGGCTTTGGCGTCTACATCCATTGGCCGTTTTGCGCTTCGAAGTGCCCGTATTGCGACTTCAACAGCCACGTCCGCACCGGCACCATCGACCAGGAACGCTTCCTCGCAGCGTTCCGGCGCGAGATCCACACGACCCGCGAACGCACCGGCCCGCGCGAGGTATCCAGCATATTCTTCGGCGGCGGCACACCCTCGCTGATGGCACCGTCGACGGTCGCCGGCATCCTCGATGAGATCGGCCGTAATTGGCACATCGATCGCCGCGCCGAGATCACGCTCGAAGCCAACCCGTCGAGCGTCGAGGCCGGCCGGTTTCGCGGCTATCGCGACGCTGGCATCAATCGGGTGTCGCTCGGCGTGCAGGCGCTGAACGATGCCGACCTCAAGGCGCTTGGCCGCTTGCATTCGGTTGCCGAGGCGCGCAAAGCGATCGACATTGCACGCGGCACATTCGATCGGTTCACGTTCGATTTGATTTATGCGCGACCCGGCCAAGGCGTCGGCCAATGGTGCGCGGAACTTCGCGAGGCGTTGGAGATCGCTGGCGATCACATCTCGCTTTATCAGTTGACGATCGAGCCCGACACTCCGTTCGAGAAACTGCACAAGGCCGGCAAGCTGATCACGCCGGAACCGGAGTTGGCCGACGAATTGTTCGCCGCAACCCAAGCGATGACCGCCGAAGCCGGGCTGCCCGCGTATGAAATTTCCAATCACGCGCGGCCAGGCCAGGAGAGCCGCCACAACGTGCTGTATTGGCGCTACGGCGAATATGCCGGCATTGGCCCCGGCGCGCACGGCCGCATTCTGGTCGATGGTCAACGCCACGCGACGGTAGCTGAACGCACGCCGGAGCGCTGGCTCGAACAGGTCGAGCGTGACAGCCACGGCGTGATCGAAGACACCAAACTCGCCCGCGACGAGCAGGCCGACGAGATGCTGCTGATGGGGCTGCGGTTGACCGAGGGGCTCGACCTCGCGCGGCTGACCCGCATCGGCGGTATTCGCCCGAGCGATGCCGCGATCAACCACCTGATCGAACTCGAAATGCTGGAATACCTGCCCGATGAAGATCGCATCCGCGCCACCTCGCGCGGCCGGTTCGTGTTGAACAAGCTGGTGGAACAGTTGTCGGCGAGTTTCGAGGCGGCCGGACCGTAGGTTGGGTTAGACCGGCCTCCTTACCGGTCGTAACCCAACATTCCACAAATGGTCGAAGTTGTTGGGTTACGCGCGGAACTGACATCCATTAACTTTCCAAGCAATTGGGCCGCGCTAACCCAACCTACAAGCAATGCGAGGAGACCCACATGCCAGCATCAATCCCGCCCAAAGATCGATTGTTCGTCGCTCTCGATGTACCGAGCGTCGATGCGGCGCGCCGCCTGGTCGAGGCGCTCGACGATAGCGTCTCGCACTACAAAGTCGGGCTCGAACTGGTATTCGGCGGCGGGCTCGAATTTGCGGCGGGGCTAAAGGCTGCGGGCAAGTCCGTATTCCTCGACATGAAGTTGCTGGACATCGGCAACACGGTCGAGAAGGCAACGGCGAACGTCGCCCGCATGGGGCTCGATTATCTGACCGTCCATGGCCATGATCGCAAGACGCTCGACGCGGCGGTGCGTGGGCGCGGTAAATCGAAGCTGAAACTGTTGGCAGTCACGGTTCTAACCAGCCTTGATGAAGCCGATCTGCGCGAGCAGGGTATCGCCGGTTTTTCTCCAGCGCAGCTCGCCGTGCATCGTGCCAAACTCGCCAAGGCCGCGGGCTTCGACGGGGTGATCGCATCGGGCCAGGAGGCAGCGATTGTACGAGCCGCCGCCGGCGCGGATTTCCTGATCGTCACCCCCGGCATTCGCCCAGCGGGTGCGGAAAAGGGGGATCAGGCCCGCAGCGTTACGCCCTTGAAAGCAATCAATGCGGGTGCGACACATCTGGTCGTCGGCCGCCCGATTACCGAGGCAGCCGATCCACGAGCGGCAGCCGCCGCGATCATCGATGAGATCAGTGCCGCCGAGCACAATTGAGGAGCGCTTTCTATGTCCAAGGGATACGTTATTGCCAGAGCCGTCGTCACCAACGCGACGCAGTGGGCGGTGTACGCCGCCGCCGCCGGTGAAGCGATCAAGAAGTATGGTGGCCGGCCGGTGGTTCGCGGTGGCCGCACCGAGGTGATCGAAGGCGAGGGCCGTTCCCGCAACGTCGTGCTCGAGTTCGAAAGCCTCGATGTCGCCCGCACCTACGCCTTGTCGCCCGAGTATGCCGCCGCCAAGAAGCTTCGCGAAGGCGCTGGCTTCATCGACATGGTGATCGTCGAAGGGCCTTGAGGCAAGTGAAGGGGACAGTTACCGATCGCAAAGGTCATTCTAGTTAAAGGACGATGCGCAGATCGGTGAATGTACCCAACCAGGACAGGTCGGTAACTGTCCCCGACCAGTCAGGCATCACCCCGGTCGGACACTGCCTCCACCCCCACCCCGGCCCTCCCCCTCA